>NZ_JAMXBK010000024.1:0-321264 GCF_023913815.1 Pseudarthrobacter cellobiosi
TCGCCGGTATCCCGGCAACCCCGCCGACTTTGAAGGACACTGCCGAATCGGCACCGACAGGGACCGTGTCACGGGTGTCCAGGAACCGTGAGGGGACCACAGGTGCGAATGCTCCGGGGACGGCCGGGGTTCCTGCAATGTAATACCCGGCGACGTCAGCGATGAGGTGAGTGGTGCCGTTGGACCGGTTGAAGAGCGTGACTTTCCCGTCAGCGCCGACTGGGACGGTGACCGAATTTGGTACGGTCTGACCCGGGTAGAAGTTTTCGTTCGAGGCGTTGGGCCGAGCTGTTCCGGAGGGGTAGGCAGCGATATACCCGAAGTCTTGGGGCTGTGTCACCGTCATGTTGAAGACCACCGCCGAGACCTTCGCCGGTATCCCGGCGACCCCGCCGACTTTGAAGGACACTTCCGAATCGGCACCGACAGGGACCGTGTCACGGGTGTCCAGGAACCGTGTCGGGGCGATCGGCACGAACGTCCCGGGAGCCGTTGGAACCGGCGCCACACCGATGGGCCTGTCAGCGAACCAGTAGCGCTTGGCCACGTCGTCGCTGGCCATCACCACGAGGCCCGTCTTGCTGTTCACCGACTGCTTGCTGGTGGTCACATTGTTAATGTTGGGAGAAGCGGGATCCTCCATGATGGGTGTGCCCCGGCCCGCTGCAAATACGGGGTTGTCCATGGACGCAGTCTTCTCATAAATGCTGCCCTCCACGCCGTCAAAAGCGCAACCGTTGACCGTCGATGAGGGTCCTGTTTGGAACGCGTGGACGAGGTTGTTTTCGGGGTCAAGCACAATTTGCGGCCGAGTCGTGCAATCGCCGGTGAGTGAAATCGTCGACGTCGAGAAGGAGCCGGTGCCTGGTTTGAAAACCAGTAGCACCAACTGGGCCAGCGTCGGATCTGTAGAGGTAACGTCGAGATTGGTCTTCACCGCGGCGAAGACCCTGCCAGCGGAGTCGGCCTGCAGTGATTTGAGGTTAAGATGGTCATCGGCCAGTCCTGTGCCCTTGGTCGCGGACTGGACTTTCCATGACGACGTTGAGGTCGCTGCAGTACCATCGGTGCGCGTGGCCCACCACACGGACCCTGTTCGCTGGTCGGTCCACATCACCCCGATTTTCTTCTCGCCGTATGCGACGATGGCTGAGATGTCATCGGGTGCTGGATTCGGGTTGGAAACCGGAATAATAAACGGAGTTGCCCAGCTTGTGCCGCCAGGAGCGGAGTTGTTGACGTAAACCGTGTTGGTGAACCCGGTGACTGGGTCGCCGGCAACCTGCGTCCACGTGGCCCAGACAGCACCGGTGGTGTCCTGGGCTATAGTCATTGACTCGCTGCTGTTGTTGGTGATGACAGTCGGAAAACCACTGTCCAGCGTGTATTTTCCGCCGGAATAGCTGTACCTATAGAGGTAGGCAGGTCCTGATACTGAAGGCAGTGGTGTTGTTTCATTGGTCAGAGTGACCAAATGGGAGGCGATGTACAGGTGACTGCCGTCCCATAGCGTGTCCGCCAGAGTGTTTGCCCGCCTGTCATTAAGCAGCCCCGTATCCACCCATGTCTGGGAGCTACGGTCCAGCCGATAGATGTGCCACCCGCTGTCTGTCGTCCACATGTCGGCCCACCAGGAGCCATCATTCCACCAGAGCTTGCTTTGCGGCTTGTCCGATGTGGGAGGCTTGCCGACTCCTGCATAGCTGATACTCGGATGCCCGTACGTGGTGGCGGCCTCGGCTCTGCTGGAAGCAGCGAAACCAGTTCCAGCAACGAATGTCGCCAAAACCATGAGAGTAATCAGCCAACTGATAGAACGCTTCACTTTCATTGCAGCTCTCCTGGGTAGGATCGGACACTCCGCAGAGTCTATTGATTGGCACCTAAGGCTGTCCCGAGTAGTGGGTACTCGTTTTTGTCCATTTCCCCTATCGGCCCATGTTTGGACCGGTCCCGTATCGTTGACTCTGATGATTAGCAGACGCGACGCGGCAATTGCCCTTGATGTACCGATGGAAATGGCCCAGCGCCATGGCATCCCCAAACGAATGACCGAGGCTGAGCTGGGCGAGATCCTGGACAACCCGCCGGCGTGGCTGGTCCAGTCGCGGGCCAACCGGACCGGCAAGCGTCCGGTCTGGGTGCACCTGGAATGCGCCGTCTGCGGCTATGAAGAAGCGGCCCGGCCTAAGAAATGGTGGCCGGAATTCACGTATGTGGTGTGCGAGCACCATTCCCCGGACGAGGTGCCCCCGCTGCGGGCTGGCCTTATCAGGAGCGAGTTCGACGGCGTCGGGACCCGTTTTGTGGGCATTGCGGACGTTGCAGTTCCGGACTGATCCGGGGCATTACATTCGGGGCTGAACAGGCGTATTTTACGAAGTGGGACGCAGCCCGTCCCCCGTTGGAAGGAGCACGCCATGCCGGACAAGTCACCACACCAGCCGCTGCATAAAAAGCCGGTCAAAACCATCAAGGAAAAACGCGCGGAGAAGAAGGCCAAGAGCCCGATTGAAGGCCCACAGGACCCGGTAGCGCACCTGAAGAAGCGCCGGTAGCGGTTACCCGCTCCCGGCCATCTCTTCGGGCACTGCCACAATGTCCACTTCCTGGCCGTCCCTCAGCACCCGAATCGGCAGTGGCTGGCCGATAGCATCAGCGAACAGCAGCTTCTGCAGGCTTTCGGCGTTACTGACGGGGCGGCTTCCGGCTGTCAGGATGACATCGCCTGCCCGCAAGCCCGCGTGGTCCGCGGGCGAACCGGCCAGCACTTCCACCACTCGCAGCCCGTCCCGTTGTCCCGTCCTGATCACCGCGCTGGGTTGAGCCGGAACGGCGTGCTGACAACGCCGAGATAGGCACGCCTTACGCGGCCGTCCTTCAGTAGCGCTGAGATGATGCGCCGTGTGGTGGCGTTGATAGGCACGGCCAGGCCCAGCCCGGCTCCGGCCACTGCGGTGTTGATTCCCACGATGCGGCCGTGGGTATCAGCCAGGGCGCCGCCGGAACTGCCTGCATTGAGTGCCGCGTCTGTCTGGATGACGTCTTCGATCACGCGCCGGTTGCCGCTGGACCACACCGGAATGGCGCGGCCCAGGCCGCTGACTACACCTGCGGTGACTGATCCGGCCAGGCCCAGCGGATTTCCCACCGCAATGACCAACTGGCCCACCCGCAGCGACTCGGCGTCGCCGAACTGCGCCGGGGCTACTTTGGGTGCCCTGCCGTGGACAACCGCGAGGTCGGACAAAGGATCCGCCCCCACCAGTTCAAGATCGGTCCTGCTGCCGTCCGCAAAGGCGGCATGCCCTTGGTGTGTGCCGGCGACGACGTGTGAATTGGTGAGGAGATAGCCGTCTTCCGTGAACAGCACCGCCGAGCCTGCACCCATGCGAAAACGGCCGTTACGTCGGTTGCCGGTCATTTCAATGGCCGCAACATGCGGGGTGACCGTCTCAGCCACGCGCATGACGGTCTCCGAATACGAGTCCAGCGGACCGTCGTCGGCCGCTGCAGAGTTGGGTTCCCGCGCCGCATCCATGGCGCACCTCCTGGCTGGCGTTGCTGACTCCGACTTCCAGACCTTGTGCTGCGCCGGAGCCTATTGGGGACAACCACGCGGTGGCACTGGGTAGTCCCGGAAGAGCTACGCCGTGGGTTAACAGGGGCTTAACACGGCGCTTAAATGCCAGAAGACCCGGACGCGCGGTCCGGGTCTTCTGGCAATGTCTTGCGACATTCAAAATGTGGAGATGGGGGGAATTGAACCCCCGTCCGATGTCGTGTTAACAGGTCTTCTCCGGGCGCAGTTTGCGTCGGATTTTCTCGGCCCCAGCCCTCCTGCAAACAGGTGGCTGATCCGGGCCCAGTCATCTAAGAGTCCCGTTTGCCCCGATGACGGAGGCAAGCAGCAGTGGCTATCTAAATGACGCCAGGATCCGGGGCAATAGCAACCTCGGGCTGACGGACTGTCTTACTGCTTAGGCAGCGAGAGCGAAGTCAGTGCGGTTTGATTTGGCACTTATTGGTTTGCAGACAGCGTTTACGAGATAATTCTGCATCCTCGGCCCGCTTCACCTGTCGCGACTAACATCGTCGAAACCGATCATCCCCGTATTTTGTTTTCAAACCGGCCGGGCTGTGCAGGCACAAATCCCTGCCGGACTACCTATCATAACGCATGTGCGGCGGAAATCATTCCTACCGGCGGTTGCGTTCCCGGACCTCGCGAAGGGCTTCGCGGTTGTCCTGCTGCTCACGCAGGGTCTGGCGCTTGTCGTACTCCCGCTTACCGCGTGCGACGCCGATCTCCACCTTGGCCCGGCCATCGAGGAAGTACAGCTGCAGCGGAACCACGGTGAAGCCGGACTCCCGGATCTTCACGGAGATTTTGTTGAGCTCCTCACGGTGCAGCAACAGCTTCCGACGGCGGCGTGCGGAGTGGTTGGTCCAGCTCCCCTGGTTGTACTCGGGGATATGGATGCCCTCCATCCACAGCTCGTCGTTATAGAACGTACAGAAGCCGTCCACCATGGAGGCGTGGCCTTCGCGCAGGGACTTGACCTCGGTCCCCATCAGGGCGATGCCGGCCTCGTAGGTATCCAGCACGTGGTAGTCATGCCGGGCCTTGCGGTTGGTGGCCACTACTTTACGGCCACTTTCTTTGGGCACGGTGGAACTCCTCAGTTCTTGGATCCTGGTTGGCTCCGGCCGTTCCGGCGCGGAGTCATACCAGTGTACGGCAGGCGCGGACCGGCGCTACAGCAGCCGCATCGGGTCAACGGCAGCGCCGTTGAGCCAGGTTTCGAAGTGTGCGTGGCAGCCCGTTGAGTTGCCGGTGCTGCCCGAGTAGGCGATGAGCTGCCCCTGGGATACCTGCTGGCCGTTGGAGACCACGACGCTGGCGTTGTGGTAGACAATCGTGGTCAGCGAGTTGCCCTGCACCACTCCGTGAGACAGCTTCACCCGCCAGCCGCCGCCGTCGGCCGAGTTCCAGCCTGAGGAGAAGACCTCGCCGGCTGCCGCTGCGTAGACCGGGGTGCCGCAGGCGGCGCCGAAGTCGATGCCGGTGTGGAGGTAACCGCCGGTGCCGTAGAAATCGATGGTTCCCGGCGGGGTTGAGCGCCAGCCGAAGCCGGAGGTGATGGGCACGTCGCCCGAGAAGGGGTGCCGCAAGCCAAAGGCCGACGGCGATCCGGTCACCGGAGCGTACGGCTGAACGGCCTGGCCCTGCGCCCGGGCGGCGGCAGCGGCAGCCTCAGCGAGGCGGCGCTGCTCTGCTTCCCAGGCCTCCCGGAGTCTGCGGTCACGTTCAGCGATCTCGTTGGCTATGGCGTTCTGGCTTGCTGCAACCGCCGCCATTTGGGACTGAATGCCAGGTTTCGCTGCCTGTAGTTCAGCGTCAAGTCTTGTTGTGTCGGCGATCAGCTGGTCAACCTGGGCCTTCTTGGCAGCGGCCTCGTCACGGGCAGCCTTTTCCCGCTCCAACGCGGCGTCTGCCTTGGCTTTGAGGTCCCTGATTTCTACCTCAACGGCTTCGAGCCGGGCTTGGGAGTTCACATTGGTGGCGCTTTGCTGGGACAGCTTGTCCATGGCGGCGTTCTGGCTGCGCATGGCTTGGTCCGCGAGGTCCATGGTGTCGGTCAGGCTGCCGCCGTTGTTTGCCCCGAAGAAGAGGGTCAGGTTCGACGGCACGCCACCGGACTTGTAGGCTTGGGTGGCGATCTGGCCGATCAGCTTCTTCGTGTCCGCGATCTTCTGCTTGTCAGCCTCCAGCTGCTGGGTGATTTTGGCCTTATTCTGCTGCGCAAGGTCAACCCGCGCCGTCAGCGCTTCAACTTCCTTGACCGCACTAGCCACACGCCCCTGGGCTTCGAGAAGAGCCTGCTGGGCGCCGGGCAGCTGGCCCTGGTAGATCACCAGGTCGCCGGCGGCCTTCGCGATGCGCGAATCCACGAATTCCAAGGACTGCTGGACCCGGGCCGCCTCGGCTTCAAGGGCGGCACGCTTGTCATCGAGCTCATCGGCCTGCGCCACCGGGGCTGACGCGCCCATGCTGGCGGCGAGAAGCAGTGCCAGGACGCCGCTGATCAGGCCGGCGCGGCGGCCCTTAGGTCGCGTGCGTTCCGCCCGGTGCCGGGGCGCAGTTCGGTGCAATTCGTTCATCAGGATTCCTTGTTCGGTTTGCACAGCCTAAACCTTCAAATATCTGCGTAAGGTCAAGAGAGACGAAAGTCCTGCCAAAGATCCACCAAGGATCAGCAAGGCCGGCGCAAGAATGAGCGTCTGCCCAGGTGAGATAAACGCCGTGTCCGGATACTGCTTGGACAGGTACTCTCCCAGGAAGAAGTGCGCCACCGCCCACAATGTGCCGGATGCCAGCG
The DNA here is from genome assembly GCF_023913815.1 of Pseudarthrobacter cellobiosi. Classification (NCBI taxonomy): domain Bacteria; kingdom Bacillati; phylum Actinomycetota; class Actinomycetes; order Micrococcales; family Micrococcaceae; genus Pseudarthrobacter; species Pseudarthrobacter cellobiosi. Next base: position 6,384 of record NZ_JAMXBK010000024.1, read on the forward strand.
CTGCGCCAATCACAGCCGCAATCACGCCTTCCAGGATGAAGGGCAGCTGGATGACAATCTTGGACGCGCCCACAAGGCGCATGATCCCGGTCTCGCGGCGGCGGCTGAAGGCCGAGAGCCGGATGGTGGTGGCGATCAGGAGGATGGCGCAGACAATCATCACACCGGCGATGCTGACGGCCACGAGAGAGGCTGCGTTCATGGCCGAGAAGAGCCGCTCCAGCAGCTGGCGCTGGTCAATGACAGTTTCCACGCCCGGCTGCGAGGAGAACGTCTCGCTGATGATCTGGTACTTTTCCGGATCCTTCATGTTGATCCGGAAGGACGAAGGCAGCTGGTCCGGCGTGACGGAATCCACGATCGGAGAATTGGAGAACTGGTCCTTGAAGTGCTTGTAAGCCTCTTCCTTGGACTCGTACTGGAAATCGTTGACGTACTGGGCCACGGCAGGTGATTCGAGCAGGGTCTGCAGGTTGTCCTGCTGCTCCGGGGTGACCGGACCTGTGGCACAACCGGCCGCCGTCGAACCGTCGCTGCAGAGGAAGATGGCAACCTGGACTTTGTCGTACCAGTAGCCCTTCATCTGGTTGATCTGGAGCTGCAGCATGCCTGCGGCACCCACGAATGTCAGTGAGACAAACGTGACAAGGATGACCGAGACCACCATGGAAACGTTGCGGCGCAGTCCGCTGCCGATTTCACCGAGGACAAAAGCGAGCCTCATCGCTGCTCCTCCCCTGCGCCGGGATTGCGTTCCCCTGATGCGGGCGGCCGGGATTCATCCCGGCCGCTGGCGTCCCTGAGCCGGCGGGACTGGCCCACTACGGGGATCATGGACGTATACAAAGCCTGGGCCTCGTCGCGGATCACGATACCGTTCCTGAGCTCGACAACGCGTTTGCGCATCTCGTTGACGATGTCGTCGTCGTGCGTGGCCATGACCACCGTGGTGCCGTTCTGGTTGATCTTGTCCAGCACACCCATGATGCCCATGGAGGTGGTGGGGTCCAGGTTGCCGGTGGGTTCGTCGGCAAGGAGGATGCCGGGGCGGTTGACTACCGCGCGGGCAATGGCCACACGCTGCTGCTCGCCGCCGGAAAGCTCGTGGGGAAGACGGTTTTCCTTGCCTTCCAGGCCCACGGTCTTGAGGACTTCGGGGACGGTGTCGCGGATGACGCTGCGGCTCTTGCCGATGACCTGCATCGCGAAGGCAACGTTGGCGAACACGCTCTTCTGCGGAAGGAGCCGGAAGTCCTGGAAGACCACGCCGATGCCGCGGCGGAGCCTGGGCACACGCCAGCTGGAGATCTTGGCGACGTTCTGCCCGGCGACGTACACGGCGCCCGAAGAGGCCCGGTCTTCCTTCAGCACCAGCCGCAGGAACGTGGACTTTCCGGATCCGGAAGCGCCGACGAGGAAGGCAAATTCACCACGGTCAATCTCAAGGCTGACATCGTCCAGGGCAGGCCTGGCCGTCTGGTCGTAGACCTTGGTGACATTTTCGAATCGGATCATGGCCCTAATTACCCTGCAGGGCGCGGCTGATACAGCCCAGATCTGCAGCCGGCGCACGGGCATTCGTTTGGGGGAAGTTGAGCTCCGGCTCCTCGACCATACACAGTCTTTTGGCCGGTTTTTGGGGGCTTCGGGGGTGTGTCGCAGGATCAGGCCTACCGGGCAGGCGCGGCAGGTGTTTACTTTGCGGCGTTGCGGTTGTCGGTCCGCCAGCGGATCCCGGCGTCGATGAAGTCGTCAATTTCGCCGTCGAATACCGCGGAGGTGTTGCCCACCTCGTGTTCGGTCCGGAGGTCCTTGACCATCTGGTAGGGGTTCAGGACATAGGAGCGCATCTGATCGCCCCAGGATGCCTTAACATCGCCGGCAAACGCTTTCTTCTCGGCGTCCTCCTGCTCCTTCTTCAGGAGAAGGAGGCGGGACTGCAGGACCCGCAGGGCTGCTGCCCGGTTCTGGAGCTGCGACTTTTCGTTCTGCATGGACACAACGGTGCCGGTGGGGATGTGGGTGAGGCGGACGGCGGAGTCTGTGGTGTTAACGGACTGCCCGCCGGGGCCTGAGGACCTGAAGACGTCCACGCGGATCTCGTTGTCCGGGATGTCGATGGAGTCCGTGGATTCGATGAGCGGAATGACCTCGACGGCGGCGAAGGACGTCTGGCGGCGGCCCTGGTTGTCGAAAGGGCTGATCCGCACCAGACGGTGGGTTCCGGCTTCGACGCTCAGCGTGCCGAACGCGTAGGGGGCCTTGACTTCAAACGTTGCAGATTTCAGGCCGGCCTCTTCGGCGTAGGACGTGTCCATCACGGTGGTGGGGTAACCGTGGCGTTCAGCCCAGCGGAGGTACATGCGCATCAGCATTTCGGCGAAGTCTGCGGCGTCAACACCTCCTGCCCCTGCCCTGATGGACACCACGGCTTCACGTTCGTCGTATTCGCCGGACAGCAGGGTCACCACTTCCAGATCCTTCAAGGACTTCCGGATGGATTCCAGTTCGGCGGCGGCTTCGCCCATGGAGTCGGCGTCGTCCTCGTCCTGGCCAAGTTCCACGAGCACTTCGAGGTCATCGATCCGCGACACCAGCTTGTTGAGCCGCTCCAGCTCGGACTGGCGGTGCGACAGGCGTGAGGTGATCTTCTGGGCTGCGGCGGGGTCATCCCACAGGTCCGGCTCGCCGGCTCGTTCGCTCAGTTCGGCGATGTCTTCCTTCAGAGCCTCAACATCGCTGACTTGCTCGATGGAGGTGTAGGTGGCGCGAAGAGCGCGGATTTCTGCGGAAAAATCAATATTGGCCATGGTTGTTTAAGCCTACGCTATCCGGCCGGAGTGCCGGACTTCTCGAGTTCCGGTCATCGCGTGAGCCGGGAACGGGCCGTGGAGACAGCCTCGATCCTGATTCCGTCCGGCACCAGGAAGTTCACCACCGGCGGGTGGACAACAGCGCTGAGAACCACGACGGCGGTGGACCCGTCAGGGCTGCCGGTCGCCGCTGAAACGGCTAACCCGTCGAAACGGGCCGACGACGGGCTCCGGGCGATAAAGTCGGCCGCAACGGTGCGGACGCGGCCAGAACCCAATACGGCTGAGGGGCTCCCGCCCTCTCCCCCGACCTCACCCAGCGTGTAGCTGTCGGCGGCGGCCAGCGAGGCGCCGTCGGCCAGTGACAACAGCCGCTTGTGTTCGAGGTAGACGCTGGAGATGCCGATGACCACCGTGACCACCAGGAGGGCCAGCGCGACGTAGCCGATGATCATGACGATCATCTGGCCGTCCTCACCTGAATCGCTGGGCTTGGCTTCGGGGATCGCTTTGGGGATCGCTTTGTGCGTCACCTTCGGGTCACCGGAACCTGCCCACCAGTTGGGTGGACGAGGCTTCAACTTCGCTGGCCTTGAGCCTGAAGTCCTCGTTGAACGGCACGAAGGGCAGCGGCACGGTGAGGTTTACCGTGACGGTGACGGCCGTGCCTGCGGCTTGGCAGTCGGCAGGGTCGCAGCGGGTGGATACGCGTGCCTGCCCGGCTTCGTGGCCGAAGTCCGCGAGGGCGATGAGGGCTGCCTGTTCGGCGGCGGCCTGGGCAGACCCTGCATCCGGCTGGGCCACGAACACCTTCGCGGCCTGGTCAGCGGCTCCGACCACGGCAAAGGACCCGCCCTGGATCTGGCCCACCGTGATAATGAAGTACACCAGAGGGACCATCAGGAGCAGCGCCAGGAACGTGAATTCGACCACCGCGCTCCCCTCTTCCTTTGATCCCTCGCCAAGCGCCTGCCGGAATCTCTTGCGTAGGCGGGAACGCCAGTTGTTAGGGCTGGATTGCGGCATGGCCTTTCACCTCCAGCAGGTCCCGGGGGCCGATCAGCCCGATGACGGGCATGGGTGCCTTGATGGTCACTTCGAGGGTCCGCAGGCCCTGGAACGTCACTTCGGCAGTTGTGATGTCCTGCGCGAACTCAGCGTTCAGGGCAGTGTCGATGAGTGTTGCCGCCCGTTCCTGGGCATCTGACGCTCCCCGGTCCGCGAGCGTTCCATAGCGCGCCCCTGAGGCGGCGGCGTCGATCAGTGTGTTGCGGACGTGCAGGACCAGGGTCAGCTGGATTATCGCAAGAAAAAACATGGTGAGCAGGCCGCCCACCAGGACGAAGTCCACGACGGCGGAACCGCGTTCATCCGTGCGCCAGCCCGGCTCGGCGCCGATCCGGGACCGGCACAGTTCCCGGCTGGGCACGCACTGGCTGGCGCCCAGCATGACTTACTTTCCGACCTTGTCCATCGCCTGGTTAAACATCGTTTCGAGGGCTGGACCGGCGAGAGCCAGCAACGCCGCCACCAAGACTGCGGACATTAACGTGATCATCACCCAACCGGGGACGTCGCCTCGTTCCGGGTGGTCTTGGGCCGGCACGTCGGGATCTGTCGCTGTGTACCTCCTGCCTGACACAGTTTCACTGGTCCGTGCCCACAGGCCGGCCAGCAAAGCGAGGAGCAGCAGGCTGCCCGAGATTCCCATGTTTTTCATTTCGGTCCCATTCGTTGTGTAAATGACGCGGTGTACGTGATGTGGCGGCTAGTGGATGTGACGGCTTGGCGATGCTCATGGCTAAAGTCCAAGGCTGATGGCCGCGATCCCGGGGAACACTGCGAAAACCACTGTTAAGGGAAGGACACCGAAGACCAAAGGAACCATCATGGCGATTTCCTTTTTCCCCGCCGATTCCATGAGGTCCCGTTTTGCGGTGTCCCGGACGTCCTGGGCCTGAGCCCGCAGGACGTCTGCCAAGGGTGTGCCGCGCTCGACCGCGACGATGATGCCGTCGACAAATCTCACAAGCGGCCCAATATCTGTCCGGGCGGAAAACTCCTGGAGCGCTTCCACCAGCGGTTTCCCGGCCCTGGTTTCAGCAAGGATCTTGGAAAACTCCTTGGCCAGTTCTCCACTTGCACTGCGACAGACCCGGTCCAGCGCACCAGTGGCACTTTCACCGGCACCAACAGCCAGGGCCATCAGCTCGGCAAGGCTGGGAAACTCCGCCATCATCCGGGATTCCCGCCTGCTGATCTGGACACCCAACCAGAAGTCACGGAACAGAAACCCGCCGAGCGCGCTTCCGAGGACGGCCACAACCGCGAGGAGTGGACTGAACCGGCCGGCTACCGCGCCCAGCACCACCGCAGCCACGGCGGCGGCGAATCCAGCGGCGGCCCAGAGGAGCTGTTCGGCCCGGAAATCTATGGGTGATTTGTTGATGCCGGCTTGGGCGAGCCTACGGGTCAGTGCCTTTGACCCGAGGTTCAACTTCCCCAGCGCGGCGAGCCCGTCGTTAAGCAGCGGACGCACGATCCGTTCCAACGGTCCGAATGGCGTGGCGTTCTGCCCGCTGGCCCGCAGCAACCGCGATTCAAGGTTTTGCGATTTCAGCTGCGGCTCGATGCGCTCGACGAATGTGAGCGGCCGCACAAAGGGCAATCGGACGAAGAGCAGCCACAGGCCCGTCCCGAGGACGATGCCGCACACAATCGCAGCCGCCGAGATCCCGTTCATCGCAGCACCCGTTCGTCCTGCGGAAGGGCGCCGATGCGGAGCATGATGGAGTAGCAGACCAGCGACACCACGAGCCCGCCAAGGAGGACGCCGGCTCCCATGGGCGTGTTGTAGGCGTTCACAGCTTCAGGCCTGGTGGCCAGGAGCAGCATAACGATCCAGGGAGCGGCAACTGCGAGCCTGGCGGCGTTGACAGTCCAGGACTGCCGGGCCTCGAGCTCGCTGCGGGTCCGCGCATTTTCGCGGAGAAATTCGGCGAGGGTGCCCAGCAGTTTCCCCAGGTCCGAACCGCCAACTTCACGGGTCAGCCGGAGTGCCTCGACGATCCGGTCCGCCACGGGGTCCGCCAGCCGGTCCTTGAGTTTGTTAAGAGATGCATCGAACTGCCCGCCGGCACGGTAGTCGGCCCCGAAGTCCCTGAAAACATGCCGAAGCTCCTCGGGACCCTTCTCCCCCAGCTGTATCAGGGCCTCCGGCAGTGAAAGCCCGGCACGGATGGCCGAGCGCAGATGGTCCACCACGTCCGGCCAGAGCTGGCGTAGGACGGCGGTTCTCCTGTTCGCCCGCCAGCGGACAATGCTGACGGGCAGCCACGCGCCGAAGAGTCCGAAGCAGACAGATATCGGCCATGACCGGCTAACCACAAAGAGGATGAGGGCCACAAATATGCCCAGTCCCAGGCACGACGCGACGAGGGCCGTCCCGCTGACCTTTTCGACGCCGGCAGAGGCCAGCAGGTCCTCAAGGCGGCTGGCCCTGGGCCGGCGCATCAACGCTGCCGGCTTTTCCCAGAACGACCACCAGATCAGGAAGAGTCCCGCGCCGGCAAGCACCCCTAAGAGAGGCGCCATCAGCGCGGCTCCAGCAGCGCCGCGACGTCGTACCCTGCCCGGGAAAACTTCTCCGCCGCGGGCATGGAGTTGGCCCGCGGCTGCAGCTGGCCGTCTTCCATGGCGAAAACCATGGAGGATTCGATGATGCCGTTTTCCACCCGCCGGCCGAGGGAAAGGATCTCGGTTACCTGGCGGCGGCCGTTGGCATGCCGACTGCAGTGGACCACAAGGTCGATGCAGGACGCCACCGTGGGGACGACGAATGCAGACGAGATGTTTTCGCCGGCGAGTAACGGAAGCGTGCAGATCTTGGTCACGGCGTCGTGGGCTGAGTTTGCGTGAACTGTGCACATTCCCGGAAGGCCACTATTTAGAGCTATCAGCATGTCGAGGCTTTCCGCTTCCCGTACCTCTCCCACGACCAAGCGGTCCGGGCGCATCCGGAGGGCTTCCTTTACAAGCCTGCGCAGTGGGATCTCGCCTTCGCCTTCGAGGTTGGGCTGCCTGCACTGGAGGCCCACCACATCCCTAAGCGGGAACTGAAGTTCAAAGATTTCCTCGACCGTAATGACGCGCTCACGGCTGCCGATGCTCGCAGCCAGGCAGTTGAGCATGGTGGTCTTGCCCGCCTGGGTAGAGCCTGACACGAGGATGTTCAGTCCGCTGGACACCGCTGCACCGAGGAATCGGGCGGACTGAGGTGTCAGGGTTCCAAGCTCGACCAGGTGCTCCAGGCGGCTGGCCTTCACCACGAACTTGCGAATATTCACGGCCCAGTGCCTGCGGGTGACATCTGGAATAACTACGTGGAGTCTCGAACCATCAGGCAGGGCTGCGTCCACGAAGGGCGACGACATGTCCAGGCGGCGGCCGGAACTCTTCAACATGCGTTCCACGAGATCGCGGACCTGCTGGTCCGTGAGGCTGAGTGAGGTCAGTTCCGACTCGCCGTTCCTGGCCACGTAGATTTCGTTGGGCGCGTTGATCCAGACTTCCTCGATGGTCGGATCGTCCAGCAGCGGCTGAAGGACACCGAAGCCGGCCACCGCGTCAAAGACGAACCTGCGTGCGGCCTCCAGCGGACCAATCGGAGGGAGCGGCCCCATCAGGGCCCGTTCGTCGTAGTCACTGACAGCCGCCTCTACGAGACGACGGACCTCGCCCGCCTGCCGCAGTGGATCAAGACCCCGACGGCGGATCAGCTCGCGGACTTCGTCTTCCACGATTCGCACAGCGTCCATATAGTTCCCCAATACAACTGCCGCCCCCGGCGGAGGCAGTTCAACTGGGTACAGCCTAGGGAGCGTACAGCACGCCGCCAAGTCACATGATGCGGGCTGTGGATAACTAACATACTCGGAACAGGCCGGTCAGCGCGGCTGAACCAGTAGATATTTCAATTCCTGGCGCCGGTTTGTCGCAACACGCAGGGAAAGATTGCAACGTAGGCTAGTCCGTGGAAGTGGGTGCCAGCGGTGCGACGGCATTGATGGCAGGCAACCCGCAATTAACTTGAGAGGTCTTTCATTGAAATCTAAGGGAATGTGGTGCACAGCGGCGCTCACAGCCTTGTGTGCTGCGTTGACCGCATGCTCTGGCCCGTCCATCGAACCCGCGGTCCGGGGTTCCCTGACAGCGGTGGGTACGGGCATCCAGAGTAGCTCCGTCTCTGCCTGGCGGGGCGGCTGGGTTAAGGACAACCCAGGATCTTCGCTCAACTTCTCGCCTGACGGCAGCGGTGTGGGACTCGACGCGCTATTCAGTGGACAGGCGCACTTTGCGCCCGTGGATGCCCCGCTTACGGCCGAGGACATCGCGAGGTCACGGCAGTCCTGCGGACCCGACGGCGCGTTCTCCGTACCGGTCTCCGTCGTAGCGCTGGGTGTGGCTTTCAACCTGCCGAGCGCCAAAAACGTCAAGCTGACGACAGGTGTCCTTGGCTCCATATACTCAGGCGACATCACAAAATGGGACGATCCTGCGATCACCGGAATCAACCCCGGAACTGAGTTCCCCAACCAGGAGATCATCCCAGTCCGCAGCACGGAAAGCTCCGTGATGACCCAGACGGCTACGGAGTACCTCGCCGCAGGTTCGTGGGACGGACAGCCCGGGATGGAATGGGCGCCCGACACCGCAGGGGAAACCGTCCGAGGCTACGCCGACATCGCGGACAAGCTGGACAACACCGCGGGCTCCATCGCCTTCCTCGAAAAATCGGCCATTGGGTCCCGGTTTGACACCGCCCTCCTGGATTTCGGCAAAGGGTTCGTCAGGATGAACGACGATACCCTGAACCTGTCGATCGGATCTGGGACCGTAGGATCGGGGCCGGGAGGCAGCGTGACTTTCGAAACAGCTGGCATGGGCGGCGACGGATACGGGCTGTCCCTCGTTACATACCAAGCCTATTGTGGCCGCTATGCGAACGAATCGCTGAGCAGGCTCGTGAAATCCTGGGGAACCTTTGTCGTAGGCGACGGAGGTCAGGGGAACTCAACCTATTTCGCCGGCGTCGCCTCGCCCGGCAAAGAGGCCTTGGAACTGGCCAAGGACCGCATTGAAGAGATCGACGCGGCCGCATGAGCCTTTTACCGCGGCTGGGCCGCAAGAACGGGGACCTTATGCCAGAAAGGGCGAATATGGGGAGCATCATCCCGGGAACTCCGGCGGACCAGACGCAGCGTACGAGTGCAGCAACCGGGACGTTTTTCCGAATCGCGGGCCTGCTGGCCGGTCTGATGATCCTATGGTCGCTTGCAACTCCCCTCATGGCATATCCCGACGAACCTGTGCATACCATCAAGGCAGCTGCCGTGGCCCGGGGGCAGATCTTCGTGGAAGAAGGCAAGTCATTCGGCCACGGCGTACATGTCCAGGTGCCCTCCTACATCGCAAACCTCCAGTCCCAGACGTGTTTCACGTTCCAGCGGGACAAGCCCGCCGGTTGCGCTCCGGGTATCCCCACAGACGACAATTACCTTTCCATAGGCGTCACGTCGGCCGGGCTCTACAACCCCATGTACTACTGGATTGTCGGCTTTCCGAGCCTGTTGATGTCGGGGGCCCCGGCCATCTTTGCCATGAGAATCGTCAGCGCCCTGCTTTCGGCCCTTTTTTATGCGGCCGGATTCACAGCGCTGGCCAGGCTTCGCCACCCCAGGTGGCCGATCGTCGCTGCCGCCGTCGGCATGACGCCCATGGTCTTCTTCCTCGCCAGCGGCATTAATCCGAACTCCTTGGAGATTGCCGCCACTATGGCCGCGTTCTGCGGTTTTCTGGTGGTTCTGGAAAATTCGAACCAACTCGCGGTCGTCAGACCTGCCGTGATCACCGTCGGGCTTTCCAGCGTTGCCCTCGCCAACACGCGCTCCGTGTCACTGGTCTGGCTTTTGTGCGCAGTCGTGGTGGCCTTCCTCTGCTATCGCTGGAAGGACGTTACGGCCATATTCCGCAACAAGCTGGTGCTGCTCACGGTCGGGATCACGACCATTGGCGTGTTCCTCGGGATGCTCTGGAACGTGTGGATGCTGAACGCCCCGCCTTCGGCGGGCGCGGCGCCGCTCGGGATCTCCAACGCAACGGGCGACATCCAGCCGTACCGAGCGTTCCTCACCATGCTGGACCGGTCCTTTGACTTCGTGGCCCAATACATCGGGGTTATGGGATGGTTGGAGTCTTCCCTCCCTCAAGGCGTCTTTATGTTCTGGAACATGCTGCTGATGCTTGTCCTGCTGTTTGTGTTCCTGGTACGCCGATGGCGGCTGCAGATCGGCTTCCTGGTGGCCCTTGGCATGCTGGTTCTTGTTCCGTCGGCCATGCAGGCAGCGCTGGTCTCCAGCGTGGGCTTCATCTGGCAAGGGCGGTACAGCTTGCCGCTGTTCCTGATCGCTGTAATCGCGGCCGGCATGTCATTCCGGTTCAGGCATTTTCCCAGGGGCCGCCCGGCTGAGTCGATGACCCGGCTGTTCTTGGGAGCAGCCGTCCTGGCGCACGTGTACGGTTTCCTGTACGTCCTGCGTCGCTACGTCGTCGGCATTCCCGATTACGGTAATTGGCAGACGATGATCACGGTGCCGGGCTGGCAGCCGCCACTGACGTGGGAAGGGCTCACCATCATTTACGCTGCCGCTCTTCTCGTCGCGGCGTATATGTTGTTCGGCTATCTGTTTCCAGGTCGCACGTTCTTCCCCCGCCGTCGGGCCGCGGCGCAGATCGGAGCATCAGCCGGGTAACACATCCTACGAAAAACGCCGTTGGTCTTCCGACTATCCGGAAGACCAACGGCGTTTTCATGTGGGGCAGATCAAGACTTGAGGTAGTCCTTCAGCCTTTCGGCAGCTGGGGCCGGGGCGAAGCCCGTCGCCTTAATCCTGCTGAGATCGAGAACACTGTTCAGCGGACGGGGCGCAACAGTTTTGCCCCTGAAGTATTCCTCGGTGCTAACGCCGGTCACGTCGTCGACGGAAGCCCCGCTGAGCTTGTAGACATCCGCTGCGATGTCCGCCCAGGACTGTGGCTCCCCATCATTACTGAGGTTATAGACCCCATACCCGGCTCCGGATTCAAGCAGGTGCCGGATACCGGCAGCAATATCCTGGGTAAAGCTGAGCCGCCCAATCTGGTCGTTGACCACTGAAGGTGCAATCCCACGGCTGGCAAGGGAGGACATGGTCCTGACGAAGTTGTTGCCCTCGCCGATAACCCAACTCGTGCGGACGATGTAATGGCGCGGTACCACGCCTACCACGGCATCACCGGCCGCCTTGGACTGTCCATATACCCCCAGGGGCGAGAACGGCTCGTCCTCGTGGTGGTCCGCTTCCGTTCCGTCAAAGACGTAATCAGAGGACACATGGACCAGCGTCAAATCCTGTTCGACGGCGGTGCGGGCCAGGTGGGCGACTGCGGTGACGTTGATCCGCCAGGCAGCTGCCCGCCCTTCTTCGGTCTCGGCCTGGTCGACGGCGGTATATGCCGCGGCGTTGATGATGGCTGAGTAATTCTTCCAGTTCTTCCCGGCATAGGAATCGGCGCTGGTGATGTCGAAGTCGCTCCGGCCGGCGAACTCGACTGAAGTATCGCCGTCGTACAGTTCACGCAGGGCCTTGCCCAGCTGGCCATCTGCGCCCAGGACGAGTACCTTCTTCGCCGGCATCGGCACGACGTCGCCCAGCCGCGGGTGGGCCTTGTCCTTGTCCGAAAGCTCCGCCTGGTCAAGCGGCACCGGCCACTGGATGGCAGCCGTCTCGTCGGCCAGGTTCAGGAAGGTGTACTGGCCCTGCGCGTCGGCTGACCAGTGATCGTTGACGAGGTACGTATAGGCCGTATTGTCCTCCAGGGTCTGGAAAGCGTTGCCCACACCGCGGGGAATGAAAATGGCCTGGCTGGGGTCCATCTCGGCGGTAAATACCGCTCCAAAGGAAGAACCCTCGCGCAGGTCCACCCAGGCCCCGAAGATCTTGCCGGTGGCGACCGAGATGAACTTGTCCCACGGTTCAGCGTGGATACCGCGGGTGGTTCCAGCCTTTTCGTTGAACGAGATGTTGTTCTGCACGGGACGGAAGTCGGGCAGCCCCAGAGCCACCATCTTCTCCCGCTGCCAGTTTTCCTTGAACCAGCCACGGTTGTCGCCGTGGACCGGGAGGTCGTACAGCACGACGCCGGGGATCGGGGTTTCGTGCGCGGTGAGCTTCTTCGAGAACTCGATGGTCATCGTTTACTGGCCCTGTTCCTTGTACTTGGCTTCGGTCTGGGCCTTCTGCGGCCGCCACCAGTCCTCGTTGTCGCGGTACCACGCGATGGTGTCCTCGATACCGGCGTCGAAGTTGGAGAACTGCGGCTCCCAGCCGAGCTCGTCGCGGAGCTTCGTGGAGTCGATCGCGTACCGCAGATCATGGCCGGGACGGTCCACCACGTGGTCGTAGGCGTCCGGGGACTGGCCCATGTGCTTCAGTATCAGCTCGACGACGTCCTTGTTGTTCTTCTCCCCATCGGCGCCGATCAGGTAGGTCTCGCCGATCCGGCCCTTGGCAATGATAGCGAGCACGGCGGATGAGTGGTCGTTCGCGTGGATCCAGTCACGGACGTTCTCGCCCTTGCCGTACAGCTTGGGACGGATCCCGTCGATCACGTTGGTGATCTGGCGCGGGATGAACTTCTCCACGTGCTGGTACGGGCCATAGTTGTTCGAACAGTTGCTGATGGTCGCCTGCAGCCCGAAGGAACGCACCCAGGCACGCACCAGCAGGTCCGAACCGGCCTTCGTGGACGAGTACGGGCTGGACGGGTTGTACGGGGTCTGCTCCGTGAACCGCTCCGGGTCATCGAGCTCCAGGTCCCCGTAGACCTCGTCGGTGGAGATGTGGTGGAAACGCTTGTTGTGCTTCCGGGCGGCTTCGATCAGCGTGTACGTTCCGATGATGTTCGTGTCCAGGAACGGGCGCGGGTCATGCAGGGAGTTGTCGTTGTGCGACTCCGCCGCGTAGTGGACCACCACGTCGCAGTCAGCCACGAGCCCGTCCACCACCGAAGAATCAGCGATATCGCCTTCCACGAAGGACAACCGGTCCGCCGGGAGGTTCCGGAGCGATTCCAGGTTGCCCGCGTACGTGAGCTTGTCCAAAACGGTGACATGACTGTCGGTAGTGGCAATGACATAGTGGACAAAATTGGAGCCGATGAAGCCGGCGCCGCCGGTAACGAGGAGTTTCTGCATGGTGCACAGCTTACCGGCAACCGCTTTGCCGACCGATTTGGAGACCGTGGCATTCTTCACTCCGATAACACTGGTCACACTAGTAACGGTTGGGTACTCTCAGTAGGACGACGGTGGAAGTTCTCCCCGCGCAACAGATTTCTCGGGGGCAACCGTGACCATACTCAAATCCCGCCGCGCAGCACTGCTGGCTGCAGCGCTTGCTGTTCCTCTGTTGTTAAGCGGAACCAGCGCTGTGGCCGTCACCCCGGCGCCCACTCCGCCGCCCACGACGACGGCCCCCTCCCCTGAACCGTCCGTGGCTGAGTCACTCGGTCCCACCATGCAGCCCACGCCTGCCGGGCAGACGACGGCGGCCCCCTCGGCGAGTGCGGAAGCGTCGCCAGCACCGACCGCAGCGGCGGCCAAGGCCCAGGCCCCATCACCCGAGGCCGGCCAAGCCGCAATGGGGCGCGCTGGAATGAACGCTCCGTCGGCGGAAGGCCAGGCTCCTCAGGCCAAGGCCCTGAGTTCGGAATCAGCCCAGCCGTCGGTCCCGGAACAGCCCGCCAGCACAGTCGGTCAGCCACTGGGCCTGGACGTTAGTTCCTGGCAAGGGTCGGTAAATTGGACCGAAGTAAAGAACAAAGGTGCCCGGTTCGCGTATGTGAAGGCGACTGAAGGCACTACCTATAGGAACCCGTATTTCGGCGCCCAGTACGGCGGCGCCACCTCCGCCGGGCTGTTCCGGGGGGCGTACCACTTCGCCGCACCCAGTGTGTCCGACGGCGCGACCCAGGCGCAGTTCTTCGTGAACAACGGTGGCGGCTGGTCAGCCGACGGCGTCACCATGCCGCCAACCTTGGACATCGAGGACAACCCCTACGGCGGCTCAGACAAGTGCTATGGAATGACCCCATCGCAGCTGACCACCTGGGTGCGTGACTTTACGTCTACGCTCTATCGCCTGACCAGCAAGCAAGCCATGATCTACACGGGCTACTACTTCTGGCGCGACTGCCTGGGAAACACCTCTGAGTTCAGCAGCACCAACCCGCTCTGGCTGGCTTCTTACTACACCAGCAGCCCTGCCGTCCCGGGTGGCTGGTCGACTTACACGATCTGGCAGTACGCGAATGACTACGCCAACGCCGCGCAGACCGTCAAGGCAACATTTCCCGGAGACCAGAACGTTTTCAACGGAAACATCGACCAACTGCGGAAGCTCGCCGCTACCCCTGACAGTTATCCCGTCGGGCTGATTCCCGGCGCGACACTTCTGACAGGAAAGTGGGCCGGAGATGGCAAGGCCCACGTCGGCTGGTTCAAGGACGGCTTCTGGTGCCTGCAGATGGCATTCTCGCCTCGGCGCTGCTTCCCTTACGGGAATCCGGGTGACAAGCCAGTGGTTGGCGACTGGAACGGCGACGGAACGGCCGGCATCGGCATATTCAGGAACGGTGTGTGGTGGCTGGTCGATGACATCAATACGATGGCCATTACCAAGGTGGTCGGCTTCGGCGTCGGCTCTGACACTCCGATCGTCGGTGACTGGAACGGTGCAGGCAGGGACAGCATCGGCATCTGGCGCAATTCGAACTTCCAGGTCAATTACAACATCGACTATCCGGTGGTCAACGAGTACTCGGCGTTCGGCGTCCCCTCTGACACTCCGATCGTCGGCGACTGGGACGGCAATGGAAAAACGAGCATCGGCGTTTGGCGGGACGGTGTGTGGTGGCTGAGCAACCGCGTTCAGTGGCCGCTCGTGTCGGAAGTCCTCCCGTTCGGGGTGTCCACCGACCGGCCGGTCACCGGCGACTGGGATGGCAACAGGTCCACCACCGTGGGCATCGTGCGCGGAAACAGCTGGCAGCTCACCAACAGCCTGGCTCAGCGGGGCGTAGACGTCTCGTACTTCTAGCTCTGCCCGAACCTGGAGGCTCCGCGCAGCCGGTCACGCAGACGCGCGGAGCCTCCGCCGAGCTTCCACCATGAGCCTTATGAGGACCACCCGGGCGGCCATCATCACGCTTAACGAACGCCAGCCACGGGGGGTCGCGTTGTCGTTGTGGATCCTGCGCAGCAGCGTTGCCTCGCCCAGGTGCCTGATGGAGCCGGCGCTGTTTCCCAGAATGGCCAGCCAGAGATCATGGGACTCCCGCAAGTACGGCGGAATGGGCGCGAAACTGGACAGGACTTCACGGCGGAACGCCATGCCACAGCCGTAGTAGGCCCTATATCCGACCAGGATTCCGAAAAGGTTGGCCCGGTGCCTGGCGCTGTCCGATTCCTGCAGCAGGGGGATCCCGGGACGGTCACCGCCGCCCAGGACGTCAAAATTTGACGCGACGACGGCCGCTGACTCGAGTGCTTCGAGCATGGCGTCCAGCCGTCCTTCAACCCAGACGTCGTCTTGGTCGGAGAGGAAGATGGCGTTGCCGCGGCTTGCCAGTGCGGCCTGTTCGAAGGACTGCACATAGCCTTGGTTGGCTGCTGCCTCAATGAGCCTGATTCTTGCATCCGTAAAGGAACGGATGCGGTCCACGGTCCCGTCCGATGACGCATCGTCGACAATCACGATTTCGTCGTCAGGACCAAGTTCGCGAAGGATGGATTCGAGTTGTTCATCGATGTAGCGGGATCCATTGTAGGTCGCCATGCAAATGCTGGCTCGGATCGGCTGGTGGTCAGGCTGGTCGGCGGCTGTCATGGCCTCACATTTCAATCGCGGCAAGTGGTCGCCGCCGCGATGCAGGGCGGGATCCGTCGTCTGCACCATAGTAGGTGACAGCTGGCGGGGCACGCCCATCCCGTAAGATCGACAAAGCCCCATACAGAAAACCAAGGACACCCCAACGAATGAAGACCGTACTGCTGCGCCTTTCCGGGTTCACGGTTTTGCCGCTGCTGTCCTTGATCACCCCGCTCTTGTTGCTTCCAGTGATCTCCAGCGTGGTCGGAGGAGAGGGCATTTCCAGTGTTCTCTCCGGCCAGGCAATTGGCACGTTTGCCGCTACCGTGCTGATGTGGGGCTGGAATGTCGACGGCCCCGTTGCGGTGGCACGCGCGACCCGCGAGGACGAGCGTGCCCGTGTTTATGCGGGGAGCATCCGCACGCGCCTTCTCCTGCTGGGCCTTGTACTGCCTGCATCGGCCGTCGTTACGGCGCTCGTGGCAGTTCCGGCGTATCGGTGGGAAGCCGTGGCCATGGCTTGGGCGGTAGCTTTCGCGGGGATGTCGCCGTCGTGGTTCTGCATCGGGTTGGGGCAGCCTCGGCTGCTGGCCCTGTACGACACCGTTCCGCGATTCCTGGCTTCGGCCGCCGCTGCCCCGATCCTACTGCTGACGGGCCAGCTCTGGATCTACACGGCCCTAGTGGCTATCGCCTCGATCATCGCACTGGTCGCCTTTCACCGGAAATTCTCGCCGGGCCAACGCTGGCTTCCCACCGACGCCCGCGCCTCGTTGGGTGAACTGGCTGCCCAAGGCCGGACCGCAGGAATCAGCCTTGCGGGCAACGCCTACGCTTCGACGCCGACCCCGATCGCGACAGCGAGCACATCGCCAGCGGCATCGGGAAGTCTCGCCACAGCTGACACGCTGTACCGCTTCGGCCTCTTCACCGTCATCGCCCTGGGGAACGCGTTCCAGGGCTGGACGATCGAACACGGAGCAACCAACCGCCGCAAACGCCACCTGGCTGCCATCGTCGCCCATGCCGGGCTTGGCCTGATCGGAGCGGTTATCCTGACGCTGGCCGGGCCGTTCGTCAGCAGTCTCCTTTTTGTGGGCAAGGCCCAAGCCACCACGGAACTTTGCCTCTACTTCGGTTTGGCCTTCCTCTTCCTTAGTGCCAGCACGCCATTCATTCGAAACCTGCTGATTCCCGCGGGGCGGCAAAACCTGGTCCTGACCTGGACTTTGGTTTCCGCTGCGTTCGGCGTGGCGGCCATGATCTGGGCCGGCGCGGCCGGCAATGCACCCGGGATCGCACTGGGCATGGCGCTGAGTGAAGCCGTGCTATTCGTCACCCTGCTCATTCCGGGCTGGAAGCTACTCAGCCACGAAAGATTGGACCCAATCCTTGACGCAGCATGATACCGAACCGTCGGTCGTTGCCGTGGTGGCCGCATTCGGGCCCTCAGTATCACTTGTGGGCACTGTCCGTGATCTCCTGAATCAGGTCAGTCACGTGGTTGTCGTTGACGACGGTTCGCCGATCACTGCCGGCCCTGTCCTGAAAGAGTTGATCGATGCCGGTGCCACCGTAGTGCGCCAGCCGCGGAACTCGGGCATCGCCGCCGCACTGAACGCCGGCATTGACGAGGCACGTGCGCAGTGGGATCCTGACTTCTTCCTGACGCTGGACCAGGACTCGTCCCCGACGGAGCAGTACGTCCGGCTTGCCCTGGACACCTATCGCCGGGCGCTGACGGCGGGCCATCGAGTGGGCTTCATTACAGCTTCCGAGTACAGCGGGCATCCGGTTCCGGTCCTTCACGGCAAGGGACCATTCACTCAACCTTTTGATCCGATGCAGTCCGGCTTCCTCATCCCCCGTTCGACACTGGATTATGTTGGCCCCTTCGAGGAAGGGCTGTTCATCGATGGCGTTGACTCCGAATACACGATGCGCACGCGGGCAGCAGGCCTGGCTGTGTTGGTGGGTGAGGGCTGTGAAATAGAACATGACCTGGGCGAACGGGAACCCTCCACCCTGTTCGGCAGGCCCGTACGGATTCTGGGACGTGAAATCTCCTACAACTACCACTCACCCAGCCGGGTCTATTACATCTGCCGCAACGGAACTCTCCTGACGCGCAGGTACCTCCTAAAGGATCCAGGATGGGTGGCCCGTCGCTTGGTTGAGGAATTTAAAGCGCACCTTTTGAGGTTTGCGTTCAGCCCAGGCCGCCTCAAGCTCGCCAACGCTGCCGTCACCGGATTCCGGGACGCCCTTCGCGGCACCACGGGCCGAATCCCGGACGAGCTGGAACAACGGCTGCTCCGCTGACCTGCCGCGGCGGTGACTCCCCCGTAGTATCTCCGATGAGCCTTTCTGGAATTGATATAGTTTGGACAACATGGAACCGAATCCCTCCCCGCGCATCCTGGTGATTATGCCTGCCTGGAATGAAGCCGAAGCAGTCGGCAACACTGTTCGGGAAGTCCTGCATACCAACGCTCGCTACGACGTCCTGGTGGTCAATGACGGATCCACGGACAACACGGCCGAGGAGGCCGTGGCCGCTGGTGCTACAGTCCTTAACCTCCCTTTTAACCTCGGTGTCGGTGGAGCAATGCGGGCAGGGTTCAAGTACGCCCGTCGCTTGGGCTACGCCCAGGTCATCCAGGTGGATTCTGACGGCCAGCACGACCCCCGCAGCATCGATGAAGTCCTTGCCGGCCTTGCCCACGCGGATATTTCCATCGGCGCCCGTTTCGCTGACCGTGGCGAGTACAAGGTGAATGGACCGCGAAAGTGGGCAATGCAGCTCCTTGCCAAGGTCATCTCATCACTTGCAAAAACCAAGCTGACCGACGTGACCAGCGGATTCCGGGCCGCCAACCATCGGGCCATCACCCAGTACTTGGACCACTACCCCGCCGAGTACCTTGGCGACACCATCGACTCGCTTGTTGTCGCCATCCGATCCGGGTGCACTGTAACGCAAGTGCCCGTCGAAATGCGGGCGCGTCAAGGCGGGAAACCCAGTCATAACCCTGCCAAGGCCGCCATTTACCTCGGAAGATCGGTGTTCGCGCTGCTGTTCGCCCTGACAAGAAAACCGACCGCCCCGGCTGTAATTGCCGCCGATACCATAGGAGCCTAGCCTTGGGCAATATCGCAGCATTCCTGCTGGCTCTCGCTATCGTCGCCCTCGTGATCGAAATGCTCCGGCGCAAGAAGCTCCGGGAAAAATACGCCGCACTGTGGCTGATCGTCGGTGTAGCCACCTTGGTATTGGCAGCCTTCCCCCGACTGCTTAACATTGTGGCCGAATACGTCGGCGTGCAAGTGCCTTCCAACCTTTTGTTTGCGATGAGCATCCTGATGTTGCTGGGCGTTTGCCTTCACCTTTCCTGGGAGATCTCAGTGGTAGAGGACGAAACAAGAACGCTCGCAGAGGAAGTCGCCATCTTGCGGACGCAAGTGGAGGCCCTGGAGCAGCACGCCAGCGTCGGCGCTTCCCCGCGGGCAGCCAGCCCACGTTCGGCGGACACGTCGACGACCCACCTGGACCTACCCACTGAAAGCTCGGATTCCTAAATGCCCCTAGATATTTTCGTCCCCTACTGGGGCGACTCCGGTTACATGAAAGAAACGGTCCGCAGCGTCCTCGCCCAGGAAAACGGCGACTGGCTTCTGACCGTCGTGGACGACGCCTACCCGAGCACTGAGATTGCCGACTACATGGCCGGAATAGATGACGCCCGAGTGAAGTACGTCCGCAAGGACGTGAACGCAGGCATCACTGAGAACTACCGGACGTGCGTAGCGATGGCTACGCAGGAAGTCATGGTGATCCTTGGCTGCGATGATGTTCTGTTGCCAAATTATGTGGACGTGATCCTCGACGCGCATAAGCTCTTCCCCGATGCAGCCATCATCCAGCCGGGCGTTGAGGTAATTGATGAAAACAGCCAGGTAGTCAGCACCCTGGTTGATTCAGTCAAGCAGACGATCGTCCGGCCGCGGGGCCGGGGCAAGCAGGTCATATCCGGCGAGGCCATCGCTTCTAACCTGATGCACGGCGACTGGCTCTACTGGCCCTCGTTGACGTTCCGGACGGACAAGATCCGTGAGGTCGACTTCCGTGACGGCTTCCCCATCATCCAGGACTTGGCCCTCATCATGGACATGATCTACAAGGGCGACCAGCTACTGATCGATCCAGATGTGTGCTTTCAGTATCGAAGGCACTCGAACAGCGCGTCCTCCACCAAACTGATCGATGGGTCACGGTTCGCCGGCGAAAGGGAGTATTTTGCCGTTTCGGCCGCCCAGGCAGAAGCGCTGGGCTGGCACCGGGCCGCCCGCTCCGCCCGGCTCAGGCTCATGTCACGGGCCCATTCGATTTCACTGCTGCCCAAGGCAGTCATCAACCGCAATTCAACAGCTGTTAAGGCCCTCGTCCGCCATTCATTCGGCAAGTAACCAGCCTGCAACGAAAGGTCCCCTGTGACTTCTCCTGAAACGACGTCCCGTCCGGGCGGCACCGTCCTCATCACGGGCGGCGCCGGCTTCATCGGCTGCGCCATCTCCGCCTCGTTGGCGGACGCCTTCGACCAGGTAGTGGTCGTCGACAGCCTGCATCCGCAGATCCACGCTTCCGGAAAACGGCCGGCGGAACTCGACCCGCGCGCGGAACTCCTCGTCGCCGACGTCGCCGTGGCCAGCACCTGGGACACCGTCCTGGCGCAGCATTCACCCGACGTTGTCATCCACTTGGCCGCTGAAACCGGCACCAGCCAGTCGCTGGAAGAGGCTACGCGCCACACGCACGTCAATGTCGTCGGAACATCACAGCTGCTCGATGGTTTGAACCGTCACCGGAAGCTGCCTCGCCGGATCGTGCTGTCCTCCAGCCGGGCTGTCTACGGTGAAGGCGCCTGGGCCGACGCCGATGGCAAACTCTTCTACCCGGGGCAGCGGACCAGCGAAACCCTCGACCAGTCGCAGTGGGACTTCCCCGGCGCTGTTCCCGTAGCCATGAAGGCGTCGGAGACCTTCCCGGCACCGGTGAGCGTTTATGGGGCCACGAAGCTTGCCCAGGAACATGTTCTCCAGGCGTGGGCAAAGGCCTATGCCGTGGAAACGGTTATTCTGCGCCTGCAGAACGTCTACGGTCCAGGCCAGTCGCTGATCAACCCTTATACGGGCATCATGAGCCTGTTCTGCAGGATGGCCATGGGCGGCAAGTCCATCCCCCTGTACGAAGACGGCGAAGTCCGGCGCGACTTCATTCTGATTGATGATGTAGCCTCCGCGATCGTTGCCGGGGCGGTCTCACCCACCGTCCAAGCCGAACCAATGGACATCGGATCAGGTGAATTCCAGACCATCGGGACTGCTGCCAAGCTCATAGCCGCACACTATGACGCGCCCGAGCCGCACGTCACGGGACAGTATCGCCAGGGCGATGTCCGTCATGCCTGGGCCGATATCACGGCCGCCGAAAAGGTCCTGGGCTGGACCCCGCAGTACAACCTCGCCCAGGGAATCGACCGTCTCGCCAATTGGATTGACGTCCAGCCCGACGTTCAGCCCGCCTGACCCGAGCGGACCAGACATGCCTTCTGTTGCCGCCGTCGTCTCCTTGTTCAATCCCGACGACGGCGTCCTGGCCAATGCCCGGGCGCTGCTCGGCCAGGTGGACACGGTCATTGTTGTCGACGACGGCAGTCCACAGGATCCAGCCCCGGTCCTGGAGCAACTGGCCACTCTGGGATGCACGGTTGAACGCCTGGGCAGAAACTCCGGCATCGCCGCCGCACTCAATGCCGGCATAGCCGTTGCATTCCGGGGTTCCGGGAACCCCGACTACATCCTCACCATGGATCAGGACTCCCTACTCGACGCCGGGTACGTTGGCTCCCTTGTCGCTGCTGCGACCGCTGCAAGGGCCGCCAATGTCCCGGTTGGCATGGTGGGGCCAGGAGCCGTCCTTGGACTGCCCGTGCGGCGCGCCGGGAAGTTGAACGGCATCGAACTCGGCGGCGAGCCGATCCAGTCGGGACTTCTCATTCCGGCGTCCGTCCTTGAACGGCTCGGGCTGTTCCAGGACAGCCTCTTTATCGACGGCGTGGACAGTGAGTTCTATCTCCGCTGCACCGCCGTCGGACTCCGGACCATCATTGCCCCGGAGGCGGCACTCCAACACTCGTTGGGCAGTACTTCAGCGGCGATCGTGCTGGGGAAAGAGGTTTCCATTGGCGGCCAACCTCTCAAAGTCCGGACGGCTGCCGTCTGGCGGTACTACTACCTTTTCAGGAACCGCATCCTCCTGGCGAGGCAGTACGGCGTGAAATTCCCGCTCTGGACGCTGAAGGGGTTCCTTGCGGACTACCGGCACCTTGCCATCGTCACACTGCTCGCCCCCGGCCGCCGCGCAAGGCTTGCCAATGTACTCAGTGGTATTGTCGACGGCGTGCGCGGCGTCTCCGGTCCTCGCAGCCGTTAGCCACCAAGACTTTCCACCGGGCAGGATCGCGAACAGACCCGCCCGCCGCCGTACTTAAAGCAACGCACCCAGGGCAGCCAGGGACGCAACAAATTGGGGAACAACCAGTGAATCCAGCCGTTACAGACCAGCAGGCGCTTCGTCCCAGGGCTTTCAGGGAATCCTCCCGTTGGCCCCGTCCCGGAGCGCTGGCAATCCGCTATCTCATGGGTGCTGCTGGCTTCATGGCCGTGGGTGGGGTTGTGATCGCCCTGCGGTCAGCGGGCCTGCTCCAAGGCGTACCAGGGCTGATCCTGGCGGGAGTCCTCTTTCTGCTTGTCCCCACAACAAAAGTGCTCTCACAACGCATCCTCTTCAACGGGTTAATCGTTACCGGCCTGATTCCGTTGTCTTGGTGGATACCGGAGCGGTTCGTCGGCATCGATCACGGAACCATCCTGCTAGCAACCCTGGCCGGGCTGCTCTCCGGATGGATTCTCTCAGCACGCTCAATCCCGCCACGGCTCCACCGTTTGCTTCCCCATGTGCGCGGGGTAGACGCCCTGCCGTTCCTTGCTGCCGTCATGTCGGCGCTGTCGCTTTACACGATGCTGACGATCCGGATCGCCTCCGACGCCTTGTCCATCATGATGAGCCGGTGGGACTACAACTCACACTTCAGCATCTACTACATGATCCGCAGTGGCGGTGGAGTGATTCCGACCATTCCTACGGCATCCGATGGCGCCGCTTGGGGTTTTGGGGAGTATCCGCAAGGATTCCATACGTTATTGGCGACGGTGTCGCAGATCCTGCGACCCAAAATAGTTAGCCTCGACAGCGAACTTGTTTCTTACATCAACCTGCAGGCCGCCTGCAGCGTGTTTACCGTGCTAATCGTTGTTGCAGGCATGTGTTCCCTTCCTGCGGTTCGCCGGAGGCAGGCGATCATGGCCACCGGCGTTGCCGTCGCCTCGGCAGCCTGGATCTACGGCCCGGGATCCATACCTGTCTATGAAGGCTTCGCAAACTTCTATCTGGCATGCGGAATGGCGGTGGCCACAGTGCTGGCGCTCTTGACCTTCCAGCGCCGAATCCCCGTGATCGGGGTGGCAGCCGTGGGCGCCGGCCTAGTGGGTATCGCGAACAACTGGCTCCTGCTTCTCTCGCTGGTGGCTGTTGTCCTCCTGGCAAAACTTTGGGTGATCGGCCGCAGCCCAAAGAGCTACAACCGGCGGTGGTGGATCCTCACGGCGGCAGCGACAGGTATCACCCTTCTCGGCGTAGCCCTGCCCGTCCTCCAGATTGCGCCGCTGATCCGTTCCAGCCAGGCCATCCTGGAGGCCACCGGCGGCATTGCCTTCCCGGACTTCGGCCTGGCATTGGTGACTTTGGCGATGGCGCTAGTTTTGGGCATCTGTAACCGGAGCGCCGTGGCACGTACGGACTGGCTGCGATTGAAGCAGCAAAGGATCGACGTCTCCATGGCTGCTGCGGGGCTGCTCGTGCCTATCGCTCTGTGCATCTGGCTCGCCGTCACTCAGAGCCTGCAGAACGGCGAAATCTCCTACTATTTCCATAAGTACCTTATTGCGGTACTGCTCCTTGCCTGGCCATTGACTGTGGCAGCTGCGGCGACCCTGATCCCTGTGGCGCCGAGGCACGAACCGGCACGTCGCCAGCCCGCCCGTACGGCGGCCCTCGGTCTCCTTGGCGTGACCGCTACCCAAGTCTTTGGTTTCACGGTCCCGGGTCTTGAGACTGTTGGCCTTCCGCCAACAGCTAAGCCGCTCGTCGAGCTTGCCAGCCAGGCCTCACACATAAAGTCGACTCCGGCATACGTGCATCGGCTGATCGAGAGCGCCCGCGATCCCCAGGCCGCGTCGACGATCTATATTCCGGCGGCAGGCACCGTGGACCCGGTGTTGGCTGCACGCTGGCACTGGGGTATGCGCGCCATGGCGTCCTCTACCACGACCGATCTCAGCTTCCAGGTGGTTGACATCGCCAAGGACTACTCACAGGCTCCTCAGGTGATCGCGCGCATTCTGGCGGAGCATCCGTCGATGACGGCCATCGTCGACCCGGAACTTTTCCCCCAGGTGCATGGGTATCTCCTGGCACACGGTGGTGCATCCAGGCTGGTGCCGGTGCCGTAACGCGGACAGAAAGCAATGAGGCCGGACCTACAGGTCCGGCCTCATTTGGATCTCGCAGTGGACCTACACAGTCTTCTTGGCCCGGCGCATTACTGGCCGTTCGACAAAGAACCAACTGGCTGCGGCGAGGGGAACCGTGCAGACAGTTGCAGCAAGCGTGAACCACCACACCCCCCAGTGATAGGCGCCGAAGACTGCCAGCAACTGCTGGACGGGGAACGCATAGATGTAACCGCCGTAGGAAAGGTCGTTCTTGGCCACGAAGGAAGGCTGCGGCAGCCACGTGGAGATCCAAAGCAGCGCATAGGTGATGAAGGGGGCAGCGAGCTGGCCGCCAAAGCCGTCCACAAAGAAAATCGAGGCGGCGGCCAAAACAACAGAAACGGGCCCTGCGACCTTATGAATGCCGATCCGGGAGCTGAGGACCTGAATCACGGCACCGCCCAGGAAATACGGAACCAGGCGTGCCGCGAGCTCAAAGTCCAGATTCGACTGCAGGTAAGGCTTGAGGGCGGCGATGTTAGCCCAAATGGCGACGCTGGCCAGGAAGGCAACGATCATCGGCCACGGTGTCCTCTTGAACAGCGGGACAAAGCCTATGAAGGCCACAAGCAGGTAGCACAGGAATTCAAAGTACAAAGTCCACAACGAGCCGTTCCAGGCCCCCGGGTAGGGCACGTTCGCAGGAGTTCCTGCTATGTCATAACTGACGATGTGCAGGGCCATATTCGCAAAAACTGAGTTCAGGGGCGTGGTGGGTGTCTGCCAGAAACCCGACAGAGAGCCATGCTGGACCAGGTAGGCAATCGGGGCGAAGACGAAGGCCATGACGACGAGGCAGACGATGAAAGCGGGAAAAATCCTGGCCACGCGGTGGACCAGATAGGTTCCGATCCTATTGCTGAACCTGCTCGCCGTGATCAGATAGCCACTGATACCAAAGAAGCCAGCCACCGCCCAGCCGCCCAGGTTTTCGCCTCGGAAACCCCAGCCATTGCCCTCCCCGACTACGTGCCAGCTGTGGGCGAGGAGCACCAAAAAAGCAAGGAAGAGCCGGATGAGATTGAGGCTGTTCGCCCGTGGATCCAGCCGGCTCCCGAGAGTCGGGGCTGGAATTGCGTTTGGTTTCAGTACAGCAGTGCTCAAGCCCGGCTTCCTTCGTGGTGTTGTCCAGACTGACAATTCTACCTTGCTGCCCCGTTGCCGCCGGCGAGGGGCGGGCCGGAGCGTCGCAGGAAGGCTCTGGTTTGCTGTGAACGCTCCGTTGGTAGAGGATTGGGACCATGCGTGGAATTATCTTGGCCGGCGGGACCGGATCCCGGCTACACCCGATCACCCTCGGCATCAGCAAGCAGCTGGTTCCCGTCTATGACAAGCCGATGATCTATTACCCGTTGTCCACCCTAATTCTTGCGGGCATTCGGGACATCCTCATCATCACCACCCCGCACGACGCCGAGCAGTTCCAAAGGCTCCTCGGCGACGGCAGCCAATTTGGCGTTAACCTGACGTACGTTCAGCAACCGTCGCCCGACGGCCTTGCACAGGCGTTCATCCTGGGTGCTGAGCACATCGGCAACGAGACGGTGGCGCTCGTCCTGGGTGACAACATCTTTTACGGCCAAGGCATGGGCACCCAACTGCGGAAGCACGCGGATATCAACGGCGGTGCGGTGTTCGGCTACTGGGTCAAGGACCCCAAGGCTTACGGCGTCGTTGAATTCGACGGCGACGGCAAAGCCCTCTCCCTGGAGGAAAAGCCGGAGAAGCCCCGCAGCCACTACGCTGTGCCTGGTCTCTACTTCTACGACAACGATGTCATCGATATCGCCCGTAACCTCAAGCCCTCCCCGCGGGGTGAACTCGAAATAACGGACGTCAACCGCGCCTACCTGGAAAAAGGGAAGCTCCAGGTGGAGATCCTCCCCCGGGGAACGGCCTGGCTGGACACCGGAACCTTCAACGACCTCAGCGACGCATCGAATTTCGTGCGCACCATTGAGAACCGTCAGGGACTCAAGATCGGCGCGCCCGAGGAGATCGCCTGGCGGAACGGATTCCTCACAGACGACGAACTTAGGCAACGGGCCGAGCCTTTGGTCAAGAGCGGGTACGGCCAATATCTCCTCGGCCTGCTCGAGCCGTAGCAAGCCAGATGTGGTTGCCGGTCCTTCCGCAGATTTTTCTCTCCTCTCTACTCCTGCTGACACCGGGTCTGGCCGTTGCCCTGTCGCTGCGCTTCAGGTCTTTTGACGCCTTAGCGCTTGCACCTGCCCTGTCCGTGGGCGTCCTCGTTGTGACTTCAACGGGTACGCCGTTCCTTGGTGCCCCTTTTGGGGTCGTCGCTGTCGGCGTCGCCACCGCCTTGCTGGCAACGGCAGGATTTTTCGTGAGTCGTCTCAGGCCCGAGCAGCAGCACACGGCCCGAGGATCCTCGATGTTGGTACGGTCGGCACCATTCGCGGCCTTCACTGTTGCCGCGTTGCTGCTTGCATGGAGGGCGTTGCAGGTCATTGGATCCCCCGGATCTATTTCCCAGACATATGACGCAGTTTTCCATCTCAACTCCGTCCGATTCGCTCTAGATACCGGCCAGGCTTCCTCCCTAACCATCGGAGCCATGACCGGAGGCGGCTTCTACCCGGCAGGGTGGAACGCGGTAGCAATGTTCGTGGCTTCAGTCACGGGGGCAGACGTCCCAGCGGCTGTGAATATCACCAGTATCGTCCTGTCAGCGGTCTTCTGGCCCCTCAGTTGCCTCCTGATGGCCCGTTGGATCGCGGGGCCGAGTCCAACTGCCACTCTCGCGGCCGGAATCGCGTCCGCCTCGCTTGGGGCATTCCCCCTGCTGATGATGGATTTCGGAGTCTTGTACCCCAACCTGCTCGCCATCAGCGTCCTGCCCGCAAGTATTGCGCTGGCAGCCAAGTTCCTTGGCATGGCAGATCCTGGGCGGTCGCCTGTTCTGCCGACAGCGTTGGCGCTTATGCTGTGCCTCTGTGGCCTTGCAGTATCGCATCCGACCACATTCATGGCGTGGCTCGTTTGGACCGCCCCGATGGTGGGATTCCTGGTTTTCACATCAGGCCCTGCCATCTGGGCTGCCCGCGCCACCGACAGTCGCCGCTACTATGCCGCTGCGACAGCCCTGGCAGGTTACGCCATCGTCTTCCTCATCCTGTGGATCTACCTTCGACCGCCTGAAGAAGCTTCGTTCTGGGGTCCATACCATACGGTCCCGCAGGCTGTCGGTGAAGCGTTGCTGGTGTCACCGATGGGTCTCGCACCGGCCTGGTTGGTGGCACCGCTGGTCCTCCTCGGCGTGTGGGCGTGCTTCCGTACCCTTGAGCGACATGCATGGGTTATTGCTGGTTCCATTATTTTCGCGGGATTGTTTGTCATAGTTTCCGGATTTCCTATTTCTCCGCTCCGGAACTTCCTGGCCGGGGTCTGGTACAACGACAGCTACCGCCTCGCGGCCCTCCTGCCTGTTGGGGCGGTGCTGCTGGTGGCTGTCGGAGTGGCCTGGGCGGTCGCCCAGATAGGTGCCGGGAGTTGGCGCGAGCCGGTGGATAAGCTTTTTGGAACCGCCACCCTGGTTACGCCCTCGCGGAGCCGGCGGCTGCTGGCCTACGCCGGAGTGGCAGTCCTGTCGGCAGCTGCAATCGCCCTCGGACAGCAGGGCGGGCTACAGCAGGAAGTGGCCCAGGCGTCCAGGCAATACTCAATCAGTGACGACTCACCGCTGGTCTCCGCGGATGAGTTGGCAGTCATCCAGCGGCTGGAGCGGACAGTGCCTGCCGGTTCCACTCTGCTTGGAAATCCGTACACGGGGGCAGCGCTCTCCTACGCCCTTGGTGACCGGAAGGCCGCCCAGCTGCACATCCTCAGCTACGTCTCTCCAGAGCTTCAGGAAATCTACGACGAGCTCGGAATGGTGGCTTCAGACCCTGAGGTGTGCGCCGCAGTTAAGGACGAAAACGCCTACTATGCCCTTGACTTTGGATCCAAGGAAGTTCATGGCGGGGACCACACCCCGCCCGGACTCAAACACCTTGAGAGTAATCCGGGGGTTGAACTGATCGACAGCCAAGGCGAAGCCAAGCTCTATAGGATCACGGCCTGCGACGGCTCCTAACGAGGTTTTCGCGAGACTTTAGGCGGCCGTGCGGCTCCGAAGCTCGGCCACAACCTCGTGTACTTCGCCATCCATGATGACTTGGCCGTGTTCGAGGAGAATGCCCCGCTCGCAAACAGTTGAGACCAAGTCCAGATCGTGACTGACCACAAAGAGGGTTTTGCCCTTGTCCGACAGCTCCTTGATTTTGGCGATGCACTTCCGCTGGAAGGGCTCATCTCCCACCGCTAGGATCTCGTCAATGAGGAAAACCTCGGGGTCCGTATGTACAGCGATGGAGAATGCCAGCCGAAGATACATGCCGGAGGAGTAAAACTTGACCTCGGTATCGATGAACTCGCCGATCTCCGAGAATTCAACGATGGAATCGAACATCTCGTCAATCTGCTTCTCGGTCATGCCCAGAATCGCACCGTTGAGGTAAACGTTGTCGCGTCCGCTGAGGTCGTGGTGGAAACCCGCGCCGACCTCAATGAGGCCGGCAACCCGCCCTCGGGTGTAGACGGTGCCGCCGTCGGGCTGAAGGACTCCCGAGATGAGTTTCAGGAGAGTGGACTTCCCGGAGCCGTTCAGCCCCAACAGAGCCACGGTCTCCCCCTGCTTCACTTCCAGAGAGACATCCGTCAGTGCCATGAACTTCTTGGAAAGGTCACCCTTGCGCCCCTTGACCAGCCAGACGACAGCTTCCTTCATGGAGCGCGTGTGGCGGAGTACGAACTGCTTGCGCAGCCCACTACAACTGATGGCTATATTGCCGAGTGCACTCACGTCACAGCTCCTGAGCGAAATGGACGGCCGCGCGGCGGAAGGTCAGTTGCCCTACGAACAACACGGCCAAAGAAATAAGGAAGGCGACGGGAAGCCAGACCGTCATGAGATCCGGCGGCATCGAGGCGAGCCCCAACTGGTCCTCCTTCAAGGTGGGGAACCAGAATGCCCAGTGGAAGATTTCCACGGCAACGGTCATGGGGTTGAGCTGGTACACCCAATACCAGGAGCCCATGACGTTCTGAACCATCGTCCACACGTAGAGTACCGGTGAAGCCCAAGTGACCACCATCAGGATCATGTCGACGATGTTCTCCGAGTCACGGAAGTAAACATTGGCGGCGCTGAACAGGAGGCCCAGTCCTGTTGCAAGAATTGAAACCAAGACAAAGGCCAACACGGCTGCGGCCAGCTGAAGGACGCTGGGGGTCCACCCTGCGATCAAACATGCCCCGATGAGTACAACGATTTGTGGCAGGAAGTGCGCTGCCGACACCCAGACCGTGGCCACCGGAAACAGCTCGCGAGGAAGGTAAATCTTTCTGATGAGATCCCGGTTGTCCACGATGGATCTGGTGGCGTTGCCCAGGGACTCGGTAAAGAAGTTCACCAACACGATGCCGGCAAACAGATAAATCGCGTAGTTGGGCGTTCCGCGCTGCAGATTCAGGAAGATCCCAAGAGCCACGAAGTAGATGAGGAACTGCATCAGTGGTTTAACGTAAGACCACAACAATCCCAAGACCGATCCGCGGTAGCGGACTTTGATCTCCTTCCGCACCAGGAGCTTGAGCAGGAACCGGTGGTCATAGACGTCAAGCAGGCCGCGCCCCTGGCCGGGGCGGATCATTTCGTCAGTGGTGCCGGACATCTACTTTGAATCCTCCGACGCAGCATCGAAGGTCTTCTTCCACGACTCCATCGAGCTGACCTCGGCAACGGCGTTGCGGTACTGCTCGGCCAGCCGATCCCACTCGCGGAAAAGCCTTACATGCAGGCGGGTGGCTTCTGTCAGCATCGATTTCAGCTTTTTCGGGTCGCGCTGATACCACGAAGCGCCAGTTCCTTCGGCGTTGGAGACCACCACGCTGTCGTAGTGGGCAACCCTGAACCAACGGTTATCCCGGTGGGCGAGATATCCCTGGGGCCGCTCGGCACTTTCCGGACCCGGCGCCTTGATCAGCTGCCGCGCAACAGTCTTGATGCCCCACGGGATCAGGTCCTTCTTGCTTGGCATCCCGACGACGCTGCCTCCCATCGGTCCGCGCCCCAGTTTCGGAGCGGGGAAGTCATCAACGTCGTCCTTCAGTTGGGCGTCGGGATAGGAAGCCTTCAGCGCGTTGATTTCCGGCAGCTTAGTGCCGAGTACCCGGTGGAGGTCCTCGGGCCCCTTGAAGAGGTCTTTCAAGGCCTCGATGCGGCCGTGTTCGGTGAAGTACTGCATCGAGACCAGGTGCTTGACATCTGACTGGACCGATTCCCGCAGTACGCGCCCACCCTTGGGATAGGGGCTGTGGATCAGCGTGGTGATCAGGCGGTTGCGCTCGTGGAAGTACGCCTGCCATCCCACTAGGTCGTCCTTGTCGATCCATGAAACATGCCACACAGCAGCGCCGGGAAGAGACACCGTGGCGAATCCGGCCTCCCGCGCGCGAAGCCCATATTCGGCGTCGTCCCACTTAATGAAGAGCGGCAGTGAAAGACCGATCTCCCGGATGACCTCGGTGGGAATCAGGCACATCCACCAGCCGTTGTAGTCCACATCCACTCGCCGGTGCAGCCAAGCCGTCTGGCGGAGGTTTGCGATGCTGAAGTCGTGGCGTACTTCCATGTCCGCGTGGGGCAGGGCCGGGACGATCCGGAACGGATCAACAACCTCGCCGAATGTGTGGAGCACACTTCGGTTGTAGAGGTCGAACATATGCCCGCCGACAATGGTCGGCTTCTTGCAGTGGTCGGCGAAGGTCAGCAGCCGCACGATGCTTTCCGGCTCCACGACAATGTCGTCGTCAAGGAGCAGTACGTAGTCGCTGCCGTTCTCAACGGACTCGTACATCCCGCGCGCGAAGCCACCGGATCCACCAAGGTTCGCTTGGTTGATGATCCTCAGCTTTCCGCCCAACGATTCCTTGACGGCGGTGAAGTTATCCTGTGCCTCGACCTTTTGTGTCCCCTGGTCCACGATCAGGATCTCCTTGACGTTCTCAAGGACATCAGGATTCTCTGCGAGGATGCGGGCGTTGTTCAGGCAGAAATCAGGCTTGTTCATCGTGGTGATCTGGAGAGTGACCTGGCCTTTGGATTCGCGGCTGGACTCGGCCTGCCACTCACCGTTCTCCAACAGGAGCTCTCCGGAACTTGCGGCCAGATCAAACCAGTACCAGCCGCCGTCGCCGAACGGCTTCAACGTGAGGTCAAAGACAGACGTTGCGTCTCCGTCGACATGTTTGCCGTCAACGCGCTGAACCGACCCGCGCGCATTGGATTTGTACACAGTGACAGTTCCCGTGCCGCTGGTGCGGACGACAAGGCGTACGTCCCGGACCGAGGTCCAGCGCTTCCAGTAGCTGGCAGGAAACGCGTTGAAGTAGGTGCCAAACGACATCTGCTCACCCGAACGGACACGCATCGACTGCCTCGTCAGCAGGTCCTCGAAGTGCGCCTCACGGCTGCCGGAGCTGAACATCTGCAGCTTCTGTTCCGGGAGTTTGGGTGTGCGGGCCAGTTCGTCATTCTCCCGAAGCCTGATCCCGCTGGCCGTTCCGGCATCAACGTACAGCGAAACAGTGTCCATCTGGTCGCCGGACGGTAGGATCACGCGCTGCAAAGTTGACCATGTGTTCGCCGATGCAGTCTCGCTCATGCGTCCACTCCTCCACTTTCAAGCTTGGCGCCGCCTTCAAAATGCGGCCGGATCTGGTTGTCGAACATGGTCAGGGCCGAGCCGATGGCCATGTGCATATCGAGGTATTTGTAGGTGCCCAAACGTCCGCCAAAGAGAACGTCCTTCTCTGCTGCAGCAAGATCGCGGTACTTGAGAAGGCGTTCCCGGTCCGTGGGCGTGTTGATCGGGTAATAGGGCTCGTCGCCCTTTTCTGCGGCACGGGAGAACTCCCGCATGATGACGGTCTTCTCCGTCTGGTACTCACGCTCGGGGTGGAAGTGGCGGGGCTCGATGATACGCGTGTAGGCCACATCGGCGTCGTTGTAGTTGACCACCGACGTTCCCTGGAAGTCGCCGACGTCGAGCACTTCCTTTTCGAAGTCGATGGTTCGCCACGAGAGGTCGCCTTCGGCGAAATCGAAGTAGAGGTCAACCGGACCCGTGTAGATCACGGGGATGTTCCCGACGACCTTGTTCTTGCTGTACTCGTGCGACTCGTCGAAGAAGTCGGTGTTGAGCCGGACTTCGATGTTCGGGTGTTCCGCCATCTTTTCGATCCAGGCCGTGTAGCCGTTGGTCGGCAGGCCCTCGTACTTGTCGTTGAAGTACCGGTTGTCGTAGTTGTAGCGCACAGGCAGCCTGGAGATGATGCCGGCGGGCAGGTCCTTGGGATCGGTCTGCCACTGCTTGCCGGTGTAGTGCTTGATGAACGCCTCGTAGAGCGGCCGTCCGATGAGCTGGATGCCCTTGTCGTTCAGGTTCTGCGGATCCGTCCCGGCGAGTTCGCCAGCCTGTTCCTGGATCAGTGCCTGCGCCTGACCTGGTGTCAGGTTGGCGCGGAAGAACTGGTTGATGGTGGCCAGGTTGATGGGCAGGGAGTAGACCTCGCCCTTGTGCACGCCATAGACCTTGTGGACATAGTTCGTGAAGGTGGTGAACCGGTTCACGTACTCCCACACGCGCTCGTTCGACGTGTGGAACAGGTGCGCGCCGTAGCGGTGCACTTCGATCCCGGTCTGTTCTTCCTTTTCGCTGTACGCGTTCCCACCAATGTGGTGGCGGCGGTCGAGGACAACCACCTTCAAGCCGAGCTCAGTAGCGGCCTGTTCTGCGATTGTCAGGCCGAAAAAGCCCGACCCTACGATGACGAGGTCAGCGGTCACAAAATCTCCAGTTTCGAGTGAGGGCAGCACAACGCAGTGCATTGTCTGCGGTTCCAGCCTACCCGAGACACTGTCGTGACCGTCCAATCCGGAGGCTCGCCTACCGCAGCTGCCGTACCCCGTGGCGGTCGCCGATCGGCGCGCGGAGGCGCTCCCGCCCTTATCCACATATGGCCTTCACCCCCGCGACACCCGCCTGCATGATGGCTAGCTTAAAGACAAGCTGACCGTTAGGACCTTCGCATCATGCCGCTGCACTGCACGCTCGTTCGGAGCCCGGGCGCAGCTCTGCAGGAATCGCCCGTGGAACTGACCGTTGAGGGTCCTTGCGGGGCGGCCGGCGCGGAACTGCAGGCAGCGCTGGCCTGCAGGTTTGGGACGGGCACAGTGAGCGTCAACGGCCGGGATGTCAGTTCGCTCACGCTCGGACAGCCTCCGCTGGTCAACGGAGCCACGCTCGTTGATGGAGCGGGCCTGACGGCGCGCAGGTCCCGGCCACGCGGCTCCGAAACTCCGGCGTCACTGGCATTGGCCGTCCACAGCGGTTCCGGCGCGGGGACAGTTGTGCCGCTGCGGCGCGGCACGTACACAATCGGCCGCAGCAATGCCGACATTCTCATCCCAGACGCCGACGTTTCGCGGGCCCATGCACACCTGGTGGTCACCGAGACAGCCATCACGATTGTTGATCTGGACAGCGCCAACGGCACCGATGTGGACGGCGAGCGCGTGCGGAATGCCGTGATTTCGACGGGCTCCACCATTCGTTGCGGCAACTCCACCATGTCGTTGGTGTTCCTTGAGCGTTCGCGTGACGGCTTGGCCGACGCGGGGACGGATGTCCATGAGACGTTGGTTGTCAGCCGCCGAGACGATCCCACGAACCGCGCGGCGCTGCTCCTGACGGCCGTGCTGCCAGTGGTCATCGGCGTAGGGCTTGCCGTCGTGACCGGAATGTGGATGTTCCTGGCCTTCACGGCCGTCTCCGCGATCTCCATCCTCGTGCCCGTGATCGCTGGGCGCAGGCAACGCCGCGAACTGGCTGCCGCGGTCAGGGCTGCCGTCACCCAAGACCAGGAACGACGACGGCGGGCCGCGCCGCCGCTCTCGGACCTGACCATCGGGGATACAACAGGAAGGGATCGGGCCGGGCCGGCCACCAACGAGGGCATCTGGCTGCGGCTGGGCCAGGCAATCCAGCCGGCCAACCTCCGGTTCGAGCCCACGGATCCGGGCCGTGCAATTCCTTCGGCCGGTAGACTGCCACTCACGCTCAGTCCGGCCAGACCCCTCACCAGCATCCGCGGGCCACGCGCCGCAGTCGACGGGCTGGTGCGCTCACTCCTGATGCAGCTTGCCGGTTATCCGCTGGGCCGGGATACCCGGGTGGTCATCCACGGCAAGGCGGAGCAGCTCCCCCTGGCCGCACGGTATCTGGACGGTGTCACGCTTTCCATTAACTCAAGTACTCTCGGGACCCTGCTGAAGCGAGGCTTCGGGCCTGCCCATGGACACGGCCTGCTCCTGCTTTTGGACGGCACGGAGTCCTCGGCCAAGATCACCGCCACGGCATTGGAATACGGGTGGCAGGTCATCTATGCCCCCGAAGACGCGACCGTGCTGACTACAGCCGCCGTGGAACTCGGTGAACGCTCGTCAGTGCTCAATGCCGGTGACGAAAGCATCCGTTTCGCCCCTGATCTGGCGCCCATTGACGTCTTTAACAGGTTTTGCCGCCGCATGGCGAGGAATGCCAACCGACCCGGCAGCGCAGGACGGACCGTCCCCACGTCCTGCCGGCTCGCAGAGCTGCTCCCCCACTCCACGCCCGAAACATCCAGGCGATGGTCAGCAAACAGCAGCCGGCCCGGGCTTGCCGTTCCCATCGGGCGCGGTCTTGAAGGTGTCCGGACACTCGACCTCCAAAACGACGGACCCCACCTGCTGGTCGCCGGGACCACGGGCTCGGGCAAATCCGAACTCCTGCGCAGCATCACTGTTGCTCTCGCCCTCAGCTACGCGCCGGACCGCATCAACTTCCTCTTTGTGGATTTCAAGGGCGGCTCCGGACTCGGACCCCTGACCGGGCTCCCGCACTGTGTGGGTATGCTCACCGACCTGAGCAGCCATGAGCTCGAACGCGCCCTGCAGTCCCTCCGCGCCGAAATCAAATTCCGGGAACAGAGCCTTGCGGCAGTTCAGGCACCGGACCTGACGTCATTCCGGGCAACGTCGGCGGGCCGCGCGTCGCCGCTCCCCCATCTTGTAATTGTCATAGATGAATTCCGGATGCTGGTGGAGGATGCTCCCGAATCGCTCCGGGAATTGATGAGGATCGCCGCCATCGGCCGTTCCCTGGGCATCCACCTCATCATGGCCACGCAACGGCCCCAGGGCGCGCTGACGGCCGACATCCGCGCCAACGTCACCACCAGCATCGCGTTGCGCGTCCAGTCGGAGATGGAATCCGTTGACATCATCAATTCGAAAGCCGCGGCCGGGATCAGCATCGATACTCCGGGCCGGGCATACCTGGCCCGCGGAACGGAGGCTCCGCTGGAGTTCCAGGCCGGATCCCTGACAGCCGGAGCCATCCGATCCGAACCCGCCGGGATCTCGGTATGGTTGGCCTCCGAGTACATCGATGCCCCTGCAGTGCTGGGGGGTTCCGGATCTGCCGGCCATGAACCGACGCCTGCCGAGGCAACCGCCCCGTTGACAGCTTCCATGTCCGCGTTGTGGGAGACCATGAACCGTCCGGCCATCCGGAAGCCGATTGCTGCACCGCTCCCCTGTCTCCTCCCCGAACCTGCAGGCTCGTCTACCCCCGGGACCGTAGAAGGCGACGCTGACGACGACGATGGCGCCAGTGACAGGACCAAGGCCGACGCCGGTGCCACCAGCTGGTCCGTAACGCTCGGCCTGATGGACCTGCCCGCCGAACAGCGAACCGCACCCTTGATCTGGGAACCTGCCGGCCACGGACACCTGGCCCTTGTTGGCGGACCGGAATCAGGAGTGCCCGAGGCCATCCGGCTGGCAGTCCTCGGCTTGGCATCCCACGCCCGCGAATCCCACTTGTATGTGCTGGACCCGGACAGTTCGTTCGTGGGGTTGGCTTCCCACTGCCGGGTGGGCGCCACGGCAGGACTGCACGAGCTTCGCCGTGCCGTACGCATCCTGGAGCGTCTGGCACGGGAGCAGTCACTCCGGCTGGGACGTCCCGCCGCTGACGACGACATACCGCTTGTGCTCGTGATCGCTGGCTGGGGATCCTGGCTCTCGGCCTTCCGTGCCGGGCCGTTGGCGTGGGCCGAGGACGTTCTCCATGACCTTGTCCGTGATGGAAGCCGGGCCGGTATCACGGTGATCATCTCAGGACAGCGGGAACTGGTCACTTCCAGGTTCTTCGCAGCCCTTCCCAACCGCGTGTACTTCCCGACCGGATCCAGCGACGACAGCCGGATTGCCTGGCCGAAACTGCCTCCGACAGCGCCCGCGGTGGGAAGGGGCGTCGCTGTGGGCGCGCTGTCGGGTGGAAGAACTGCAGTCTGCCAGTTCTACACGGCTGCCGGCGCTGAGGCCGCAGATCCGGGGGTAGCCCAAGCGCCGGAGCCTTCCCTGCGGCGTCGACCATTCCGCGTGGAGCCCCTGCCGGCCGTGGTTCCTGCGGCCCGGATCCTGAACCGGGCGGCCCCTCAGATCCCGGCTGGACTGAAAGGCAGGATCCCACTGGGGCAGCGCGTCCTCCGCATCGGCGTGGGCGGCGACGAACTTGAACCGATATCCGTCCGGGTGCCGGCGGGGGGAGTACTGGCCGTGCTGGGCGGCCCGGCGTCGGGCAAGTCGTCATTCCTGCGGCTCCTGTCGAGGGTCAACCCTGAAGCAGGCCCCTGGCTTATGCCGGAGAAGGACACCGAACCGGGTGCCTTCTGGTCCGGGATCCTGCGCCAAGCCACCACGGGCGGTCTGGAACGAAACTCGGTGGCTTTGGTTGACGATGCGGACCTGTTGCCGCAGGACATCACCCGCGACCTTGCCGACCTCAACACGCTCGGAATCACGGTGGTGATGACCGCGGGGTACAGTCCGATACTCGCCCAGCGGGTTCCACTGGCGCTCCAGGCGCGAAACCTGGGCTGCGGCATCCTGATCGCGCCCCGGACCTTTATGGACGGCGACCTCTTTGGGGTCCGCTTCGAGGCGGATCCCAACCCGCCACCGGGACGGAGCGTTCTCATCCAGAACGGCCGCGCCACCGCCGTCCAGCTGGGCTGGGTACCGCCGGATCAGTCGCTGGACGGATTGGCCGCCTAGATGGCCGGCAACACGCCTAGAACGCCGGAGGCGAATCGCCTGTCCGGGATGCGTAGCTGATGACGCGTTTGTCGAACAGGAGCACTATGGCCGCAAGTGCCGGCACCACCATGGCGATCCCCGCCCAGATAACGCCGCCGGTAAGGGTCGGGACGCCGATAGTCAGGACAAACAGCTGGGCCACCAGCGCCGCTGCCCGCGTCCACCGGCGCCCACGGAAGAGGAAGTGCCCCACCGAATAGAGCCAGGCCGAGAAAGCAAGCAGCAGGACCAGAGTAAATACGGCTCCCCAAAAAGACAGGACCGGTGCACCGGTCAGGAGTTCGTAGCCGTACCAGGCGGCGGCAACCAATAGCGCGGTGGCTTCGGCGGCAACAACAAGGGCTATCGCCACAATGCCGTGCGGGCGCGTGGATGGCGACGGATCTGCAGGGTTCGTGGGGGGTCTTGACACACTGGCACCCTACCGGAGATAGTCGGACAGTGGCGGGGGTCGGCAATGCCCGTGTGATGTATCGCTCAGCTATCCGGGGATTTCAAGCTGTATTACCCCTTGTTTACACAGCGTTAACATGACAGGCTTGACTGAGATGACCAAGGGGGCCCCTCAGGGCCCTTTTCCTTTGTAGCTACTAGTGAATTATTTCACAAACGGCTTATCCCAGAATTGGAGCAACTGATCAGCATGGATTGGCGTAACCGCGCGGCGTGCCTCGACAAGGACCCGGAACTGTTTTTCCCCGTAGGAAACACAGGGCCTGCCCTCCTCCAGATTGAGGAAGCCAAAAGCGTTTGCCGCCGCTGCCCCGTCGTTGACACGTGCCTCCAGTGGGCTCTCGAGTCCGGCCAGGACGCCGGCGTCTGGGGCGGCATGAGCGAAGACGAGCGCCGCGCCCTTAAGCGCCGCGCCGCACGCGCCCGCCGCGCCTCCTAGGCTCGGTCCTTAAGGCCCTAGCACCAACAGCCTCACACAACGATGGCCGCAACCCTTCCGGGTTGCGGCCGTCGGCTGTTAAGTCTCGGGCAAGGTCCCCGGGCTACCTGGCCGCCAGGCTGAGGCGGATCTGGACAGCCGTTCCGCCGCCGTCGCGCGGGTGCCACGCGATGGTGCCGCCCAGCTCACTGGTGACCAGCGTGCGGACAATCTGCAGCCCCAGCCCCTCGACGTGCGGCGTATCCGGCAGTCCCACACCGTCGTCGGCAATCGTGACGGTCAGCAGTTCCTCGCCGTCTTCCTCCTCGGAACGGTCCGCGATCAGCCACACGGTGCCCGTACGTCCTTCGAGCCCGTGCTCGACGGCGTTGGTCACCAGTTCATTGATGACCAGTGCCAGCGGGGTGGCGAAGTCGCTGGGCAGTTCCCCAAACAGTCCGGACCGCTCGGTCTTGACCTGCTGCGATGGCGAGGCGACCTCTGCGGAAAGCCTGAACTGGCGGCCGATCAGCTCGTCGAAGTCAACGCTCTGCGCCAATCCCTGCGAAAGAGTCTCGTGGACCAGCGCGATGGTGGCCACGCGCCGCATCGCCTGCTCCAGGCCCTGCTTGGCCTCGTCGCTGACCATCCGGCGGGACTGCATACGCAGCAGGGCGGCAACGGTCTGCAGGTTGTTTTTCACCCTGTGATGGATCTCGCGGATGGTCGCATCCTTGGTAACGAGTTCCATCTCCCGGCGCCGCAGTTCGGACACGTCCCGGCACAGCACCAGCGCACCAAAGCGCTGCTGCTCATCCCGCAGCGGGATGGCCCGCAGCGACAGGCTCACACCACGGGATTCAATCTCACTACGCCACGGCATCCGCCCCGTCACCACCAGCGGCAGCGTCTCGTCAACCAGCCGCCGGTCCTTCAGCAGGCCGGCGGTCACTTCGGCCAGGGAACGGCCTTCCAGCGACTCGCCGTCGCCCAGCCGCCGGAAAGCCGATACCCCGTTGGGGCTTGCGTACTGCACGATTCCCTCGGCATCGAGCCTGATCAGCCCGTCCCCCACACGAGGCGCGCCGCGGCGCGAACCCGTGGGCGACGCAAAATCGGGCCAGAGTCCCAGCGTTCCCATCCGGAGGAGATCGTAGGCGCACTGCCGGTACGTCAGCTCCAGGCGGGACGGCATCCGGGAACTGGACAGGTCCATGTGAGTGGTCACCACAGCGAGGGTCCGGCCGTTCCGGACCATCGGCACAGCCTCCACCCGCAACGCCATGTCCGTGCTCCAGTTGGTCTCACTGGACCGCTCGATGGCGCGGCTGCTCCAGGCCTTGTCCACCAGCGGCTGCAGGTCCTGCCGGATGGGCTCGCCCACAAAGTCACCGTGGAACACGGTGTGCGTGGTGGACGGCCTGACGTGCGCCAGCGCCACATAGCCGTGATCCGGGTGTGGGAACCACAACGCCAGGTCAGCGAAAGCCAGGTCAGCGACCATCTGCCAGTCGCCCACCAGGAGGTGCAGCCATTCGGCATCGCCCGGCCCGAAATCAGCGTGTTCCCTGATGGGGTCCGTAAAGATTGCCACTGCACCTCCAGTTACGACGCCGGGATTCCTAGCGTCGGACGATTGACCTCAAGAGCCTCAATGCTACCGACAGTGAGGCCATGTCGTCGGCCTCGAGCGAGTTGACCTCGTCAAACATGCTCTTTGCCCTGCCCAGCTGCTCGGCATTCTGGCGTTCCCAGTCCTTCAGCCTGTCCTCCGCGGAGTCCCCGGACGCCGTCGACTCGAGTACCGCCGTCGTCATGTCCGAGACGGTGGAATAGAGGTCATCCCGGAGTGCGGCCCTGGCCAGTGCCTGCCACCTGTCCTGGCGCGGCAGGCTGCTGATCCGTTCCAGCAGCGAGTCAGCGTGGAAGCGATTGAACACTGTGTAGTAAACCGCCGCAATCTCCTCCACCGGCTCCTTACGGGCGTGCACGATCTTGGCGATGTCCAGCAGGGCAAAGCTCTCGAAGAGCTCCGCCCAACGGAAGGCAAGCCCGTCCGGAAGGTCCCACCCGTGCGCGGTCTCCAGCCAGCTGACAACGCGGTCACGGTCATCGCCACGGAGATAATCCAGCAGCCGCGCGCGCATCGGGTCCAGGAGCGGCTTGAATTCGGCCACGGTTTCCGCGATGGGCCGGGACGTGCCGCCCTGGGCCAGCAGCCACCGGACAGCACGGTCCAGCAGGCGGCGGATGTCCAGGTGGACGGTGCTCCAGTGTTCGGTGGGGAACGACGCCGGCAGGCTGTTCAACTCCCCCACCATGGTGTTCAGGTCGAAGATCTCGCGGAGCGCCACGAAGGACTTGGCCACAGCCACCTCCGTGGCCGAGGTTTCCTCCATGGTGCGGAAGGCGAACGTGATGCCGCCCATGTTGATCATGTCGTTGGCCACCACCGTGGCAATAATCTCGCGCCGCAGCGGATGGGTGTCCAGTTCGGCGTCGAACCGTTCGCGCAGCTGCTGCGGGAAGTACGCGCGCAGCGTCCCGCGGAACCACGGATCGTCGGCGAGGTCGCTGTCACGCAGCGCCGAGGCCAGCTCGATCTTCGCGTAGGCCGCCAGCACCGAGAGCTCCGGTGACGTCAGCCCCTGGCCCTGGCTTAGGCGCTCCCGCAGGGATTCGGTGCTGGGCAGCGCTTCGAGGTCGCGCTTCAGGTCAGCCGATTTTTCCAGCCAGTCCATGAGCCGCTCATAGCTGGGGCTCCACTCGGCCACCCGCATCCGGTCATTCAGGAGCAGGATGTTCTGGTCCACGTTGTCCTCGAGGACCAGCCGACCCACCTCGTCCGTCATGGAGGCGAGGAAGCCTGCCCGTTCCTCCGGGGTCAGTTTGTCCGCAGCCACCATCCGGTCCACAAAGATCTTGATGTTCACTTCATGGTCGGAGCAGTCGACGCCGGCCGAGTTGTCGATCGCGTCAGTGTTCAGGATGACCCCCTGCAGGGCTGCTTCAATGCGGCCGCGCTGGGTCATGCCCAGGTTTCCGCCTTCGCCCACCACCTTGACCCGCAGGTCCTTGCCATCCACGCGGATCGCGTCGTTGGCCTTGTCACCCACGGAGGCATTGGTCTCCGTGCTGGCCTTGACATACGTCCCGATCCCGCCGTTGTACAGCAGATCGGCGGGGGCCAGCAGGATGGCGCGGAGGAGTTCCGGCGGGCTCAGCTCCGTGGTCGCCTCGGGCAGCCCCAGCGCGGCCCGGACCTGCGGCGAGACCGGAATGGACTTGGCCTGGCGGGCGTACACGCCGCCGCCTTCGCTAATGAGGGATTTGTCGTAGTCGTCCCACGAGGACCGCGGCAGTTCGAACAGCCTCCGGCGTTCCACGAACGACGATTCCGTTTCCGGTGCGGGGTCAAGGAAGATGTGCCGGTGGTCGAACGCTGCCAGCAGCCGGATATGCCGAGACAGGAGCATGCCGTTGCCAAACACATCGCCTGACATGTCGCCCACGCCCACCACGCTGAACGGCTGGGTCTGGGTATCGACGTCGAGCTCGCTAAAGTGACGTTTGACCGACTCCCAGGCGCCACGGGCCGTGATGCCCATGGCCTTGTGGTCGTAACCCACCGAACCTCCGGAGGCGAACGCGTCACCGAGCCAGAACCCGTATTCTGCGGCCAGCCCGTTGGCGATGTCCGAGAACGTGGCCGTCCCCTTGTCCGCCGCCACGACAAGGTAGGAATCGTCGTCGTCGTGCCTGACAACGTCCGACGGCGGCACTACAGTTTCGCCCTCAGCTCCGGTGACGAGGTTGTCAGTGAGGTCCAGCAGGCCCCGGATGAACGTCTTGTAGCTTTCAACACCCTCAGCCATCCAGGCCGCGCGGTCCGCGGCGGGGTCCGGCAGCTGCTTGGCGAAGAAGCCGCCTTTGGCGCCGGTGGGGACGATGACCGCGTTCTTGACGGTCTGCGCCTTGACCAGGCCAAGGATCTCCGTCCGGAAATCCTCGCGCCGGTCAGACCAGCGCAGGCCGCCGCGGGCCACCTTGCCGAAGCGGAGGTGGACGCCCTCAACCCGCGGGGAATAGACCCAGATTTCGAACATCGGCCGCGGGAACGGCAGCCCCTCAATCCGGGCAGGATCGAGCTTGAAGCTCAGGTGCGTCTTGTACTGGAAGTAGTTGGTGCGGAGGGTCGCCTCGATCAGGTTCGCCAGGGTCCGCAGCACACGGTCGGCGTCGAGCGTTGCCACCTCGTCGATGGCAGCTGACAGCTCGCCGCGGGCTTTCTCCTGCGCCGCAAGGCGCTCAGTCCCGCTCAGGGCGGGATCGAACCGGGCCGCGAAAAGAGCCGTCAGGGCCTTGGTTACATCGGGATTGGCGAGCAGCGTGTCCGCCATGAAGCCCACCGAGTTGGTATTTCCCATCTGCCGCATGTACCGGGCATAGGCCCGCAGGACAGTGATCTGACGCCACTGCATCCCCTCACGCAGCACCAGCCGGTCAAAACTGTCCGACTCAACGGCACCGGATACGGCGGCACCGAACGAGTCAGCCAGCAGCTGTCCCGTAGCCAGCGGATCAATGCCGGCAGGGTATTTCAGCCCGAGATCATACAGGAAGAAATCCCGCTGGTCAGCCGTCTCGAT
Source organism: Pseudarthrobacter cellobiosi (assembly GCF_023913815.1). Classification (NCBI taxonomy): domain Bacteria; kingdom Bacillati; phylum Actinomycetota; class Actinomycetes; order Micrococcales; family Micrococcaceae; genus Pseudarthrobacter; species Pseudarthrobacter cellobiosi. Next base: position 49,628 of record NZ_JAMXBK010000024.1, read on the forward strand.
CTCAAAGGGCCGCTCATCGAGCACCTCGAGTCCCAAGTTATGGAAGAACGGCAGGATCTGGCTCAGGCTCTTGGGCTCCAGCATGTACAGCTTGACGCGGGCATCCTCCTCCAGGACTTCACCGGCACCCTTGGGCAAGTACACATGGACGCCCGGCCGCTCCTGCCTGGCACCGGCCGTGCGCTCCGCCTCAGCCCCGTACTTCTCGAACCGGGCGATGTCCTCCAGCGCGTCTTCAACCTCGTAATCCACCCGGTAGCCAGCCGGAAAAGCCTCCGACCAGATCGCGGCGAGCTCCTTCGCCTGTTCATCGGCGCCGCGTTCCCGCAGGACTTCAGCGATGCCCTCACTCCACGAACGGGCTGCCCGGACCAGCCGCGCTTCAAGCTCATCGGCGTTGAAGTGGCTGACCTCGCTGCCCTTGGGCAGGCGGATCCGGAAGAACAGGCGGGCGAGGGCCGATTCGGTCATCCGCGCTTCGTAGTCGATGGACTCAGCCTTGAACGTGGTCCGCAGTTCTTCCTCGATCCGGAGCCGGACATTGGTGGTGTACCGGTCACGCGGAAGGTAGACCACCGCGGACATAAAACGGCCGTAGATGTCCGGCCGGAGGAACAGCCGGGTCCGCCGCCGCTCCTGCAATCTCTGGATGCCGGTTGCCGTGGCCGCCAGGTCCTCGGTCTCGATCTGGAACAGCTCGTCGCGGGGGTACGTCTCCAGGATCCCCAAAAGGTCCTTGCCGGAGTGTGAGTCCGGCGGGAAGCCGGCATTGCCCAGCACGGCGTCCACTTTTTCACGCACGACGGGGATGTTCCGGACGGATCCGGCGTAGGCACTGGTTGCGAACAGGCCGATAAAGCGGCGCTCGCCGTTGACGTTGCCTGCCGCGTCGAAACTCTTCACACCGATGTAGTCAAGGTACGCGGGGCGGTGGACGGTGGACCGTGAGTTTGCCTTGGTGATCACGAGCGCCCGCTTTTCGCGGGCCTTTTTTCGGCCGGCGTCGGTGAGATGCTGCATATGCGGCGCGCCCGGCTTCGCCCGGAGCAGTCCGAGACCGCTGTCTTCACGCAGTTCCAGTACATCTTCACCGTCGACGTTGACGAGGTGGTACTCACGGTATCCAAGGAAAGTGAAGTTGCCGTCGTCGAGCCAGCGCAGAAGATCCTGCGCCTGCCGCAGTTCGGCAATCTGGGCCGGGTGGGACACCTGGTCGAGGCTCGCGGCAATCTGTTGGGCCTTGTTGCGCATCCTGGGCCAGTCTTCGACGGCGGCGCGCACGTCTCCCAGGATGCGGTCCAGCCCGTCCAGCAACGACGCCTTTGCCTCGTCGGAGACACGGTTGATTTCCACGGCGATCCACGACTCCATGTGGGAGGCGTTTTCGCCCTGCGCGATGAGGTGGGACAGCACAGGCATCGCGGCCGTATCACCGCTGGAGAGACCGATATGGGACGGGACGCGGTCAACTTTGACCAGCTGTCCCGTTTCCCGGTTCCGGGTCACCACGAACAGTGGATGAAGCACAAGTCCGATGGCGGCGTTCTGGCGAACAAGCTCGGCGTTGACCGAGTCAACAAGGAAAGGCATATCGTCCGTGACGACGTAGACGACGCTGCTGTCCGCCTCGTTGACGATGGAAACCTTCGCCTGGCCCGGCTGCCGGTTCGCGGCGACACCGCGGTGGGTTTCCGCCCGGCTGGCCAGCACCTCCGGGGAATAAGTCCGGGCATCTTCTTCGGCAAGGTGCTGGTAATAATCCGCCAGGAACCCCTCCCGGTCACCAATAGCCAAGGCTTGATCCTCCACGCTGGATCCAGACGACATCAACAAACGCCTCCATCACAAGTTTGATGCTGCACCGTTGCAGCTCCTACGGTGAGCCTAGCCCTTTCGCCGAAGCCTCGGTGTGGAAGAAAATACAGAGGATCGGGAAGATCGCTGGACAGCTGCACAAACCAAATCGGCGATCGCCCGCCTGAGCTTGGAATCCGGCGCTGTTTCGAGCAGCAAAGAGCCGCCGAGCAGCGCGGCGTCAGCTGCGGGGCTGTCCGCCGGCAGGAAGGCTGCGATCTCCGCCGACGGGCCATACCGCCCCCACGCATCCTTCAGCTGTCGCTCCGGGGATCTCCCCACCGCCGCCGCCCGGACCTTGTTCATCACCACAACAGGCGACACGTGCGGCACTGCCAGCTCGAGCTCCGCGAGTCCGCGGACCAGCCGGGGAACCCCCACCGGATCGGCGGCCCCCACGGCATAGACGGTGTCCGCCAGTTCCAGGGTCCGCAGGGTCGCGGCATTCCGGCGCGGAGCCATCGTGTCGAAGCTGAGTTCCTCGTCCGCCTCCAGGCAGAAGCCGGTGTCCACAACCACGACGTCGGCAACCTCCTTGGCGCGTTCCAGCACCAGCGACAGTGCTGCTGCCCGTAGTTCGGTCCACCTGTCCGCCCGGGTGATCCCGGTCAGGACCCGGAAAGTTCCAAGTTTGGTGGTGACAGGTGTGGCCACCTTCAGCAGCGCATCGGCGTCGAGCAGTCCCTGGTCCGCAAGCCGGCAGGCCTGCGCGATCCCCGCAGATTCATCCAGCAGGCCCAGGACTGCGGCGATGCTGGCCCCGTAACTGTCGGCGTCGACGAGGAGCACGGATTTCCCATCCGCAGCCAGTTCCCCCGCGATGTTGGCCGCGACGAAGGTCCGGCCGGGTGAACCGGCGGGACCCCACACGGCAATGATCTTTCCCGCCCCGGAGGCCGGCGGCACGTCCGCCTGGACTGCGGGACGCTGACGCAACGCAGCGCTGGTGTCCCCCAGCCCGCTCCCGAACGTTGCATCCCTGGCGGTGCCTGTCAGCTGGTCAACGGCCTCGGCACTCCTGCCGGCCAGGGCGGCGGACTCTACGCCGGTCAGCGCGGAGGCCACACCGATCCCGCGCAGCCTGGCAGCCTCGTCGGCGTCATCCGTGAGGGCGATGATCGCCACGCCCACGGCACCGAGCCGATCAACGAGCGAAGCAGTCAGGCCCTCGCAGCCGTCAGCCACAACCGCGGCCCGTGCCAGGCCGCTCTGGCAGGCCGCCAGCAGTTCCGTCAGTTCAGTACAGCGACGGACCACCGTGACCGGACCGTGGAGCCGCTCCAACCCGCCCACCACGTCCTCGCGGGCCTGGCCCACAGTGACCACGGGGATACTCATGAGGCCCCGCCCGGGTTCCACACCACTGAAATCTTGGCCTGGTTCGCCTGCGCGCCGAGGATGGCCGGCATCTGGCCGTCGGCAACCAGCACCATCAGCACTGTATTGCGGGAGGACCCCAAGGCCGTGGTGCCGGCGGTCACCTGTGCAATTTCCGCGCCGGGCAGCAGGAGCTTCGGCTCACTGAAGCCGTTGCGGGCATCCGGCAAGGCAACCCAGACGTCCACCCGGGTCCCGGCAACCGCCTGCGGCGGCAGTGCTTCCTCAATGGTCACGGCCACGGGCTTGCGGTCCAACGAATCCACGGTGGCCAGACTTTCCTTGGGCACCAATTGGTTCTTGCCGATTCTTTGGACTGCGACCAACCCGTCGGGGAGCCCTGCTTCAACGGTGACGTAATGCTGTTCGGTCTCACCCAGGCGGACCTTGGCCCGGACCACATTGTCCGCGGTCAGCTTCTCACCCACCGCAATGGAGTCCCGGGCGGCGTAAACCTCGGTGGTCTGATCAGCGCTGCCAACCAGCGAGATCACTCCCACCACCGATGCCAGGACCAGCAGCACGCCAACCAGCAGCCGGGGATCCTTCCACGACGGCGGTTTCAGCCTGGCACCTGTAGTAACAGCATCGTGGCTCATGCTCTTCTCCCCCTAGCTCCGGTCCAGGCGGCTGGCTGCGTCCGGACACCTCATTGTTACGGCATGGGCCCCGGAACAAAAGTCAAAAGACCAAACAACATCAAACTGTGGATAACCGCACCAGATGACGCCTTCAATGGCAAAATGGAGCTATGCCCAGATTCCTGACTCTCGCCGATGTTGCTGAACAGCTGCAAATCAACTCGCCGGCGGCCTATGCCTTGGTCCGCAGCGGAGAACTGAAGGCCATCCAGGTGGGTGGCCGCGGGCAGTGGCGCGTCGAGGAAAAGATGTTGGAGCAATACATCGAAGAGCGTTACGCCGAGGCCAGCCGCATGATCCTGGAAGCCAAAGCCAAGCAAGGCTGATTTTGGCTTTGCGAGTCAGCCCTCGCAACCGCTTGTCCGCTGAGTTTTTGTCCAGGTAATCGCCTCAACGGGCGGCAAAGTCCCATTAGGTGAACAAAGACTCCGGCTCGCGGCTACAGTTCCCCTGCACTCCGTGACCGCAGGGCACCCAGCGCCGCAAACGGAATCGTGGCTACCTGCCGAACCTGTGATGCACGCCGGAACTCCCCGGGGCTGACCAGCGCCAGGTCCAAAAAGTCACTGCCCACCCGGTCGATGACTCCGGCCAGCCCGGTATCCCTTTCCGGCGCGTGGCGCAGAGTGACTGCAAGTTCGGCCCGGTCCCGCGCCAGGCCCCGCAGCGCATGCGCCAATCCGATCCGGCGCCGCACCTGCGAAGTCTCGGCCACGGAGCCGCGGCCAAGTCCCGCATAGCGTGCCACCGCGCCGTACGGGACCAGGACCTGGCGACGCAACTCGTTCAGGACCAGCGCATCGGCGCCGGCATGGCTCAGGGTTCCTTCGAAGGCGCGCCCACACGCCAGGTACACGGCCACGTGGCTGTTCAAGGAACCCCGCAAGCGGTCGGCCAGAACGACGGAGGCCGTTTCCGCTCTTGCCCGCTCAGAGATCTCGGCATCGACGGCCAGCCGCTCGCCCTCGGCGAACTGTGCCTCCATATCACTGAACAGAGCATCCCAACGCATGGGGCCAAGCGTAGGGTGCGGGTTTGTTCGCGGTCAATTCACCAACGACTTCACTCCAGTCTCTGGACAAATCCAGCATAAGTGCGTCAAACTGAACCTAGATACATCAAATGGCATCAAGCAGTATCAAACAGCATCAACATGAGATAGGAACATCATGACGGCAGCTACAGCACGTGGGCTCCGCGCAGACGCCGTCATGGCGGCGTCCATCCTCCTGTTGGGATTCTTCCTCTGCGTTGCCGGCGGGGGCATGGTGGGCCGATGGCAACTGTCCACAGCACGCCGGCAAGGCCCGGACCTCGATGACCTACTCGGTGCCGTGGCTGTCGCCGCAGGGCTGGCCATCGTGGCGTGGTGGATCTTCTCGATGGTTTTGGCGTCAGCGGCTGCCGTCCTGGACAGGTGCGGCAGGCGGCGGGCCGCCGACAGGGCCGGCAAGTGCTGCCCGGCATTTATGCGCCGGCTCGCGGTGGCCGCACTGTCGGTGCAACTACTGTCGGCACCGCTGGCTCACGCAGCCGTCCCACCGGCCGGACCCGCCTGGGTACCCACGCAGGAAGTGGCGGTGCAGGACGTACCGGTCCACGGCGCAGCCATCCAGGCCCAGTGGTCTCCCACAAGCGGCCACCGGCAGCTCCCGGAACCGGAGGGCAAACACCCTGCAGACACGGGAGGACAGACCACCGAAACTCCTGCGGCGGCGGTCCGGCCAGACTGGCGTCCCAGCCCGCCGGTCCCGGACCCCGGCCTGCTGGCGGCCCAGCCCGTCCGGGCGGAACAGGTCCCACCGTCGCCATTGAGTGAGGTCACGGTACTGGCGGGCGACACACTCTGGGACATCGCTTCCCGCCACTTGGGCCCGGCGGCTTCGGATGTGGATGTCGCCTTGCACTGGCCCCGCTGGTACGAGGCCAACAAATCCCGGATCGGCGAAAGCCCGCATGTCCTGCTGCCCGGGCAGATTTTGAAAGCACCTTCCACGGCCTAACCGACGTTCCGATATTCATCAGCTCACGATTAAGGGGAATCACATGTACGCAGTTACGCCAATCCGCTCCGCCACGGTCAACCCGGGCCGCGCGGCAGCAGTCCGCCAGGTTCCTCCGCGTACCACTACCGCGCCGGTCGTGCCGCTGCGTGCGGCAGACGAAGCCTCCGAAATCCTGGCGATCACACGCAGCACCGTGCAGGCGGCCATGGAAGTCCTCGCCGGCATCCGGCCGATCCACCAGCTCGCCCGCCGTCTGGATCCGCGCTGCCTCGCGGTGCTGCAGCACCGCGCGGTCCTGATCCGTCGCGAACAGTCGCGCTCTGCCTCGCCGTCCCTGGCCCGGCTGCACAAGAACTCCATCGTGCGTTCAGTCCGCGCCTGCGAGGTCGCCCCGGGCATCTATGAGGCAAGCGCCGTGGTGGTTGATGACATCCGGGCACGGGCTGTAGCGGTCCGGCTTGAGCGCAGCAAGCAGGTCTGGCGCGTGACCGAGTTTATGGTCGGCTGAACCGCTTGCCCGCGAATGCAGAAGTGCCCGGAGCTGAGGCTCCGGGCACTTCCAATGTCGAACTATTTCAGTGACGATCTATTGCAGTGTCGACCTGTGGCTGATCAGCCACGATCCCTGCCGTCAGCGGCGCTTTTTCTTGGCCGGACGCTTGGTGGCGTCCTGCGCTGCAGCCTTGGCGGGATTTCCGGACCGTGAAGAGACACGACCCTCCACCCGGGTCTGGGATGCGCCGTCTTCGCCCGGAGCGGTGTACTGCAGCTGGGCAGGCTTCTCGGGCGCTTCCAGGCCGGCAGCGTGGATCTGCGGCTCAACACGCTCGGTGTGGCCACCTGCTGCGTCCGGCACCACCACATCCTGGGCTGGAGTCACCTCAACTTCAAGGTTGAACAGGAACCCGACGCTTTCCTCGCGGATGGCCTCCATCATGCTCTGGAACATAACAAAGCCCTCGCGCTGGTATTCCACCAGCGGGTCACGCTGTGCCATTGCGCGCAGTCCGATGCCTTCCTTGAGGTAGTCCATCTCATAGAGGTGTTCCTGCCACTTGCGCCCGATGACCGACAGCACCACGCGGCGTTCCAGCTCGCGCATGCTCTCGGCGCCGATGGTCTCTTCCCGTGTCTGGTAGACCACGCGGGCGTCGGAGAGCAGCTCCTCCTTGAGGAATTCAACAGTGAGCTTGGACTTGCCGCCGGCTTCCTCGATGATCTCATCCGCTGTGACGCTGACGGGGTAGAGCGTCTTGAGGTTGGTCCACAGCTGGGTATAGTCCCAGTCATCGCCATTGCCTTCGGCCGTGGCGGAGTCGATCAGGGCGGTGATGGTGTCCTCCACGAAGAACTGGACCTTCTCGTGCAGGTCGTCACCTTCGAGGATCCGGCGGCGGTCACCGTAGATGGCTTCGCGCTGGCGGTTCAGGACGTCGTCGTACTTGAGGACGTTCTTGCGCTGCTCGGCGTTGCGGCCTTCAACCTGGCCCTGGGCAGACGCGATGGCCCGGGAAACCAGTTTGGATTCCAACGCCACATCATCCGGGACGGAACTGTTCATCAACCGTTCGGCCGCGCCGGAGTTGAAGAGCCGCATCAGGTCATCGGTCAGGGAGAGGTAGAAGCGTGATTCGCCGGGGTCGCCCTGGCGGCCGGAGCGGCCACGGAGCTGGTTGTCGATGCGGCGGGACTCGTGCCGCTCAGTTCCCAGGACATACAGCCCGCCGAGGTTCAGTACTTCCTCGTGTTCGTCCTTTACGGACTGCTTGGCCGTCTCCAGGGCAGCCGGCCAAGCGGCCTCGTACTCTTCGGAATTCTCTTCCGGGTCCAGCCCTCGCTTGGCCAGATCGGCCACCGCAGTGAATTCGGCGTTGCCGCCCAGCATGATGTCAGTGCCTCGGCCTGCCATGTTGGTGGCCACCGTGACAGCACCCTTGCGTCCGGCCTGCGCCACGATGGCCGCTTCACGGGCGTGGTTCTTGGCGTTCAGGACTTCGTGCCTGATGCCCTCCTTGGCGAGCAGCCCGGAGAGGTATTCGCTTTTTTCGACACTCGTTGTGCCCACAAGGATCGGCTGGCCCTGTTCGTGACGCTCGGCAATGTCCTTCACGACGGCGTCGAACTTCACCTTTTCATTCTTGAACACGAGGTCCGACTGGTCGATCCGCTGCATGTCCCGGTTGGTGGGGATGGCCACCACGCCGAGCTTGTACGTGCCCATGAACTCGGCGGCCTCAGTCTCGGCCGTGCCGGTCATGCCTGCCAGCTTGGAGTACATCCGGAAGTAGTTCTGGAGCGTCACCGTGGCCAGGGTCTGGTTTTCGGCCTTGATCTCCACGGCTTCCTTGGCCTCGATGGCCTGGTGCATGCCCTCGTTGTAGCGGCGGCCGGCCAGGATGCGGCCAGTGTGTTCGTCAACGATGAGCACTTCGCCGTCGAGGATGACGTAGTCCTTGTCCCGCTTGAACAGTTCCTTGGCCTTGATGGCGTTGTTCAGGAACCCGATGAGCGGAGTGTTCGCGGATTCGTAGAGGTTCTGGATGCCCAGGTAGTCCTCCACCTTTTCGATGCCGCTCTCCAGGACACCGACGGTGCGCTTCTTCTCGTCCGCCTCGTAGTCCTCGCCGGCCTTCAGGCGCTGCACCACCTTGGCAAATTCGCTGTACCACCGGTTGGTGTTGCCCTGGGCAGGGCCGGAAATGATGAGCGGCGTGCGGGCTTCGTCGATGAGGATGGAGTCGACCTCATCAACAATGGCGAAGTTGTGGCCACGCTGGACCAGCTCTGATTGGTCCCACGCCATGTTGTCGCGCAGGTAGTCAAAGCCGAATTCGTTGTTGGTGCCGTAGGTGATGTCCGCGGCGTACTGCTGCCGGCGCACCGCGGGATCCTGGTTGGACAGGATGCAACCGCTGGTCAGGCCAAGGAAACGGTAGACCCGGCCCATAAGGTCTGACTGGTATTCGGCAAGGTAGTCGTTCACCGTGATGACGTGGACGCCATTGCCGGCGAGGGCATTAAGGTAGGCCGGCGCGGTGGCCACGAGCGTCTTGCCTTCGCCGGTCTTCATTTCGGCGATATTGCCCAGGTGGAGGGCGGCGCCACCCATTAGCTGGACGTCAAAGTGACGCATGCCCAGGGTGCGGGTTGAGGCCTCGCGCACGGCGGCGAAAGCCTCCGGGAGGAGATCGTCCAGTTGCTCGCCGTCCTGGTGGCGGGCGCGGAGGTGGTCTGTTTCCTCGCGGAGCTCAGCATCCGTGAAGGTTTTGAACGAGTCTTCGAGCGCATTGATGGAGTCGGCATAGTTCCGCAGTTGCCGCAGGGTTTTTTTGTCACCCGTGCGGAGAAGTTTTTCGATAAGTGATGCCACGTGAAGATACTCCCAGTCTTATGCTGCCGAATTCTGGCGTTTTTAGTCTACGGGAGAGACACAGGCCACGCGGCCGGTGTTCCCTGAGAGCGGAGCGCACCGGCGCGGTGGTGCAGGGCGCCCGCGAGGGACTCTGCCAGGTCCCCGACCGGGCTGACCACAATGTCGTCCAGCTCCAGCCATTCGGCCATCAGTTCCAGCTCGGCGGCGAGTTCGACGGCGGTCCCTGGCGGTGCGTCCGGCTCACCGTAGGCGGACCTGACCAGCAGATTTCCTGCCGCACGGTCCGCTTTAAGGTCCACCCGCGCCACGATGGTGTCACCCAGGAGAAAGGGCAGGACGTAGTACCCGAAGCGTCGGAGGTGCGCGGGCGTGTAAATCTCGATCCGGAAGTGGAACCCGAAGAGCTCCTCAAGCCGGCGCCGCTCGAAGACCAGGGAGTCAAAGGGACTGAGCAAGGCCCGCCCCGCTGCCCGCCGCGGCATTGTGGCGTCGGCATGGAGGAATACCTTCCGGTCCCAGCCTACGACAGCCACCGGTTCGAGCCTCCCTATGCTGACGAGATGGTCCACCGAGGCGGCGGCTGCCTTGACCGGTGTACGGAAGTAGTCCGCGAAGCACTTCACGGTTCCGATGCCATGGGCTTGCGCCGCCGCGTCGATGAGCCGATGCAAGGCCTCAACAGGGTCCGGCGTGGCTTCGAGGGCCAGCCGACGCGGCAGCACCTTAGCCGTCAGCGTGTACTTTCGCTCGAACTGTTCGGTTCTGGACGCCGCGGAAATGGTGCCCGCCTCGAACAGGTCTTCAAGCACGCGTTTGACGGCGTTCCAGTTCCATCCCCAGTTGTCGTCCCGCCGGTCCTCCACGTGCCCGATGTTCACCGTCAGTTCCGCCGCCGTCATGGGCCGCCCTGCGGCGAGGGCGTCGAGAATCTTTCCAGCCACCGCGTCGCGCAGGTCCGGGTCGAGGGCGGACGCACCCACCCACGTGCGTTTCTGCCACAACCGGAGGTCCTGGAAGTGCTCGGGCCGGATGAAGCTGGCCTCGTGCGCCCAGTACTCCATCATGCGTCGGGGAGGCGAACTGGCCATCCGCTGAAGAATGGTGCGGTCATAGTTGCCGAGCCTTGAAAAGAAGGGCAGAAAGTGACTGCGGGACAACACGTTGACGGAATCGATCTGGACAAGCTGGATCCGGGCAATGGTACGGCCCACCGTCCGTGAGGTCACGGGGCCGGCGGGCCGTCCTTTGTCGAGTCCCTGAGCTGCCAAGGCGATCCGCCGGGCCTGGATAAGGCTCAGCGTCGCTGGCACATCCGTCCTTTCATTGAGGGGTGCGAACCGCCCTAGACTTTTGCAGCCTCGTCATCGGAACGGTAGGCGAGGATTTTTTCTTCGACGGCCGTCTCCCCCGGTTCGCATTCGTGGTCCAGGGTGATCACCCCGTACGTCCAGCCACGGCGCCGGTAGACCACCGAGGGCGTGTTGGTGGCCTTGTCCACAAACAGGTAGAAATCGTGGCCCACGAGCTCCATGTTGTCCACAGCATCGTCAAGGGTGAGGGAGGCCGCAGGGAAAACTTTGCGCCGGATCAGCACCGGGGAGTCCCCAGCCGGAATGTCGTTCTCGACCTCGTAGGGCGATCGTTCAACAGGTGCAGCCTGGGGTTCGCTGCGATGGCTCGCCTCGACGTAAAGGGGCTCACTGGTACTTGCGGGTTCCAGTGTCGCGGTGGCCTCACGCACTGCCTTGGGGGTGTGGCGCCCGTGGTGGACCTTCTTGCGGTCCTTGGCGCGGCGGAGACGTTCCAGCAGCTTGGTGTAGGCGAGATCGAACGCAGCGAATTTGTCTGCGGCGCTGGCTTCGGCACGGATTACGGGTCCCCGGCCCAGAACCGTAACTTCAACGGTGAGCTGGTCGCCGGTCTGGCGCGCATTCGTTTCCTTGGAAACCTTCGCGTCAACCCGCTGGACCTTGTCGCCAAGTGACTCGATCTTCGAGATCTTCTCACCGGCGTATTCGCGGAAGCGGTCTGAGACCGTCAGATTTCGTCCGCTAATCATAAACTCCATGGTGCCCTCCAAATGACTTCGGTGACACGACGGCGGCACATCCCACGGGCCGATCTGCTTGACAGTCGAGCCCCTTTCCGAGCCGCCATCGAAAGGTACAACTTGTTCTTGGTACCCACAACCGACGTTAGTTCATAGCCACCTGTTATTCATCCTTTCTTCGTTTATTTTTTTCTTAGACGGGCAGCGTTCCGCCAGCTCCCGGGGCGGGCTATTCGCCGCCAGCTGAATCCGGCGGGCGTGTCGCGGCAAGGACCACCGCCCCCACCACCACGGCGCCGCTGACGTGCAGCGCGCGGGCTGCTTCCGCGAGTGTGGCCCCCGTGGTGAGGACGTCGTCGACAATGATGCAGCGGCGTCCGGCCACCCGCGAGCACTGGCGTTTCGGGACCTTCATGGACCCCTTGACCCGGCTCGCCCTGGCACCGCGGCCGAGTCCCTTTTGGCCTCCAGGCAGCCGCTCCGGCGCGGCGCGGCGCCGGGCTTTCCGGATCACGTCCACCACCGGCGTTCCGCGGATGGTGGTCCCCCGACGCAGCTCTGCGAGCAGGAGGTGGACCGGGCTGAATCCCCTTTTGATGTAGCCAGCCGTACTGCTGGGCACCGGAACCAGGCAGACGCCGTCGACGCCGGCCACGGACGCGGCAATGCCCTGCCCCAGTCCGCGCGCCAGGACTGACGTGAGCTGGTGCTGGCCATGGCTCTTGAACGAAAGCACGGCCTGCGCCAGCTCCTCGCGGTACACCCCGGCCGCCACTACGGGAAGGATCAGGCCGCCGTCGACGTTCATCAGGGCCGGCGCCTGCTCCTCTGCCCGGAACGGGTGCCTGGTCAGCAGGCGGACGTGGCGTTCGCACATGACGCACAGGGCCAGGTCCTCCGCGCCGCAGCAGACGCAGTCCACAGGGACGGCAAGTGCCAGCAGCTCCGCGGCGGCCGCGCCCATCTGGTCGGCGGCCCGCAGCCACAGGCGGCGGTGGCCGCCGCGATGCTTGGCGGACTGCAGCGGAGACGGCAGGAGGTCCGGATCCAGGCTTGCGGCACTTCCGCCGGGACTGCCCCAGCAACGGCCCCCAACGCGGCCCCCGGACCGGCGCACAGGCGCGTGGCGAGCAGGAGGACGTCCGGGCTGAACTTCGGTCACACCCCATGGTGGCCTGCGTATCGCAGCCCCGGAACCGCTGGTCCGCGCTATGTGGAAAGCTACCCAGGGAATGAGGGGTCGATGGGGCCCTTCAGCTGGGGCGACCAGCCGTTGCCCAGCCGCTGGAAGATGCCCTCGGCCGACTGGCCGTAGATTTCCTCCAGCCCGTTGCCGGCGCTGAGCCACACCAGGCCGGGCCACGGCGCCAACTGCTGGGGTTGTCCGGAGGTGAGGGACAGCAGCTCCGGCGTGACGGTCGAGCCTGCCGAGGCTTTCATCACGGCTACCGTTGTGTCGTTCACCCAGACGCCCCGGTCCGGATCACCCGAAGCCACCAGCGTGATCGGGGCAGTCAGTTCCCGTGGTGTCCCGTCGGCGTTCCGGATGATCCCGGCAATCTGCACCTTCGTCTTGCCGTTCTGTTCCGAAATGACCAGCGCCCGGACGCCCTCGCGGGAGATCCTCAGCTCCTTGACGGTTCTTGCGGCCAGCCACGACGGCGTGAGCGTAACGGTGGGAACAGCGGCACCTTCGGCAACTCCGATGGGCCGGTAGGCCACCACCTCCGTACCGCCGGTAGCTCCCGGCCCTGCGGCCCACACCCAGTCATGAATACTGAAGGACGGGTGCGTAATGGTGCTGCGCGTTGTCAGCGCACGGGCCGGCTGTCCCGGCACCATGCTGTAGAGCGTCGTCCGGCTTTCGTTGAGGAAGGCAACGGTCTGGGACACCGGAGATTCCGCCGGGTAGCGGGGCCCGAGCGATGAAACTGGCTGCATATCCGGCAGCGGGGACACCCTGTTGTTTTCGTAGCGAACCAGCTCATTGCCGCTGACGGCGATCTCGCGGACCGGCACGTTTTTGTCCCGCACCGGGGGCAACACCGAACCGTTGTCTTCGACGCGGACCAGGTCCTGGTTGGCATGCAACTCCACATTAACGACGTCGGGCTGGCTTCGGAACGTGAGCGAAAGCTGCGTTTGCATCCGGAGCCTGTCCTCCGTGGACGCCTCGGTGAGTTCCTTGGCGGTGAGGTCCACCTGCGCGGCGCCGGACACCACCGGAACCGATTCGCGGGCGAGTTTGATGCCGGACGGGAAGGCGCTGACCACCGCGCCGCGAAGGTACGGCGCGGGGCCGGCAAGCAGGGCACTGGTCATGGCTTTGACGGTCTTGTTCTTGATGAACCAGCGGACGTCAGGCACGGCATAGGTGAAGCTGGGATCGTAGAAGTAGATGGGGTAGGCGCCGTAGATGACCTTGAAGGTTTCCTCCGGGATCGCTGTTCCGTCCGGGATGGCTGAGATCCGCCATTCGCCGTCCACCTGCGTGAGAGTGGCCGGAATGTTCTCGATGGTGCCTTCGGGCATCTGGGTGGCGATGCCGTCAACATCCACGCTATAGGCAACGTCCAGCTGGTAGTTGTAGACGTTGTCGACGCCGGTGCCCACCACTTTCGCCTCGCGGTACACCAGCGCGCGCTGGTCGGGTTTCCAGGACACTGACGCTGCCTGCGTCAGGTATTCGCGGGCCACCGCGTAGTCCCCCTCGTATCCGGTACCGGCACGGTAGAAGTAATCAATGATGTTTTCCGGAGTAGCGCCGGGCTGGGGGGCGGCCGGGAGGAACACCGGAGCGTTGACGTTGCCGGCGCTGCCTTCCGCGCTCTTCCCCACCGGCCCGGCCGTGGGAATGCGCGCGCAGGAGGCCAGAAGCAGGACAACGACGAACAGCACAACGCTCCTCTTCAGCATTGCCCGCACTTTTCGTCCCGTCATGAAGACTCCTTCGGTGTTGCGCCTGTCCCGGCGGGGGTACGCCCGGTGCCCTGGCCACGCCCGCCGCCAGCGGGGACGTCAGGCGCCCCAGTGGGGCCGGGCCCCAGGACCAGCACGTTTTTCGAATGTGGGACGTCGGGGAGGATGATGTCCTCCGGCTCAAGCTGCACGGGTGAGCGGTCGATCTCCTCGCCCTGGCGCAACGGAATGGTCAGCCGGAAGTTGGCCCCTCTACCCTTGTTTCCCCATGCCTGCAGCCAGCCGTTATGGAGTTTGGTGTCTTCCATTGCGATGGACAGGCCCAGTCCGCTGCCTCCGGTGGTGCGGGCCCGCGCCGGATCCGCACGCCAGAACCGGTCAAAGACACGGGCGGCTTCGGCCGGGGTCATGCCGATCCCCTGATCCCGGACTGCAACTCCCACCGCTGACTGGTTGGCTGAGACAGTTACGGTGACCGGCCTGCCTTCGCCATGCTCCACTGCGTTCAGGATGAGGTTCCGCAGGATCCTGTCGATCCTTCTGGCGTCCATCTCCGCGACAATTCCCTCCGCGGGCGCCCGGAGGATGATCTCCGAGCCGTATTCGGCCGCGACGGGCGCCGCCCCGTCAATGACGTGGGCGATCACCTGCAGGATGTCCTCGGGCTCGGCGTCGAGCATGGCCACGCCGGCGTCGAAGCGGGAGATCTCGAGCAGGTCGGCCAGCAGGGACTGGAACCTCTCCACCTGGTTGTACAGGAGTTCGGCGGAGCGCTTGTTGATGGGGTCGAAGTCGTGGCGGGCGTCGTACAGCACTTCCGCGGCCATCCGGACGGTGGTCAGGGGCGTGCGGAGCTCGTGGGAGACGTCGGAGACAAACCGCTGCTGCATCTGGGACAGCATGGCCAGCTGGGTGATCTGTTCCTGGAGGCTGGCGGCCATATGGTTGAACGATGCCCCGAGGCGGGCAACCTCGTCTTCGCCTTTGACCACCATCCGCTCCTGCAATTGGCCGGCAGCGAGCTTCTCCGACACCAGGGCAGCGTGGCTGACCGGGCTGACAACATTGCGGGTGACGTACCAGGCGATGGCCCCGATCATCAGCACCAGCACCGCGCCGCCGGCCAGGAGGACGCCCTGGATTTCGTCGAGCGTCTGCTGGGCGGTGTTGACGTCATAGATCAGGTAGAGCTCGTACACGGTCCCGTTGAAGGTCACCAGGTTGCCCACGGCGATGCCCGGCCTGTCCTCGGTACCTACCGGAATCACGGTGGAGGTCCAGTACTGGTCCTTGCCTGAATCCTGTACCGCCGTACGGAGTTCAGGCGGGATGACGCTGACGGTCAGCTGGTCCGAGGCCCGCGACTCCACCCAGCGGTTCCGGGGCTTGGTCTGTTCGGGCTTGGCTTCGAAAACGTAGCGGCGCTGGATGACGGAGCCGCGGCCCTCCACGGCATTCAAAGTGTCGTAGACCAGGGTGATGACGCTGGACTGGTCGGTGACCTGGGCGCCGTCGAACGTCTCCTGGACCTGCTTGACGTAGTAACGGGTCTCGGATTCGGCCTGGGTGAGGCGCTCCTGGAACAGGTTGTTGGCGATCTGGTTGGACAGGTAGGCGCCCACGGCGCCAAAGGATGTCACGGCCAACAGCAGCGTGGTGAGGACTGTCCGGAACTGCAGGGACCGGCGCCAGCGCCGACGCATGGCCCGCCCGGCAAAACGGACCGCAGGGAAGAAACGGGTCACGCCGAGACGGACAAGGCGGCCCACCCGTAGCCCCACGATTACTCCACGGCGCCGCCAGATCCGTGCCCGGAATGGCAGCGTTGCCAGCTCCGACGGCAGAGCATCCGTGTGCTCCGGGCCCTTGGCTGCGGGAAGGTCCGGGGCGCGGTGCGCTTCTGGTCCTGAGGGCTCAGGAACCTGCTTTGTAGCCGACACCACGAACCGTCAATACAACTTCGGGAGCTTCCGGATCCCGTTCAATTTTTGACCGGAGGCGCTGGACGTGGACGTTGACCAGCCGGGTGTCCGCCGCGTGGCGGTAGCCCCAGACCTGCTCCAGCAGCAGCTCACGGGTGAACACCTGCCAGGGCTTCCGCGCCAGCGCTACGAGGAGGTCAAACTCCAGGGGCGTGAGGGAAATCCGCTCATCGGCACGCTTCACGGTGTGGCCGGCCACGTCGATGGTGATGTCAGCGATCCGCAGCGTTTCAGGCGCCTTCTGGTCGCCGGGCCGCAGGCGGGCACGCACGCGTGCCACGAGTTCGGCGGGTTTGAACGGCTTGGGCACGTAGTCGTCTGCGCCGGACTCAAGGCCGCGGACGACGTCGGACGTATCCGACTTGGCCGTGAGCATGACGATGGGCACGTCCGATTCGGAGCGGATCTGCCGGCAGACCTCGATGCCGTCCACGCCGGGCAGCATCAGGTCAAGCAGCACGAGGTCAGGCTTCGATGAACGGAAAATATCCAGCGCCTGGCTGCCATCGGCGCAAAAAACCGGCTCAAAGCCGTCATTGCGCAGAACAATCCCAATCATTTCGGCCAGCGCTTCGTCATCGTCAACTACCAGAATGCGTGCCTTCATAGTTATATATTCCCTTATTGAACAGGGTTTGTCCTGTTGAACGGCCTTACGGCATGGCGCCACGCTATGACGCCCGACGCCGGAACTATAGGCTGGCAACACGCGGACAGTCCCGCACGGGGGAAGGAACAGGGTGCCACACCAGGATCCGAACATGCAGCAGCCGCCTTGGGGCGGCCATCCGGTGTGGGGCCCACCCCCGGGTGGCCCGCCGGCCTGGGGCACTTCCCCGCACAACCCCTACGGCGCTCCGCAGCCCTACCAGCAGCCGCGTTATGTTGCCCCGCCCAAACCCGGCATCATTCCGCTGCGACCACTGATGTTCGGCGAGATCCTGGACGGCTCCTTCCAGACGATCCGGCGTAATGCCAAGGCCATGCTGGGCGCCGCGCTGCTGGCGCAGACGTTCGCCGCAGTGCTGACGGCAGTCCTCACGGCATTTTCCGCCACGTCCGCGGCGTCCCTGGAGACCTGGGCTGAAGGCCTGACGGAGCAGGACCTGGTCCCGCTGGTGCTCACCTTCGCGTCCGGGGTCCTGCTCGTCTCGGTGCTGACCGTATTCCTCTCGGCGGTGCTTCAGGGCGCCATGGTGGTTCCGGTGGCCAGGTCCGTTCTCAACCGCCCTACCGGCTTCAGGCAGATGTGGACGCTGGCACGGTCCCGTGCGGGGGCCCTGATCCGCCTCGCGGCCCTGCTGGTGGGCGGCGGGCTCCTCATAGCGCTGCTGTTTGTGGCGCTGGCGGTGCTGCTGGTCAGCACTGTGGGTGGAGTGGGCGCCCTGATCCTGATCCCGCTGGGGCTGGTGTGCTTCGTCCTGTATGTGTGGATCTACATCAAGCTCATGGTGGCGCCGGCCGCCGTTGTGGTGGAGGAGCTCGGGGCGGTGGCCGGCATACGCCGCTCCTGGGAACTCACTCGTAACAGCTGGTGGCGGCTCCTGGGCATCACGCTGGTGGTGGGCATCATGGTGGGGATCATCGCCCAGATCGTCACCATTCCGGTCTCGCTGCTCTCCGGTTTTTACACCGGAGTGGTCTCGCCACACGGCGGTGCCGAGCAGGCCATGACGGCGGCCGTGGTGGCGGGCGTTGCCACCGCCATCGTCGGTGCGGTGGTCGGCGCGGTGGGATTCGCCTTCCAGACCTCCGTGTTGGCGCTGCTCTACCTCGACCTCAGGATGCGCCGGGACGGACTGGATATCGCCCTGCTCCGGCTGCTGGAATCGGGCGCGGATCCGGACGGCGTCCCGGGCCGAGGCGTCCCGGTCTACCGGGCAGGACCCGGCCAGAATCCGCGGCCGCCCTACGGGGCACCGCCCGGCGGGACATGGCCGGATGGCCGCTGAACCACCGGTCCTGCCTGGCCGCGACGAGGCCCGCCGCTGGGCCGAAGAAGAACTTGCCAAGCCGGAATACCGTGACGCGTCCCCCGGCTGGCTGGACAGCATATGGGCGGACATCCTGGACTGGCTGCGGTCCCTGGACGGCGGCTCCGGCCCGGACAGCACCGTCGCGGCGCCGTGGATCGGTCTGGCCATCGCCGTGCTGATCGGCGCCGCGGTCATCCTGGCCCGCCCGCGCCTCAATGCAAAAACCAAGCGTGCCGGAGAGGTGTTCGACGCCGGCACAACAGTCAGTGCCGAGGCCTACCGCGGGCGCGCGGCGGCCGCAGCCGCAGCCGGCAACTGGAGTGCCGCCGTCGTGGACTGCTTCCGTGCGCTGGTGCGCACGGCCGAGGACAGAACGCTTTTCGACGCGCGGCTGGGCCGGACCGCGGACGAGGTGGCGCACGAACTGGCCACACCGTTTCCGTCAGAGGCCGGCCGCCTGACAGAAGCTGCGCGGACTTTCGACGGGATCCGTTACGGCAAGGAGTCCGCCGGCCAGCCCGACTATGCCGCGGTGCGCGAGCTGGACATTGCCCTGCAGTCCCTCACGCCGGCGAGCGCTGCCCTGCCCGCTGAACGTGACGAACCGGCGGTTACGCGATGACGCAGGGTCCCACGATGCAGAACCCTTCACCGGATCGCCTGACGCCCAATCTTCTGCCGCCGGGTGCACCGGAGGCACAGCCGGGCTCCGCCCCTGCACTCCGATCGGATTCCGGGTCCGGTACCAGTACCGGTTCTGGTGTCGGTGCCGGGGCCGGTTCCTGGCTCCGACGGCACCGCGGCAGGGCAGCGATCGGAGCGGTGGCCGCCGTCGGACTGGCGGTGGTTATTTCCACCCAGCTCGCGCCAAAGGGCGATTCCCTGCCCTTATCCGTGCATAACGCCGGGCCGGGCGGCGCCAGGGCGGTCAGCGAGATACTGGGCCGCCACGGTGTCGAGGTCCAGGATGTTGAATCCTTTGACTCCGCCACTGCAGCACTCGCGGACCGGCCGGGTGCCACCCTCCTCCTGTACGACCGGAGCGGATTCCTGGACCAATCCCGGCTGGACGAGCTGACCGCAAGTGCGGGACGCGTAGTGCTGGTGACGCCTCGGCTCGGCACGCTGAAGGCCCTCGATACCGGCATCAGCCAGGCCGGTGTGGTGCCTGAGTCGACGGCGCTCCTGGAACCGGGCTGCGATCTCACCGCTCCCGCGGCGGCAGGTGCTGTCTCCGGAACCGGCGGATTCCTGTACGACGGCGGCACGGTGTGCTTCAGCCCGCCGGGAAGCACCGCCGGGCTGCTTGCCCGCACGGATGACGGCGGCCTGACCGTCCTGGGCAGCACCGCCCTCCTCAACAACGGCGGGCTTGCCGGCCACGGCCATGCCGCACTGGCCCTGCGGACGCTGGGCAGCTCAGAGGACCTTGTCTGGTACCTGCCCGGCCTGGGCGACGCGGCCGCTGCGGAGTCAACGCAGACACTTGATGACCTCGCCCCTGACTGGGTGGCATTCCTGGGGCCCTGGCTGGTCTTTGTGACCGTGCTGGCCATTGTGTGGCGCGGGCGCCGCCTCGGCCCGCTCGTGTTTGAACCACTCCCCGTGGTGGTCAAGGCCGTGGAGACCGCCGAAGGCCGCGCGCGCCTTTATCAGGATTCCCACGCACTGAACCGGGCACGGGACAACCTTCGGGCCGGCACCCTGGTTCGTCTGGCGCAAGCCCTTCGAGTCGGATCCCAGGCCACTGCCGACGACGTGGTGCAGGCAGTGGCCCGGAACCTGGGCCGGCCGGTCAGAGATATCAGCGGCCTGATCCAGGAACGCCCCGGTACCGCAACCAGACTGGTGCAATGGTCACAGGAACTGGACAAACTAGAGAACGAGGTCAGGACCCGATGAACGAACCGTACGGCGCCCCGCAGATCATGGATTCCTCCCGGCGGACGCTGGATCCCGCCCGGCAGGCACTCCTGGACGTCCGCCATGAGGTTGCCAAGGCGGTGGTGGGCCAGGATGCCACCGTCACCGGACTCCTGATCGCGCTACTCTCCCAGGGGCATGTCCTCCTCGAAGGCGTGCCCGGTGTGGCCAAAACACTCCTGGTCCGTGCCCTGTCCGCCGCGCTGAGCCTGGACACCAAACGCGTACAGTTCACCCCTGACCTGATGCCCGGCGACATCACCGGTTCCCTGGTCTATGACTCGCACACGTCGGAATTCAGTTTCCGCGAGGGGCCGGTCTTCACCAACATCCTGCTGGCCGACGAAATCAACCGGACGCCGCCGAAGACGCAGGCCTCCCTGTTGGAGGCCATGGAAGAGCGGCAGGTCTCGGTGGACGGAGTGTCCAGGCCGCTGCCGGCGAACTTCCTGGTGGCGGCAACCCAGAACCCCGTGGAGTACGAGGGAACCTATCCCCTGCCCGAAGCCCAGCTGGACCGGTTCCTGCTCAAGCTCACCATGCCGCTGCCCAGCCGGACTGACGAGGTGGAAGTGATCCGGCGGCACGCGTCCGGCTTCAATCCCCGCGATCTTGCCGCCGCCGGTGTCCGGGCGGTGGCCGGCGCCGAGGACCTCGAACGGGCGCGGGAGGCTGTGGCCACCGTCGCCGTCGAACCGGAAATCATCGGCTACATCGTGGACCTGGTGCGCGCCACCCGGCAGGCGCCGTCGTTCCAGCTGGGCGTCTCACCCCGCGGCGCGACTGCACTGCTTAACACGTCCCGCGCCTGGGCCTGGCTGTCCGGCCGCAGCTTCGTCACCCCCGACGACGTCAAGGCACTGGCGCTGCCGTGCCTGCGCCACCGGGTGGCCCTGCAGCCTGATGCCCAGATGGACGGGGTCCGGGTGGACGACGTCCTGGGCAGCATCCTGGCCTCCGTCCCCGTCCCCCGCTGATCCGCTTGCACATGGCACTCTCCGGACGGTTTGTCTTGCTGGCACTGTTGGGCCTGGTACCGGTGCTGCTGTTTCCTGGCTGGGGAACGGTCCTCGGCGTGGTCGTGGCACTCGCCGCGCTCCTGGGCCTGGACCTTGGCCTGGCCGCTTCCCCGCGGGCCATCATCGTCACGCGTGCCGAGCCCGGCAACGTGACGCTGCACGGCACGGCCGCTTCGGTCCTCACGCTGCGCAACAGTGGCCGGCGACGCCTGCGCGCCACTGTTCGGGACGCGTGGCAGCCGTCTGCCGGGGCTGTGAATCCGGTCCAGGACCTGGACGTCCCCGCCCTGGAAAGCCGCCGGATGACCGTCCGGTTACAGCCGGTCCGCCGTGGCGACGTGGGCGCCCGGCACGTCACGGTGCGCTCCCATGGACCCCTTCGGCTAGCGGCACGCCAGCGCACGTTTGACTGCGCCGGCTTCCTGCGGGTCCTGCCGCCGTTCCATTCCCGCAGGCACCTCCCCTCGAAGCTCAGGAAACTCCGCGAGCTCGACGGCAAAGCCGCCGTGCAGATCCGGGGTGCCGGCACCGAATTCGACTCGCTGCGTGACTACGTCCGCGGGGACGACGTCCGGTCCATCGACTGGCGCGCAACCGCCCGCCGGTCCGCCGTCGTCGTCCGCACCTGGCGCCCGGAACGCGACCGGCGCGTGGTGATCATGCTGGATACGTCCCGCACGTCAGCGGCGAGGATCGAGGACGAACCAAGGCTGGATACCGGCATCGAAGCGGCGCTCCTGCTGGCGGTCCTGGCAGAGCGTGGCGGTGACCGGGTGGATTTCCTGGCCTACGACCGCCGTCCGCGGGCCAGGGCCGGTTCCGCCACCACCGGCAACCTCCTGGGACAGCTGGTGCAAGCGATGGCGCCCCTCGAGGCGGAACTGATCGAGCTTGACTGGTCCAGCCTCCCCGGCCAGATCCGGGCGGTCTCCGCGCACCGGTCCCTGGTGGTGCTGCTAACGGCGTTGGACGGCGGAGCGCCGGAGGAAGGACTCATTCCCGTGGCCGCGCAGCTCGCGCAGCAGCATGTTGTGGTGGTGGCCGCCGTCCGTGATCCCATGCTGGGGCAGATGCTGCGGGAGCGTGAGAACGCCGCCGGCGTGTTCCGGGCGGCAGCGGCTGAACGCGTACTGCTGGAACGGGCGGCGGTCAGCGCCGAGCTCCGGCACCACGGGGTGGAAGTGGTGGATGCGGAGCCACACCAGCTGCCGCCGCAGCTTGCCGACATGTATATCCGGCTGAAGGCGGCCGGTAGATTGTGAGTCACCGCAGCGCCGCTGACGGTACCGTCCAGGAGGTCACCATGAGCGTCCCTATCTACCGGCAGGCCCTGGGCGAGGACTTCCACCGGCTGCAGCCTGAGCTGCAGGAGTACTTTTCCCTGGCGCCCGGCTCGGGGCACTACGGCGTGGGCGAGGGCGTGTTCGACGTTGTGGGCTGCCGGCAGGCGTGGCTGCGGCCCCTGCTGAAGCTCACCTCCGGGGAGGACGCGTTCTTCCCGGAGTACGGGGAAGGCATCCCCTTCCGGATTGAAAACCATGCGCACCAGGATCCCTTCGGCCGCTCCAGCCTGACTGCCCGGCGGGAAATCCGCTTCCCAGGGCACGTGCGGATTTTCCAGGACACCACCAGCCTCGTGGATGCCGACGGCGGCCCGCGGCTGGTGGACTATCTGGGCCGTTTCAGGCGCATGGTGACCGACCTCAAGCTCAGCGTGACGGACGAGGGCAGGCTGCGCGGAGTTTCCGAAGCGTCGCGGCTGTTCCTGGGCCCCCTCCGCCTGCCTCTGCCGGCCACTGTGGATGCCAAGGCCTACGCCGAGCAGTGGTGGGATGGCGCCGCCGGCGAGCATGGACAGCACCGGATCCAAGTCAAGGTCATCCAGCCGCAGATCGGGCTGGTCCTGGTCTATGCGGGCGGTTTCGACTACCGCCTGCGTCCCTACATCGGCGGCAGTTCGGCGCAGAGTTTCCTGCCCCGCTACGCCCAGCCGGACCGTTGGGAAAACCGGACGTAGAAGACGTACACGCAGGTCCGCTCAGCGGTGGGCCCGCTCAGCCGTGCGCCCGCTGGTTCAGGCCGTCGGCCACCTGGGTGAGCCGGCCCAGCACCGCTGTGGCGGTGGCCGGCGTGTGGCCGGCAAGTCCCGCCGAGGGGGTGACCCGGATACTGCCCAGGGACGACGCCGGCAGCCCCAGCTCGTGCCATGGCCGCCACACGGACTCCACGACGTCGGCCACCCTGGGCAGCGTGCCGCGGCTGATGTCCAGGGCGCCAGCCCAGATCCGCTTGCCTGCCTCCACTGCCGTGGCCAACTGCTCCCACTGCCGTGTGGTCAAGGCCCTCAGCGGCACGGCCACGCCGTCGGCGCCGGCGGCAATGATCCGGTCGATCGGAGCCTCGATCTCGGGGACAGAGACAACGATTTCGGCGGCACCCGCCTCACGGAGCGCTTCGATCACCACCTGCCAGGACTCGGTGACCTCCTGGCCGCCCACCGCCCGCAGCGTGCGGTAACCGCTCGACGTCGGAATAGTGCCGGCGAGGACGGCGGCGATATCAGGCTCGTCGACCTGGACCACCAGCCGCGCGCCCGGAACCGCGCTGGAAATCCGGGACAGGTAGCCGCCAACCCCTGCGGCCAGCGAGTCGGCAATGTCCCGGCGTGCGCCGTAATCGATAAGTGCCCGTTCTCCGTTGTGCAGGTGCAGCCCCGCGGCAATGCTCAGCGGACCAACCAGCTGGAGCTTGATCTCGGGGGCGGGGGTGTCCTCGGCGCCGGCAACGTCTGCCAGGACGTTGATGTCTGTGGACAGGGCCGACGCGGCCCTGCGGAAATCCTTGCCGGGTCGGTCCACCAGCCGCCAGCCGTACGGCTGGACATCCACGGCCAATTCAACCAGGAGTGCGGCCGTCCGCCCCAGGGCGTCGGAGCCGACTCCGCGGTCCGGAAGTTCTGCCAGGAACGGCAGGTGCGGGCTGCCGAGCTCGCCGCGGATAATGCGGGCAGCCTCCACGGGGTCCTCCCCCGGCCAGGGCCCAAGCCCGGTGGCGGTTACTTCCACTCTGCAGCGGCCTGGTGGTCCTCGGCGATGGCTTCATGATGGCGGATGACCTCGCCGATGATGAAATTCAGGAACTTCTCCGCAAAAGCGGGATCGAGGTGTGCATCCTCCGCCAGCCGCCGGAGACGGGCGATCTGGGCCGATTCCCGGCCGGGATCCCCGGCCGGGAGCCGGTGCGCGGCCTTGAGGAAGCCCACTTTCTGGGTGGCCTTGAACCGTTCGGCCAGGAGGTACACCAAGGTCGCATCGATGTTGTCGATGCTGGAGCGGATGGACAGCAGTTCCGCCATCACCGAGTTGTCCACGTGGCCCGCCAGCGAACTCGCGGCGGCATCGTAGGTGTCGGTGTCGGGAACATCGTGGTTTTGCTGCGTCATGGTCCAAGTCTATGGGGCAGCCGCGGAAATCCTTCCGGTGTTAAGCGGCGGACGGACACCCCGCCTGGTGGGGCGGGATGTCCGTCTGATGGTGCCGCGACTGTGGGGTCGCTGGTGGTGCCTACTGGGCCAGCAGCGCCCGGTGCGCTTCCCGGCGTCGTGCCTGTTCGTCCGGATCAGGGACCGGCAGCGAGGCAATCAGCCGTTTGGTGTAGTCGTGCTGCGGCGCGCCCATCACCTGGCTGCCGATGCCCTGCTCCACCAGCTTGCCCTTGTACAGGACGCCCACCCACTGCGACAGGATGTCCACCACCGCGAGGTCGTGGCTGATGAACAGCGCCGCAAACCCGAACTCGGCCTGGATTTCCTTGAAGAGTTCCAGGACCTTTGCCTGCACGGAAACGTCCAGGGCCGACGTCGGCTCGTCAGCAATGAGCAGCCGCGGGTTCAGGATCAGTGCCCGCGCCAGCGACGCCCGCTGACGCTGCCCACCGGACAGCTCGTGCGGGTACCGCTGGGCGTACGACGCCGGCAGCTGCACTGATTCGAGCAGCTCGGCAACGCGTTTGCGCGCCTGCGCCGGGCTCGGGTTGGTGTGGATGATCATGGGTTCCGCTACGCAGTCGCCGATGGTCAGCTGGGGGTTGAAGGACGCGGCCGGATCCTGGAACACAAAGCCAATGTCCTTCCGGAGGGGTTTGAAGGTCCGCTCCTTGAAGTTCAGCATCTCGTAGCCGAGCACCTGCAGGCTGCCGCCGGTGCTCCGGTTTAGGCCTGCGATGGCCCGGCCGATGGTGGTTTTCCCGGAGCCGGATTCGCCCACCAGTCCAAAGACTTCGCCCGGGGACACGGTGAAGCTGACCCCGTCCACGGCTTTGAAGGCCGGTGTTCCCAGCCTGCCGGGATACTCGATGGTCAGGTTGGTTGCCTCTACCAGGACCGATGAGCCCTGGTGTGCGCGTTCCAACAGGCCCTCCGACGCCGAGTTCCGGCCCAGGTGGGGCACGGCGGCCAGCAGCTTCTTGGTGTAGTCCTGCTTGGGTTCGGCGAACAGCACCCGCACCGGCGCTTCCTCCACTACATCACCCTGGTACATCACCACCACGCGGTCCGCGAGGTCGGCCACCACGCCCATATTGTGGGTGATCAGCACGATCGAGGTGCCGTACTTGTCCCGAAGGTCCCGGAGCAGCTCCAGGATTTCGGCCTGGACGGTGACATCCAGGGCCGTGGTGGGTTCATCGGCCACAATCAGTCCCGGGTTCAGGGCAAGCGCGGCGGCGATCACCACGCGCTGCTTCTGGCCGCCGGAGAACTGGTGCGGATAGTGGTTGACCCGGTGTTCCGGATCCGGGATCCCCACCTTGCGCAGCGCCTCAATGGCACGGGCCTTGGCATCCTTGGCCGAGACACGCTTCCCGCCGGCACCGCCGGCGTGGGCACGGATGCCCTCGGCAATCTGCCAGCCCACGGTGAACACGGGGTTCAAGGCCGTGGAGGGCTCCTGGAACACCATGGCCACATCGCGGCCACGGATCTGCCTCAGCTTCGCGGCGCTGACGCTGATCACGTTGTTCCCGTTGATCAGGACAGCCCCGCCGCTGGTGGCTGTCTCCGGCAGCAGCCCGAGGATGGTTTTCGCGGTCACGGTCTTGCCCGAGCCGGATTCGCCTACGATGGCCAGGACTTCGCCGGAGCGGACGTCCAGGCTCACATCCTTCACGGCGTAGACGTCTCCGCCATCGGTGGCGAAGGTGACTTTGAGGTGGTCGATGGCAAGGACCGGCTGGTCCGCCTGCCTGGACTGGTCAGATACCGAATCAATATTGATGGTCAAAATCCTCTCACATCCGCTGAGATGGCGGCGTTCGCGGCGGTGGTTGGTGATCCCGGACCGCCCTTGCCGCCGGCTGCCTTGCGTCCGCGCAGGCGCGGATCGTTCAGGTCATTGATGCTTTCACCAACGAGGGTGAGGCCGACCACCGTCAATACGATGGCGATGCCGGGGAACACGCCGGTCCACCAAATGCCGGAGGAGGCATCGGACATCGCCTTGTTCAGGTCAAAGCCCCATTCAGCGGCGGAGCTCGGCTCGATACCGAAACCGAGGAATCCCAAGCCTGCCAGGGTGAGGATGGCTTCGGAGGCGTTCAGCGTGAAGATCAGCGGCAGGGTCCGGGTCGCGTTGGAGAAGATGTGCCTGCTGATAATCCTGGCGCTGGAGGCGCCAACAACCTGCGCTGATTCCACAAACGGTTCAGCCTTGAGCCGGATGGTTTCAGCACGGATAACGCGGAAGTACTGCGGCACAAACACTGCAGTGATGGCGAACCCGCAGGCGAGGATTCCGCCCCAGAATCCGGACTGTCCCTTGTTGATGGCAATCGACATCACGATAGCCACAAGGAGTGTCGGGAAGGCGTAAATTGCGTCGGCAATGACCACGAGTACGCGGTCCAGCCAGCCGCCGAAGTAGCCGCTCACCAGTCCGAGGAATACCCCCAGGAAGATGGACATCAGCACGGCAGCAACTATCACCGCCAAGGCTGTCTGCGATCCCCAGATCACCCGGGACAGGACATCGTAGCCACCCACTGTCGTTCCCAACAGATGCTTGCCGCCGGGTTTGGCCTGCGCCGGGAACGAACCGGCGTCGTCGGAAATCTGGGAATACCCGTAGGGCGCCAGGAACGGCGCAAATATCGCGGCCACCAGAAAAGCAGCGCAAAGCACCACGCCGATGAGCAGCATGGTCCGCTGCAGGCCAACGCTTTGGCGGATGTGGGACGAGACCGGAAGCCGGTCCAGCAAGGATTTCTTTCTCGGTTCCAATGCTGTGGCGCCCATCAGTACCTCACTCGCGGATCAATCAGGGCAGCGGCAATATCCACTGCGAAATTGGTGACCGCCACAATGACGGCCAGCAACATCACGATGCCTTGGACGGCTACAAAGTCACGTGCAGTCAGGTACTGGGCCAACTGATAGCCCAGGCCCTTCCACTCGAACGTGGTTTCGGTCAGCACCGCACCGCCGAGCAGCAGCGCAATCTGCAGACCCATCACCGTGATGATAGGGATCAGCGCCGGCTTGTAGGCATGCTTTGTCACCAGGCGGTATTCACTGACTCCGCGCGACCGGCCTGCCTCAACATAGTCCTTTCCCAGTGTGCCGATCACGTTGGTGCGGACCAGGCGGAGGAAGACGCCGGCCGTCAGAAGGCCCAGCGCGACAGCTGGAAGGACTGCATGCTGGACGATGTCGCCAAAGGCTGCCAGATTGCCGCTGCGAAGGGCATCCAGCCAGTAGATGCCAGTGGGTGCTGCCAGCCGGCCCATCGCCAATTCCGTTGTGGTGGAAGCACGGCCGGCCACTGGGAACCAGCCCAGGCCTACGGAAAATGTCAGCTTCAGGAGCAGGCCCGCAAAGAAGACAGGGGTGGCATAGCAAAGAATGGCGAACATACGCAGGAAAGCGTCCGGAAGCATATCGCGTTTGTGGGCTGCAAACATTCCCAGTGGAATGCCTACCAGCAGCGCCACTACGAGGGCGTTGATGCTCAATTCCAGGGTGGCGGCACCAAACTTGGCGAGCATCTCCACGACGGGCCGGCCATCTGAAATGGTCCGGCCGAAGTTGCCGGTGGCAATGTTGCCAAGGTACTCGATGTACTGAATGAAGAGGTTCCGGTCGTAGCCTGCCTGGTGTACCAGGGCGTCAATTTGTTCTTGCGGGAGGCGTCCGCCCTGGGCTGCCGTAATGGGATCGCCGGTGATCCGCATGAGAAAGAAAACGAGGGTGACGAGGATGAAGATCGTCGGGAAGATCAGCAGGAAGCGGATCAGGATATACCTCCCGAGGCCACCTCCCGCGGATTTGGATACGGGGGCCGCAACCGTAGGCGGCGGCGCATCAATCAATGTGGCCATGCTGTCCCTGCTTGGTTTGATCAAGAAATTGTGGAGCCAACACGTAGGAGGCAGGGCCGTCCGGCCCTACCTCCTCACGCGGGTTTGTTCGGTGATACTTGGAATCCAGGTCGCTACTTGGAAACGGTGCCGAGCCGGAACTTGAACGACGCATCCAGGGTGGAATCGACACCCTTCACGTCGGTCCCTGAAACGGCCACCTGGGCGCCCTGCAGCAACGGCAGGGTGGAGATGTCCTTGGCCAGCAGGTTCTGGACCTCCTGGATTGTCTTCTCACGCTCAGCCTTGTCGGCGGTGACCAACTGCTTGGCGACCAGCGTTTCGACCTCAGCATTTGAGTAGTGGTTGTTCATGAAGCCACCGCCTACAAAGAAGGGTGTCAGGTAGTTGTCCGCGTCGCTGAAGTCCGGGAACCAGCCCAGCTGGAAGACGGGGTAGCTGTCCTTCTTCGATGCCGAGTTATACGTGACCCACTCAGTGGACTGCAGATCCACCGTGAACAGTCCGCTCTTCTCCAACTGGTCCTTGACCATGGCGTATTCGTCACCGGACGACTTGCCATAGTGGTCGGGGTTGTACTGCAGCTTGATGGTCACGGGGCCGGTGATGCCGGCGTCGGCCATGACCTTCTTGGCCTTGTCCAGGCTGGGTTTGCCGGAGCCATCCCCATACGCCTGCTTGAAGGATTCGTTGGCCCCTACGAAACCGGACGGGACGTTGGACCACATCGGCAAGTACGTGCCCTTGTAGACCTGGTCCGAGATGGCCTGGCGGTCGATGAGGTTGGCAGCGGCCTGCCGGACGGCAAGCGCCTTCTTCGGGTCAGCTTCCGGAGCCTTGGCGCCATACGGCATGGTGTCGAAGTTGAAGACGATGTACCGCATCTCGCCGCCGGGACCAACATGGACCTTGACGTTGGAGTCCTTCTTAAGGTCATCGATGTCCGTGGCGCTCAGGCTGCGGTTGGCAACATCGATCTGGCCGCCCTTGACCTCCAGCTTCATGTTGGTCTGGTCGGTGTAGTACTTGATGGTGGCCCCTGCGTTGGCCGGCTTGCCGAGTACGCCCTTGTAGTCGGGCCATGCCTTCAGGCTGACCAGCGTGTTCTTGTTGAAGGAGTCAATGATGTACTGGCCGTGGAAGGCGTTGGCCTTGACGATGTCCTCGTCGCTGAGGAGCTTGTCTGCCGGGAAGACTTCGTCGTCAACGATCGGGGCGGCCGGGCTGGTCAGAATCTGCGGGAACGTTTGGTCGTTGGCATTCTTCAGCGTGAAAACCACGGTGCTGGCATCAGGCGTGGCAATGGAATCAATGTTGGACAACAACGATGCCGGTCCGTTGGGATCCTTGATGGCAGTCTGGCGGTCAAAGGAGAACTTGACGTCTTTGGAATCAAGCACATGTCCGTTGGCCCATTTGAGGTCGCTCTTAAGCTTGACCGTGAATTCGGTGGGCTTGGTGAACGAGGACGATTCGGCCAGGTCCGGCACGGGGTCGGCGCCACCAGGTTTGGAGTTCAACAAGAACGAGTAAATCTGGTTCATCACCATAAACGAACCGTTGTCGTACGAGCCCGCCGGGTCCAGTGCGGTGACTTTGTCTGTGGTTCCGTACGCAATGACGCTGCTTGCATTCTCCGATGCTGTGCTGCCACCCCCGCCGCCACCCGAGGGGCCCGTGCAGGCCGTCAATGCGAAGGCGGAAACGCCTGCGAGCGCGATTGCGCTGCGCAAGGCTTTAGTGCTCTTGGTCATCTGTGAACTTTCTGTTCGATGAGTACGCGCTCGCCGCCCGCAAATGGGTGTCTTGGCTTGAGCGGGCAGCGCGCTGTCCTGATGCCTAGATTCAACCAGACGCCGGACTCATCAACCGGCTTTTTTGTGAGTTGAGACACAAAATTTACCTGACCAGGGTAAATTTGCTCCGGCTCAGAGCTCCGCGCGCTGCAACGACCGGGCAGCGTCGATGGTGGCCTGGCCCAGGACGCGGCTGCCCTGGTAGAGGACCACCGTCTGGCCGGGTGCCACGCCGCGCAGCGGATCGGTCAAGGTGACCAGGAGCTGGGGTGCACCCTCGCCGGGCAGCATTCGCGCGGTGGCCGGCACGGGGTCCCCGTGGGCGCGGACCTGGGCATAGCAGTCAAACTCGGCGCCCGTTTCGATTTCCGCGATCGGCAGGCCAGCCCACGAGACCTTGATGCCGCGGATCTCGTCAATGGCCAGCAGCGCCTGGGGCCCCACCACTACCTTGTTTTCCTTGGGCCGGATCTCCAGGACGAACCTGGGCTTGCCGTCCGCTGCGGGTGTTCCGAGCTTCAGGCCACGGCGCTGGCCCACGGTGAACGCGTTGGCTCCCGGGTGCTCCCCTACCTTCGAGCCGGTCTCGTCCACGATATCGCCGGTGGTCATGTCGATCTTTTCGGCGAGCCAGCCCGCGGTATCGCCGTCGGGAATGAAGCAGATGTCGTGACTGTCGGGCTTGTTGGCCACCGACAGTCCCCGGCGCTCGGCTTCCGCCCGCACTTCAGCTTTGGAAGGCGTGTCCGCCAGCGGGAACATGGAATGCTTGAGCTGCTCGTGGGTCAGGACACCGAGGACGTAGCTCTGGTCCTTGGCCCAGTCCGCGGCCCGGTGAAGTTCGGGGTTGCCGTCGGCGTCCTTGATGACCTTGGCGTAATGCCCGGTGCAGACGGCGTCAAAGCCCAGGGCGATGGCCTTCTCCAGCAGGGCGGCAAATTTGATCCGCTCGTTGCAGCGCATGCAGGGGTTGGGGGTCCGCCCGGCAGCATACTCATCGATGAAGTCCTGGACCACGTCTTCCTTGAAGCGCTCCGAGAAATCCCAGACGTAGTACGGAATGCCCAGCACGTCGCAGGCCCGCCACGCATCGCGCGAGTCCTCGATGGTGCAGCAGCCGCGGCTGCCCGTCCGCAGGGTGCCGGGCATCCTGGACAGCGCAAGGTGAACGCCGACGACGTCGTGCCCGGCTTCGACGGCACGTGCTGCGGCAACGGCGGAGTCGACTCCACCGCTCATGGCTGCTAGAACTCGCATGCTGGCTTTCTTTAGGGTTCGGGGGATGTGGCAGAGGGCGGCTGCCGTTCAACCGGCGGCCGCAGGAATAGCACAATGCCTGCCGCACCATTCTATCGCCACGCCGAATCCTGCCCAAAAAGACCCTTGACCGCACCCGCATTCCCTTCTAAAGTCAGGCTTAACGGTTTTAGACTTCGAGCACGCACCGGCGGGAATTGGGCGGACATGGCTGAGGACATTGCTACCGCGGGGGACATCGTGATTGCCGGCGGCGGACTGGCCGGGGCCACCGCTGCCAAGACCCTGCGGGCGGAAGGGTTCGCCGGCCCGGTGACAATCATCGGCGCAGAGCGGCATCATCCCTACCTGCGCCCGCCGCTGTCCAAGGAGTATCTGCTGGGCAAGGCCACCGAGGACGCTGTCCCGGTGGTGCCGCCGGGCTGGTACGCGGAGAACGACGTCAGCCTCCGCTTGGGTGCCCGCGTCATGGGCGTCCGGCCGGACGCCAGGAGGGTGGAGCTGGACGACGGAAGCACGCTGGCGTACGGTTCCCTGCTGCTCGCCACCGGGGCGGCGCCTCGCACCCTGCGCCTGCCCGGAAGCGACCTGTCTGGCGTATCCACCTTCCGCACCCTGGATGACAGCCGGCGGCTGCGCAACAGCTTGGCGGCGGGCGGCATGAAGTTGGTGATGATCGGCTCCGGCTGGATCGGCATGGAACTGGCTGCCGCTGCCGCCACGTACGGCAACAACGTCACGCTCCTCGGACTGGAAGGGATCCCCCTGGCCGGGGCTATCGGTCCTGACCTCGGACGGTTCTTCCGCAGACTCCACGAAGCCAACGGCGTGAGCTTCTGGCTTCCCGCCTCAGCGCGGGAACTCACCGGGGCCGCTGGGGCTGTCACGGGGGTGGTCACCGATTCCGGGGAAGTGATCCCAGCCGACATCGTGGTCATCGCCGTCGGCGTGGTCCCCGGGACGGGACTCGCACAGGCGGCCGGCCTCGCCCTGGACAACGGGATCCTCACGGACGCCTCCCTGCGGACCAGCACGCCCGGCATTTTTGCAGCCGGCGACATCGCCAACTCGCTGCACCCCTTCACCGGCCAGCACCACCGCAGCGAGCACTGGTCCAACGCCCTGAACGGCGGAAAGGTGGCCGCCAGGGCCATGCTCGGCCAGGACGCCGTCCTGAGCACCATCCCGTACTTCTACACCGATCAGTACGACGTCAGCATGGAGTACTCCGGCTTTCCTTCACTGGCGGCGGGCGCTGAGCCCGTGATCCGGGGGTCACTGGAGGGCAAGGAGTTCATCGCGTTCTGGCAGCAGGATTCCAGGGTGGTGGCCGGGATGAGCGTCAACTGGCCGCGAAAGCCACAGCCCGGCGCGCAGAAGACCGTCAAGGCCCTCATCTCTGCCAGAACGCCCGTCTCGGCGGAGCGCCTGGCCGACAACGCCGTTGGGCTCGATCAGCTCCTGTCGGAGGACGCCTGACGCGCCACCGTTCCCGCAGTCTGGATCGAGGACTCATGCCCGGCCATCCCTGCCTGGCGGGCGCGTTGGTACGCGCCGGGAAGGGCTGCCAGCAAGGCATCCACGTCCGCGTCGGTTGAGGCATGTCCCAGCGTGAAGCGCTGGGCGCCGCGGGCTGTCTCCTCGTCCAGCCCCATGGCCAGCAGCACGTGGGACGGGCGCGGGACACCGGCCGTACAGGCGGATCCCGTGGAGGATTCCACCCCTACCAGGTCCAGCAGGAACAGCAGCGAATCACCTTCGCAGCCAGGGAACGTGAAATGCGCATTGCCGGGCAGCCTCCCCTCCCCCGGGGCGCCGCGGAGTGCAGCTTCGGGCACCCGCTGAAGGACGCCGTCGATGAGCCTGTCCCGCAGGGCCGCGATCCTCGCGGACTCGGCGGCAAGCTGTGCGGTGGCGGCCTCGGCGGCAGCAGCGAAGGCGGCGATGGACGCCGTGTCCAGCGTCCCGGAGCGCACGTCGCGTTCCTGGCCGCCACCGTGTTGCACCGGGGTCAGCTTGACGGCCCGCCCCAGCAGGAGGGCGCCGACTCCAACCGGTCCGCCGATCTTGTGCCCGGAAACGGACATCGCGTCCAGCCCGGAGGCCTTGAAATCAACCGGAAGCGAGCCGAAGGCCTGCACGGCATCCGAATGGACCGGCACGCCGGCGGCGTGCGCCAGCTGCACAATCCTGTACACCGGCTGGATGGTGCCCACTTCATTGTTGGCCCACATGACCGTCACGAGCGCAATGGTCCCAGGGTCCCGGGCCAACTCGGCGGCGAGGACGTCCAGGTCCACCACGCCCTCGCTGTCCACGGGAAGCCACGTGACAATGGCACCCTCGTGCCGCTCCAGCCATTCCACGGTGTCCAGCACGGCATGATGCTCGACGGCGGAGCAGAGGATGCGCCGCCGTCCCGGGTCTTCGCCGGAACGGGCCCAGTACAGGCCCTTCACAGCAAGGTTGTCCGACTCAGTGCCCCCGGACGTAAAGATGACCTCGGAGGGATGGGCGCCGGCCGCCGTCGCTATGGCTTCCCTGGCGTCCTCCACGGAGCGGCGGGCACGCCGGCCCGAGCCGTGCAGGGACGAAGGATTGCCGGTGCGGGCAAGTTCCCGCGTCAGGGCTGCCAGCGCCTCGACAGAAAGTGGCGTGGTGGCTGCATGATCGAGGTAGACGGGCACGCCTCAATTCTAGCGGCGTCCAGGGCGTCACACCCGCGACCCCGGCACATCAGGCGTCAGGGCGGCGTGATCCTGGCACAGCACTGGCCCGGCTCAGTGTTCGGCGCCACGCGCTCCTCCGGCTCCCCGCACGCCGCTGCCACGCCCTGCAGAAATGATCCGTTCATGGCGCAGACCACGTCCGGGTGCCCGACCGAGAGCCGATGGAACGGACAGTTAGCCAGCACGAAGCCCCCCGCGCCGTCGGGCCGGGGCTCGTACCCTTCTCCCTCAAGGAAGTCCGCAAGGCTTGCGGCGCCGGAGGCCAGCGCCTGGCCCTTACCGTACGACGTGGCCAGCAGGGAATCGCCCACCGCGCCGCCGGTCGCTGTGGAATGCTCGATCGCTGCGACCAGCAGCTCAGCAGCAAGATCATAGTTGCGGTCAGGCACGGATGCGCCGACCTCGCTCGTTGCCTGTCGGTACATTTTCGCCGGCCGCCCGGAGCCGGGACCCGACTTCCCGGCAGCCTTGTGGAATTCCACCGCCAGGAGTCCGTCCTGGACCAGCCTGTCGAGGTGGAAGGATGCCGTGCTCCTTGGCAGCCCGAGGGCCAACGCGGCGTCATCGCGCCCGACCGGGGCGTCCGAGGCGGCGATCAGCTCAAAGAGCTGCCGTCGCTTCTCGTCGCCCAATGACGCGACGGCCGCCATGCGGCGGCCCCACGGGAGTCTGCGCACCCTGTGCCCTCTCTCTAAAAACAACATACATTGCTTAATGGTGCCGATCTTTCTAAAATAACAATACCTACTTTTAGAAGGAGTCCACCATGACAACGAACGCGAAAATCAACGCAGGCGGTCGGCTTCAGGCTATGGCACCAGGCAGGCAGGCCTTCTTCCTGCTGCGCACCGTGTTCACCGTCGCACCGATTCTCTTAGGGTTGGACAAGTTCACCAACATTCTGACGGACTGGACCATCTACCTCGCACCGGTCGCCACCTCCGTGGTGCCGGTGTCGGCGCAGACCTTTATGTACATCGTCGGCGTCGTGGAGATCGTCGCCGGCATTGCGGTGGCCGTCCGTCCCCGGTTCGGTTCCCTGCTGGTCGCCGTCTGGCTGCTGGGCATCATCATCAACCTGCTGGTCCTGGGCAGCTTCTACGACGTTGCCTTACGGGACTTCGGCCTGCTCGTGGGCGCGCTGGCCCTGAACCGCCTTTCCCCCGGCGGGTCCTGGCGCAGGCATGGTAAGTAACCGGCGCGGCTAGTTCGACGGCGGAACCACCAGGAGGCGTTCTGCGACGTCGGCCCGGGCGGCTGGCAGTGTGGCGTCGTCCGGGCAGGCCACGGAAATGTAGACCGACGATGCGGCGGTGCCGAACACCCGCGCCATAACCACCGTGGACCTGAAGCCCGACTGTCCGGGCTTCTCCAGCGCCAGCACCTCAGCCGATGGCCCCGGCTTGCCAACCTCACCGCCCCACCGCAGCGTCGCTGTCTTCAGATAGCCGGGCAGGATGGTCGGGTCCAGGTACGTGAAGAGGCCAACAGTCGACTCCTTGTCGTCCTGAAGCGCCAGCGGGGCCTGGTTGGTGCGGACCTTGGCCGCCACCAGGCAGCCATCGGCCTTCAGGTACTGGCTCTCGCCGGCCACGTTCT
Organism: Pseudarthrobacter cellobiosi; assembly: GCF_023913815.1. NCBI lineage: Bacteria > Bacillati > Actinomycetota > Actinomycetes > Micrococcales > Micrococcaceae > Pseudarthrobacter > Pseudarthrobacter cellobiosi. Next base: position 85,500 of record NZ_JAMXBK010000024.1, read on the forward strand.
GCCTGACCTGCTGCCAGCCGGGTGCATCCTTGAGTCCGTCCGAGATCCCCACGGGGACCCCGGCGGCCAGGGAACCGCCAGCGGAGAACGGCATGTCCTTTGCGGCCACCGCTCCTGCGTCATGGCCAGGGGTGATGGTCGGGGTGGCCAGGGCCGTGACTGTTGGCTCCACTTTCGGGGCGGCCGGATCGGGAACGTCAACACTGCAGCCTCCCAGTGCTGTCACGCCAAGCAGCGCCCCCGCCACGAGTACAGCCGCCTGCGCCTTCACGTCCACCCCAATATGTTCGCCCGGACGGCCCGCTTGCCGTCATCCTCAAAGAGTCTAGACGCCGGGCCGCGGGAACCACTGAGGCCTGCGCAGACGTTGTGTGGGCAGGCCGTAAACTGGGGCCCACCGGGCTGCCTGCCGTGGACTGGCCAGACGAAGAAAAAGGATGAGTGCTTGACCGAGAGCAGCAGCTCCTACTACGAGGTGCTCCGTGTCGCCGTGACAGCCACCGAAAAGGAGATCAAGGTGGCCTACCGCCGGGCCGCGCGAAAGGCCCATCCTGACCATGGCGGGGACGCCGCTGCCTTCCGGCAGGTGACGGCAGCATACGAAACCCTGATAGACCCGACGCGCCGGAAGGCCTACGACCGCTCGTATGCCGCAGGAACGTCGCGCAACACCGACGATTCCGCCGCAGGGCCGCACTTTGATGCGCCGGCGGCGGGCAGCCATGCCTCGGCCACCGTGCACAGGACCACCACGCCCCGGAACACCGCGGGCGACCCGCCCCTGTACGTCCCGCCCTACGATGCTGCGGCCTTCGAGGCGTCCGGCACGGTGCCGCTCATCCCGTTCGCCCAGGCCAGCCAGCAGGTCCACGGGATGCCGCGCAAACGGGGTATTTTTGGCGCCGAGGCCCGGATCCAGCGCGAACTCCGCACCGTGCAGCTCATCACCCGCCAGGTTCTGCCCGCGATTCCTGCGGCCCGGCTGGTTAACGGCCTGCAGTCCCCCGCCGATAACAGCCACATCGACCACGCACTCCTGTCCGGCTACCGGCTGGCGCTGATCGGGTCCATGCTGCTGCCAAAGGGCGCCTATGCCTGGGACGGGCAAACCCTGAGGCACGGCGGACGTTCCATCGCGCCACCGCAACTGGCCCACGTTGTCCGCGCCATGCAGGACATCTTCCCGGAACTGAACGTCACCGGCTGGACAGTCATCCACAGCGCCGACGGCAACCTCCACGAACCCGTCATAGACCGCCACCGGCGAACAGCCGGCACGTCCGAAACCATCCAGGTGGTGAACGCGGCAGGCCTGGTCCGCGGCCTCAAGAACTTCCTCTCCTCCGGCCCCACGCCCAACACCGTCAATGTGTCCGTGCTGGCCAGGCTGCTTCGCGGCATGCACTGAACTGTTGACCCGGATTGGTTGACTAGGATTGGACGGTGTTCCGAATCCTCTTCCACGCCCCCGAAATCCCCGGCAACACCGGCAATGCGATCAGGCTGGCAGCCATAACCGGCGCCCAACTGCACCTGGTGGAGCCCCTCGGCTTTGATTTCTCCGACGCCAAGCTCCGGCGCGCTGGCCTGGACTACCACGACCTCGCCGTCGTCACCGTCCACAAAAGCATCGAGGATGCCTGGCGCGAACTGCAGCCGGAGCGTGTGTACGCCTTCACCTCCGACGGCACCGCCAGCTACACGGACATCGCCTACCGCCCCGGCGATGTGCTGATGTTCGGCCAGGAATCAGTAGGCCTTCCTGAACACCTCAAGCGCGATCCGCATGTCACGGCCACCGTGCGGCTTCCCATGCTGCCGTCCCTGCGTTCGCTGAACCTGGCCAACGCGGCGTCGATTGCTGTCTACGAGGCCTGGCGCCAGCAGGGATTTTCCGGCGCCCAGATTTGAGCGCCCGCGGCCCATCCGCAGGGCTGCCCGCACCGAATCACTCCTGACAGCAATTCCGGGGCGAGGAAGGAGCGGCAGGTGACACTGCTTGAGACGAGGCGGTCGGCGCCGCCGGTTTTCCCCTTTCCCAGGGGCAGCACCGGCCGCGATGCTCAGGTTTCACCGCCGGGCGACTTATGCTGGGTAGTGATGGAAACTCCCAACGCGCCAAACTCCGAGGCCCCGGCCGCAGTCACAGACTTACCGGCGGATCTCAGCAAGCGCTTGGCCGGGCTGCTCGCCCGCGTAGCCGGCGGCGACCAGGCCGCGTTTGCCGAGTTCTACAAATTGACATCGCGCAGGGTGTTCGGCATGGCGCGGCGCGTGCTGATCGATCCCGAACTCAGCGAAGACACCACGCAGGAGGTTTTCCTCCAGGTATGGCAGAACGCGGCGAAGTTCAACCCGGAAGCAGGCAGTCCGCTCTCGTGGCTGATGACCATTTCGCACCGTCGGGCCGTGGACAAGGTCCGTTCCTCGCAGTCGGCCACCGACCGTGAGGCCAAGTACGGCGCCAGCAGCCAGGACGTGGACCACGACTCCGTCTCCGCCGAGGTGGACAGCAGGCTCGAGGCCGAGGCGGTGGTCCGGTGCCTGGAAACGCTGACCGAAACGCAACAGGAATCGGTACGGCTGGCCTACTACGGCGGCCTCACTTACCGCGAAGTCGCGGAAAAGCTAAACGCAGCAGTACCCACCATCAAGTCCCGCATCCGCGACGGACTGATCCGCTTGAAGACCTGTCTGGGGGTGAGTTGAGATGACAGAAATGAATAGTCAGGGAGGCACCCGCCGTCCCGGCTCGTTCGGAACTGAGATCGCCGCCGACCTGGATTCCGGGCGGGCCGTGGACCTCGCGGAGCTCTATGCCCTGGACGCGATCAGCGATTCCGAACGCGCCGCCATTGACCGCTATGTCTCCGCCGCGCCCGACGCCGAACGCACCGCCTTCTTAGAGCGTGTCCGCCAGGCCAGGGAGACCCTCGCGGCGTCCTTTACGGCTGAGGCGGAACCTCCCGCGGATCTTTTCGCACGCATCGTGTCCCAGTTGCCGTCCCTCGCGCAGCTGCCTGCCGATGGGCCCGCCGAAGTCACTGCTGCCCCGGCCGTCACCGCTGCCACGCCGGCCGCACAGCCGCCTGCGGAAGCACTGGATGAGCTCGCCGCCGCCAGGGTCCGCAGGGAAGAACGACGCCGGCCTGCCGGCGCCCGCCGCTGGCTCACCGCAGTGGCAGCCGCCGCCGTGATCGCCCTTGGTGGCGTGGGCGTGGGTGCGTACATCACAGACCAGAACGACCCCCTGAACCAGGTGGTCCGGGCCGGCGACGTCCGCGAAGCATCCGTACCCGTCTCCGCCGGCGGCACCGCCACCGTGCTGATTTCGTCATCCAAGGATGCCGTGGTGGTCAAGATGAACGGTGTACCCGCGCCGCCCGCCGGCAAGGTCTACCAGATGTGGCTGATCCCGAAGGACGGCTCGGCACCGGTTTCCCAGGGCCTGATGGATGAAGCTGCCCTGTCGAAGCCTGCCGTGGTGAAGGGCATTGCGTCCGCTGCAGCGCTCGGCATCACCGTGGAGCCGGTGGGCGGTTCGGCCACCCCGACGTTCCCCACCGTGGCTGCCGCACCTCTGGGCGCCTAAGCTCCCTAGTTCCTGTCCCGCACCGCCGAGTTTTTGTCCAGATAATGTGGCCCAACCGCCGTTTAGGGCGCGTTATCTGGACAAAAACTCACGGGGGAAGTCCGCGGCGGCAGCTCTAGAAGCCGGCGATCGTCCCCGGGCCGTTGACGGCGACCACGTGGAACGTTTCGGCGCTGCGGCCCTCGGCAAAGCCCCCACGCCGTGCGTTCATGTGCATGCCGTTCCGCACCGCTGATTCCATGGCCGCTACGTCGGGATGCTGGCTCACGTGCACGTGGATCGCGTCGAGCTTGGCGTCCACATGGTCGGTGACATCCACAAAGTGGTTCTCCCGCTCTTCGGGCCCGGCGTAGAGCCACAGCCACGGCAGCTTGTACGCCTCCAGGCCTGCCTCAGCCAGCTCCGGATAGGCGAACGGGTTTTCCACAGCAGGATAGACGGCCCGGGTCACCGCCTCCCCCACGGCAAGGTGGTCCGGGTGGCTCTTCTGCAGGCGGCTCCAGTTCCGTTCCGGATGCATGGCAAGCACGACGTCGGGACGGATCTCCCGGATCAGCTTCACCACACCTTTCATCACCTCGTGCGTCGGCTCCAGGTAGCCGTCGCGCTCATGGAGGTAGCGGATGTCGGTCACACCCACGAGTTCGGCAGCCCGGCGCTGCTCGGCCGCCCGGAGGGAGATGATCTCCGCCCGGTGCGCCGGGTCGAAGCCGCCCGCGTCGCCGTCGGTCATGATGCAGTAGCTGACCTGGGTACCGGCGGCTGTCCAGGCGGCGATGGTGCCGGCCGCACCGAAGTCGATGTCGTCCGGGTGGGCGGCGAAACAGAGCACCCGCCCAACCCGGTGGATATCCGGGTTGAACGGGCTCTGTGCTGAGGCAGCGGAGTGGGCCAAGGGTCAGCCTTTTCGCTTCTTGATTTCTTCGGTGGCCTGCGGAAGGACGTCAAAGAGGTCCCCGATGATGCCAAAGTCGGCGATTTCGAAGATCGGTGACTCGGCGTCCTTGTTGATGGCCACGATGACCTTGGCGGTCTGCATCCCGGCTTTCTGCTGGATGGCACCGGAAATGCCCGCGGAGATGTAGAGCTGGGGCGACACGGTTTTGCCGGTCTGGCCTACCTGGGCGTCGTGGCTGATCCAGCCGGCGTCCGTGGCCGCACGGGAGGCGCCGACGGCAGCTCCGAGGGCGTCGGCAAGCTGCTCCACCGGGCCGAAGTCGCCGTCCACTCCGCGTCCGCCGGCCACCACGATGCGGGCGTCCGACAGATCCGGGCGTCCACTGGCCGCCTTCTGCTCGCGCGCGGTGATGCGGGCTGCCGTGGCCGTGCCGTCCGCCGGCACGTCGACTACGGACGTCTCCGGGGCGGAAGCCACGGATGCCGGCTCGGGCGTGACATTGTTGGCCTTCACCGTCAGCACGGAAACCGCCGTGGTGGCCCTGGCAGAGGTGGTGTAGGATCCGGCGAGGACCGACTTGTGGGCTGTACCGTCGGCGTCGACCGCCACAACGTCGGTGATGACGCCGGCGTTGAGCCGGATGCCGAGCCGCGCCGCGATCTCTTTGCCTTCGGGCGAGTTGTCCAGGAGGACCGTGCCGGCACTGGCGGCACCGGCGGCCGCCGCGAGATAGGCTGCCTTCGCCGAGACAAGGTAGTCATCCAGGTCCTGGGCGGAGGGCCGGAAAACGGCGGTGACGCCGTATTCGGCGAGCGTGGCCGAAACATCCTGATGCAGATCGCCGTTCAGGGCAACAGCGGTCTCTCCCAGGGAACGTCCCAGGGTGAGCAGTTCGAGGGTGCTCTTCTTCAGGGCATCGCCGGGGTTGTCAATGAATACGAGTACGTTTGCCATGTCTGTGATCCCTCTTAGAGCAGCTTCTGGGCGGCCAGGAAGTCGACGAGCTTGATGCCGGCGTCGCCTTCGTCGGTGATGATGGTTCCGGCCGTGCGCGGCGGGCGTTCCTCGGCAGCGGTCACCGTGGTCCACGATCCGGCGTGGCCCACGTGCGCGGGATCGACTCCGATGTCGGCCAGCGACAGAGTGGTGATGCTCTTGCGCTTGGCCGCGATGATGCCCTTGAAGTTGGGGTAGCGCGGCTCGTTGATCTGGTCCGTCACGGAGACCACTGCGGGCAGCGCAGCTTCGACGGTCTCCGAGTAGGTGTCGGCGTCGCGGCGCGCGGTGAGCCGGCCGCCGTCGACCGTCAGCGAGGACGCGAAGGTGACCTGCGGCAGACCCAGGCGCTCGGCGAGCTGGGCCGGGACCAAGGACGTCTCGCCGTCGGTGGACGCCATGCCGGTGAGGACAAGGTCCACCGGGGCGCCGGTACCAATATGGCGGATGGCGGCCGCGAGCGCGAGCGAAGTGGCGGCGGCGTCTGAGCCGGCCAGTGCACTGTCCGTGAGGTGGACACCTTCGGTGGCGCCCATCTGGAGTGACTTCTTCACCGCGTTCACGGCACCGGATGCGCCCATGCTCAGCGCAATGACCTGGTTGCCGGCCTTGGCGCCACCGCGGGCCTCAGCCAGCTGCAAAGCGGCCTCCAGCGCGTATTCGTCCAGCTCGGAAAGGATGCTTTCGTCACGGTCCGTGGTGTAGCCCTCGCCGGTGAGGTGTCGGTCGAACTGTGCGTCCGGTACATGCTTGACCAGGACGATGATCTTCAATGTCTCTTCCACTGTATTTACAGCAGCCTTCCATGCTTGTGGACAGCCAGCCGGATGGGGTCATGGCCTCGGAACGCCCGGGGTACGGGTAGATCCTAGCTAACCATATAGCCGGCCCCCGTTGCCGTCCCGTTAACGCCTGTGTCACGGCCCTGCCCAGGCGCGCCGGGGATCACCGTACGACGGCGGCCGCACAGGACGGCGGGAACAGCGGACGACGGCGGCGATCACTTTTGGTGAGCCCCGCCGTCGTCCGCGTTTATGGGTTGCCGTGCGTTCTGCCGATCAGTCCCTACTGATCCGCTGCGGTGCCAAGCGTGACGTCGAACGTCTGTTCCTGGCCGTTGCGCAGGACCGTGAGCTTGACCTTGGAGCCGCCGGCCTGCTCGCGGACGGCCGCGGTCAGCTGGTTGGGCTCGCTGATGACTAGGTCGTTGAACTTGGTCACCACATCGCCCACCTTGATGCCGGCCTTGGCTGCCGGTGAGTTTGCCTCCACCGTGGCCACGTCAGCGCCGACGGAGAACCCTGACGTCGTCCCGCTGGATGACTTGTCCCGGACGCTGACACCCAGCTGGCCGTGGGATGCCTTGCCGGTCTGGATGATCTCCTGCGCCACCCGCTTGGCGTGGTTGATGGGGATGCTGAAGCCCACGCCGATGTTGCCGGCCGTGGACGAGGAATCGGAGCCGGCGGACGCGATGGCCACGTTGACGCCGATGATCTCGCCCTTGCTGTTGACCAGGGCACCACCGGAGTTGCCGGGGTTGATGGCGGCATCCGTCTGGATCACGTTGATGGAGATGGACCCCTGGTTCGCGGTGCTTTGGCCCTGGCCACCGTTTGGCGGTGCGAACTGGAAGCCCTGATCGCCGCCTTGGGAAGTGTCGCCTTCCTTGGGTGCTGCCGATGACGCCACGCTGATGGTCCTGTTCAGCGTTGAGACGATGCCGTCAGTGACTGTGCCCGTGAGGCCCAACGGGGAGCCGATGGCGATGGCCGTGTCGCCGACGTTGAGCTTGCCGGAGTCTCCGAGGGTGCCAGGGGTGAGCCCGGAAGCCTCGTCCACCTTGATCACCGCAAGGTCAGAAAGGGGGTCAGTGCCCACCAGTGTGGCCTTGAGGACCTTGCCCGCACTGGTGCGGACCTCCAGAGCTGCGTCGGCGCTCTGGCCATCCAGGGTCACCACGTGGGTGTTGGTCAGGATGTGGCCCTGGTCGTCCAGGACGATGCCCGAGCCGGTCCCGCCGGAGCTGCCGCTGGAAGCGCTGATAGTCACGACGCTGGGGGAAGCCTTCAGTGCGGCCGCCGTGATGGCGTTGACATCGTCCTTGTTGTTTACAATCACGGTCTCAGGCTGGCTGCTGCTGGCGGCCGACGGAGAGCCGTTGTTGAAGAGGTTGCCCGAACCGACTGTGGCTACGCCGCCACCCACGAGGCCGGCGGCCAGGATGCTGGCCACCAGGGTGCCTACGCCGAACGTGGCTTTGCGGCGCGGTGCGTCGGCAGGATTCGGGGCAGCGCTGTACTGGCCCGGAGCGTACTGACCTGCACCGTACTGACCCGGGTTGTGCTGACCCGGGTTGTGCTGACCTGCAGCGGCGACGGGCGCTGCCGAATGCGCTCCGTGCTGGGCGTACTGGGGGCTGGGAGCCTGCTGGCCCGGAGCCTGCTGGCCATAGAAGGGCTCGCGGGGAGGATAACCCGGACGGGGCGCACCCGGCAGCGGCTGAGTGGGGTTCTCGGGTGCCCCGGATCGGTCCAGCTGCTCGGTCGGATTAGCCTGACCGGCAGCGTCACTGCGGACCTCCGAAGGGTTCTCGTCCGCATTCCGGTTCTCATCCGGATTGCGGTTCTCCGGCGCTGCACCCTGGGTTGGGTTCTCAGTCATTGGACTTCCTTTCATCCTCGTCTGCATTAACTATGTACCGTCTGGCTGGAACTGGGGCGAACGTTGGCTGGGAGGTTGCTGGGAGACCGAATTCCGCTGCCAACAGGCTCTTCCGGGGGTTTCGCTGGTGGCATATTCGCCGCTGTGGACGCACCAAGAGGTGCACCATAGAATCAAAAGGAAATGCCACAGCGACCTGCGGCTTTACACCACGCGTGGGGGCGCTGCTGCATTCTGAGACGCTTATTCGTCCCGAATCGGTGTCAGTCGTGCTGAAGGGTTGCACATGCGGTCAAAGTTCAAACGTATCCTCGCCGTGATCGGCCTGACCGGGCTGCTCGCGGTTCCTGCCGGCGCGGCCTGGGCTGAACCGCCAGTGACCATTCCATCCGGAACGAACATTGTGGATAACGCCAAGGTTCTCGGCGGACGCAGTGGCGAGGTCCAGGAAGCCATCCAGAAGCTCCTGAAGGACCACAAGTACAACCTTTATGTGGTCACAGTGGACTCCTTCGAGAACCCCACGAAGCCGGAGGACTGGGGCAAGGCGGTTGCGACACAAAAGTCCATGGGCAAGGCCGATGTCCTGCTGGCCATCTCGACTGCAGGACAGTTCTACTTTGCGACGGACGCTGCGAGCACCATCAGGTCCAAGCAGTCCACCATCAGCCAGAACGCCGTCACAGCCAATCTTGCGGGCGGCAAGAAGGACTACGCCCAAGCAGCTATTGACACAGCAGCAGCCATTGGCGACGCCGCGGGCGGCGGCAGCGGCAACGTCCCCTCGGGAGACGGCGCCGGCGCAGCTGTGCTCGTTGGCACGGGAGTAGCCGTCGCCGGTGGGGCCGGCGCGTACCTTTACTTCCGCAACAAGCGCAAGAAAGCTGCTTTGGCATCCAGCGCCAGCTACGGCCCCCAGGGCGCCGAGCTCGATCCGCTGGCTTCGCTCAGCATCGACGAACTCCGCCGCAAGAGCGGTTCGCTGATCATCGAGGCTGACGACGCCATCAAATCCAGCGAGCAGGAACTCGGCTTCGCAGAGGCCCAGTACGGCGATGCCGCGGTGGGAAACTTCACCAAGGCCCTGGCCGAAGCCAAAGCCCACATGTCCGAATCCTTCAAGCTCCAGCAGCAGCTTGACGACCACATCCCGGACACGGAAGAACAGCAACGCAGCTGGCTCGGCGAGATCATCCGCCGTTCAGAGGCAGCGCTCGGCTCGCTCCAGGAGCAGAAGGCCGACTTCGACTCGCTCCGCGAGCTCGAGAAGAACGCCCCGCAGGCACTGGCAGCCATCAGCGCCGGAGCCCATGAAGCCGATGCCAAAATCGCCAGCGCCGAACAGTCACTGACGGCTTTGCGAGCCAAGTACGCGGACAGCGCATTGGTTCAGGTCGCTGACAACATTACCCAGGCCAAGGAACGCCTGGACTTTGTGCAGAATGCCACTGCCACTGCCCAGGAGAAGCTCACGGCCGGTGAAGGCAGCCTCGCCGCGGTCGCCGTGCGGGCGTCTGAAGAGAGCCTGCACCAGACCAACGTTCTGCTGGACGCCATCGCCAAGGTGTCCGCCAGCCTGGACGAGGCCCGCAACGGCCTGGAGGCGGCCGTCGTCGAAACCTCCCAGGACCTCGCCCAGGCGAAGGCCATGATCCAATCCGGAGAACACCCTGAACTGGCCGGCCCGGTCGCCGGCGTTGAGGCCGCCCTGGGCCAGGTCAAGGCCGAAATCCAGGGCGGGAAGATCGATCCCATCGCCACCCTGCAGCGCGTTGAAACTGCGCACCAGGCGCTGGACCAGTCCCTCACCGGCATCCGGAACCAGCAGGACCAGGCCCGCCGCGCCCAGGCGTCGCTGCAGCAGACCATTATGTCGGCGCAGGCGCAGATCAGCGCCACCTCGGACTACATCACGGCCCGCCGAGGCGGCGTCGGCACCGAGGCGCGCACGCGGCTCGCAGAGTCCCAGCGCAACCTCGATTATGCGCTGTCCATCTCCCGCAACGATCCCGTCACCGCCCTCACATACGCCCAGCAGGCCCACGCCCTCGCGGCACAGGCAGCGCAGCTGGCCCAGGCCGACGTCGACAACTTTGGTGGCTACGCCAACCAGGGCTTCGGCGGCGGGGGCATGTTCGGCGGTCGCGGCGGAGGCGGTGGCGGCCTCGGGGGCGCCATCCTTGGCGGTATCCTCATCAACTCCATCCTCAACGGCGGCAGCGGCGGCGGCTGGGGCGGTGGCCACAGCGACGGCGGCGGCTGGGGCGGGGACTCCGGCGGAGGGGACTTCGGCGGCGGAGATTCGGGAAGTTTCTGACCCATCAAAGGCTAGGCGTCGGCAGGAACGAACCTGCCGGCGAAAAGAAGCGGTAAACAACTGTTCACTGATCTCAGTGGCCACCATTGAGCAGGACGAAAGGTAACACCATGGTTAAGCAGTCCATTTTCGGCCGGATCGCACAGCTGGCAAAGGCAAACATCAACACTTTGCTGGACAACGCTGAGGATCCGCAGAAGATGCTGGACCAGATGGTCCGGGACTACACAAACAACATTGCGGAGGCCGAATCCGCAGTGGCCCAGACCATCGGCAACCTGCGTATGCTCCAGGATGACTACCGCGAGGACATCAAGAATGCCCAGGACTGGGGCAACAAGGCCCTCGCCGCATCTCGCAAGGCTGACGAATACCGCAGCGCCGGCGACAGCGTAGACGCCGAGAAGTTCGACAACCTCGCGAAGGTAGCGCTGCAGCGCCAGATGTCCGCGGAAAGCGAAGCCAAGGGTGCTGAGCCGAGCATCGCCTCGCAGACCGAGGTAGTGGACAAGCTCAAGTCGGGCCTGGACCAGATGAAGGGCAAGCTCAACGAGCTCACCAGCAAGCGCAACGAGCTGGTTGCGCGCTCCAAGACGGCCGCGGCACAGTCCCAGGTGCATGATGCCATTAAGAGCATCGACTTCATGGATCCCACCAGCGAAGTTGGCCGCTTCGAAGAGAAAATCCGCCGCGAAGAGGCCAAGGTCCGCGGCCAGCAGGAGCTTGCCGCGTCGAGCCTGGACGCCCAGTTCAACCAGCTGGAAGACCTCGGCGAGCAGGTGGAAATCGAAGCACGCCTGGCAGCCCTGAAGTCCGGCGGGGCCAAGCCGGCCATCGGCGCTTCCGGCGCGAGGTCCGAGTCCACAGTCGACGAAGCCGACTTCGACAAGCTGTAGCCAGCCACGTCCGCCGCTGAGCGGGCCAGCCGGGGCCGGGGTTCATCAGGAACCCCGGCCCTTGCCATGCCCGGACAGAACCCGCAACCGGCCGTGCGGCTGCTGTCGCGGATGTGTAGCGTGGAGGCCATGGTCTCCCCCGTCGCATCCTCCATCGTCTGGCTCCGAGATGACCTTCGCCTGGACGATAACCCGGCCCTGTCCCACGCCGTCGAACTCGGCCTGCCGCTTACGGTGGTCTACATTCTCGACGAGGAATCCCCCGGAATCCGTCCCCTGGGAGGCGCGGCCCGCTGGTGGCTGCACCATTCACTGACGTCCCTGGCGGCGGCGCTTGCTGAAGCCGGTTCCATACTCACCCTCAGGCGTGGACCTGCCAGCCACGTGATCCGGGACCTTGCTGCCGAAACCGGCGCGCAGCACGTGCTGTGGAACCGCCGCTACGGCGGTCCCGAGCGGTCCCTGGACGCGGACATCAAAGCCTGGGCGGCGGAGAACGGCATCGAAGCCGCCAGCTTCCAGGCCAACCTGCTTTTCGAGCCGTGGACCATCACCACCGGCAGCGGCGGCCCCTACAAGGTGTTCACGCCCTACTGGCGGGCCTGCACGGCGTCCGGCGAGCCCCGCGAGCCACTGGATGCGCCAGCCGGCCTGCCCTCCCCCGCCGTTGCCTGGTCGAAGAACAAGGCGGGCAGCGACGCGCTGACAGGGTGGTCGCTGCTGCCCGCGTCCCCGGACTGGAGCGGCGGACTCGCTGAGACCTGGGAACCCGGGGAGGCCGGAGCACACAGCAGGCTTGAGGACTTCCTGGACGGGCCCGCACAGGACTACGGCACTGGGCGGGACATTCCCGGTGTGGAAGGCACTTCCAGACTCTCTCCGCACCTCCGTTTTGGTGAAATCAGCCCGTTCCGGGTCTGGCACGAGCTCCGCCGCCGCTTCCCCCGCGAGGCGACGCCCGACGTCGGGATCTTCCGGTCCGAGCTGGGCTGGCGGGAGTTCTGCTGGCAACTGCTTTACGCCAATCCCCAGCTGGCTACGCGAAACTACCGGCCCGACTTCGACCGCTTCGAATGGCAGCAGCCCACCGCGGCGGAACTGGCGGCGTGGGAACAGGGCCGGACCGGCTATCCGCTGGTGGATGCGGGGATGCGGCAGCTGTGGCAGACCGGTTGGATGCATAACCGCGTCCGGATGGCGGCGGCGTCATTCCTCGTCAAGAATCTCCTAGCCGACTGGCGTCTGGGCGAGGCGTGGTTCTGGGACACCCTGGTGGATGCCGATGCAGCCAGCAACCCCGCCAACTGGCAATGGGTTGCAGGCTCGGGCGCCGACGCGTCCCCGTACTTCCGGATCTTTAATCCCGTCACGCAGAGCAAGAAGTTCGACGCCGACGGCCGGTACCTTCGCGAGTTCATTCCGGAACTCGCCCACATGGACCGCAAGGCCATCCACGAACCGTGGAGGCAGCCCGATGTCCAGGGCTACCCCGCGCCCGTGGTGGGACTCCCGGAGTCCAGGGAGCGTGCGCTGGCCACCTACCAGAAGCTTCGGGAGGACCGGCAAGGCCCGGACAACGTCACCGGCCCGGAAATCAGCGGCTGACTTTGCCCATCAGGGAGGCGATGGGGCGAAGGAAGAGGGGACGGGCCAGGAACCAGGCTGCCACCATGGCTGCCACCGAGGCGACGAAGACCCAGAAGCCGACCCAGCCGGCGTCGTCGCTGCCGCCGTACATGTGGTTCAGGTTCCGCAGTGCACCGGTGGCAAGCACCAGGAAGACATGCACCACGATGAACGCCACGAAATAGATCATGACCGGGAAGTGGATGGCCCGCGCCAGCTCAATGGGGTAGGCCTTATTGAGGGCGGTGGCCTTCTTGGGCCAGGCGGAGGACGTCCGGATACCGGAGATGAAGGCAAGCGGTGCGGCGATGAAGACCGTGGCGAAATACGTCAGCAGCTGCAGCGCGTTGTAGTTGACCCAGCCGTTGTCGGTGGGCCAGTTCAACGAGGCGTACTGAAGCGCTGCGGAGAGGGCATTGGGGATAACGTCCCAGCTGGTGGGCACGATCCGCATCCATTGGCCGGTGGCGAACAGCAGAATGGCGAACACCAGGCCGTTGAGGACCCACAGCGCATCCAGCGTCAGATGCAGCCAAAGCTCCAACGTGATCTTGGTGGGCGCGTTCCTGGTCTTGATCAGCCCTTTGTTGTTGCGGGTCCAGTGGCCGCTGGGCCGCGTGGTGGTCCGCACCTGCCAGCCGGTCCGGATGATGAGCAGCAGGAAGAAGCCGTTCAGGAAGTGCTGCCAGGCCAGCCACGCCGGGAATCCGACGGGCGCACCCTCAGGAAGTTCCGAATGGCCCGGATAATCAGCCAGGAACGAGGCCACCGCCGGAAGGCCGGTCATCCACTTGGCCAGCAGCACCACGAGCACCAGCACTACGAGAGCGGCAGGAACACCCCAGTAGAGTCTGGATCTCTTGCCCGTCGAGGAGCCGGGCTTCTTCGTGGGTGTGGACATCGAACAACATTCCTCTCGAGAATGACTGACCAGGTGCTCAAAGGGCTTTGCGAACGAGAATACTAGGAACCAGGAGTAATCGGGCAAAAGAAGACCCCGACCGGCGTAATGCCGGTCGGGGTCTTCTACATGGTTGCGGGGACAGGATTTGAACCTGTGACCTCTGGGTTATGAGCCCAGCGAGCTACCGAACTGCTCCACCCCGCGTCGCAAGATCAAGACTACCGTACTTTGGAGTAGGTAAAAACCAATCGTGATTGAGGGTCCCCACGACGCCGAGGTTGGGTGCCTGGGACGGGTCCGCTTAAACCAAAAAGTCCGGATTCTGTTTCCAGAATCCGGACTTTTTCGCCAGTTGCGGGGACAGGATTTGAACCTGTGACCTCTGGGTTATGAGCCCAGCGAGCTACCGAACTGCTCCACCCCGCGTCGCAAGATCAACTCTACCGTCCGGTGAACGGGAGGCCAAATCCTGGTGGCGTGATGTGCGTCTCGCTGGGTCAAACGCCTTAGTTGCTGGCCGCCGGCGAGGGCGTCGCCGTCGGCGTGGCTTCCGGCGACGGTGTCGCCTCGGGCGATGGCGTCGCCTCAGGGGCCGGCGCCGGGATCTTGCCCTCGGCGTCAATAGCCTTCTGCAGGGCCGCCGCGAGCTTCTTCTGCTCTTCCCCGTAGGCTGCAAAGTCGCCAGCCGCCAGGGCTGCCTGGCCCGCCTTGATGGCGGCGTTGGCCTCATCCAGCGCGGCCTTCAGGTCAGCCTGGGCACCTGCACTCACCGGCGGTGTTGTGCCAGGAACAGGCGGGGTCTGGCCGGTGTTGCCGGAGTCGCCCGCGGCAGCGCCGGAGTCGCCGCCGAAGAGTTGCTTCAGGGCTCCGTCGAGGGTCGGCGCAAAGCCGACCTTGTCGCCGAAGGCCACCAGCACACGCTGCAGGGTGGGGTAGGACGTCTCACCGGTCGACTTGAGGTAAACCGGCTGGACATACAGGATGCCGCCGCCCACAGGCAGTGTCAGCAGGTTGCCGTTGAGCACTTCGGAGGCACCCTGCCGCAGAAGGTTCAAGGCCTGGGACACCGTAGGATCGGAGTTGAACTTGTTCTGGGCCTGGCCTGGCCCGGGAACCTGTGTTTCCGGCGGAATCTGCAGCAGCCTCAGCTTGCCGTAGCTTTCAGCTTTGACGCCCTTCTCGTTTCCGGCGTCAGAGTCGGCGGCCAGGAAGCCATAGAGGACGTTCCGGGCAGTGCCGTTAACGATCTGCGGGATGAAGGATGAGGTGAGCTGGAAGGCCGGCTTTTCCTGGTCAGGCATCTGCAGTGACATATAGAACGGCGGCTGCTTGACTTCCGTATCCACGGTGGGATCGTTCGGCACGCTCCATACTTCGTCACTCTTGTAGAAGCTCACTGGTTCCGTGACGTGGTAGCGGCCCAGGAGCTCCCGCTGCACCTTGAACAGGTCTTCCGGGTAACGGACGTGGCTCATGACATCGCCGGACATCTCCGAGTACGGCTTCACGGACGCGGGGAAAACTTTCTGCCAGGCCTTCAGGACGGGATCCTGATCGTCCCATGCATAGAGGGTCACCGAGCCGTCATAGGCGTCGACCGTGGCCTTGACCGAGTTCCTGATGTAGTTCACCGAGCTGTTCGGCAGGGCAACCGTCCGGCCTGAAGTGGTCTGGGAGTCCGCGGTGGCAGCCGAGAGCTGCTCCTGCTGCGAGTACGGGTAGTACTGGCTGGTAGTGTACCCGTCCACGATCCACTTGACGCGGCCGTCAACAACGGCCGGATAGGAGTTGCCGTCAACGGTGAGGTACGGGGCAACCTTCTCCACGCGGTCACGCGGACTGCGGTCGTACAGGATCTGGGATTCTGCGTTAACTCCGTCGGAGAGGAGGAGGTCCGAGGACTGGAACTTGATGGAGTACAGGACCTTG
Organism: Pseudarthrobacter cellobiosi; assembly: GCF_023913815.1. Classification (NCBI taxonomy): domain Bacteria; kingdom Bacillati; phylum Actinomycetota; class Actinomycetes; order Micrococcales; family Micrococcaceae; genus Pseudarthrobacter; species Pseudarthrobacter cellobiosi. The sequence goes on from NZ_JAMXBK010000024.1 coordinate 101,322, forward strand.
TTGAAGAAGCTGCCCACGTTGGGCCCGCCGTTGCCGGTGAAGGTGTACTGGGTTTCCCCGTCCCCTTCCTTGCCGGAAGGCCTGTCCTGTTCGCGGTGCGGTGATCCCGCAGGCGCCCCGACAATGGAGTACTCCGGGGAGTCTTCGCCGAAGTAGATCCGCGGCTCGTAGGTGGAGTCATCGCCAAGTACACCGGTGGACGGGATACCCGACTGGAGGAACTCCGGCTTGCCGTCGACGGTGAACTTGTTGCCCTTGGCCGCCACCACGCCGTAGCCGTGGGTGTAGACGACGTGCTGGTTGAGCCAGCCCTGCTGGTTGGTGGCAACGTTCGCCGGGTTCAGCTCGCGCACGGCGATGACCGTGTCCTGGATCTTGCCGTCAACCTCGTAGCGGTCGACGTTCAGTGCCTCCGGGAACTGGTAGTACGGGCGGTACTGCTCCAGCTGGGAGAACGCATCGGAGATCAGGTTGGGGTCCAGGAGCCGGATGTTGGCCGTGGTCTGGGCGTCCGGGGCCAGCGCCCCGGTGCTGGCAGTGTTCGTCGCGTCATAGCGGTCCACCTGAATCTGGTCCAGGCCGTATGCCGCCCGAGTCATTTCGATGTTGCGCTGGATATAGTCCTTCTCCAACGTCTGCTCGGAAGGCCGCACCTGGAACTGCTGGATAACCCACGGGTACACGCCGCCGGCCAGGATCGAGGTGATGATCAGCATGGCCGTGCCGATGACCGGCAGGCGCCAGCGGCCGATGACCGCCGCAACGATGAAGAGGATGGCCACCAAGCCTGCCGCCACGGCGAGGATCGCCTTGGTGGGGATCACGGCGTTCACGTCCGTATACAGTGCACCGGCCCAGCGCCCGCCGTTACCCTGCAGGGCGGCGTAGCGGTCCAGCCAGAAGTTTGCGCCGAGCAGGATCAGGAAGGCTGCGCCGGTTACCGCGAGGTGGATCTGTGCCGCGCGGCTGGTGAACACGCCGCGTTCCATCAGCCGGATGCTGCCGTAGAGGTAGTGCGTGAGGATTCCGGCGATGCCGGCCACCACAACCACGCTGATCAGGAAGCCTGTGACGAATCCCAGGAACGGAAGGGTCATGAGGTAGAAGCTGATGTCCAGGCCGAACTCAGGATCGCTCTGGCCGAACGGTTCCTGGTTGAAGAACAACAGCACTTTCTGCCATTGGCTGGCCGCGGCGCTGCCCGCGAACAGTCCGAACAGGATGGGCAGGCCCACCATAACGACGCGGCGGACCGGTTCAAGCTGGGCCTGGTAGCGATTCAGGTTGTCGCGCATCTCGGAGTCCGGCGCGTACACGGGCCGTGCGTGGTAGGCAACCCGGATGGCAAAAAAGACGGCCAGGAACATAAGCGCGAAGCCGGCGAGGAAGATCCCGATCCGCGAGAGGTTTTCTGTCACAAACACTTCGAAGTAGCCGAGCTGCCGGTACCAGAGGACGTCAGTCCATACGTTGGCGAAGAAGATGAAGCCCACCACTGCGATGGCAACAACAATCAGCGTGGGCGTTAGGGCCCCGCGTCGCGAGGGGGGTCTTCCGGGCGGGATGGGGCTGGTAGGACGGGACAAACTCGGTACCTCATAGCTGGTCGTCAGGTTTACATGAGAAGCGTGCGTGCGGTTGACGTCCGGCACCGGTCAAGCGTGTGGCAACGTCCGTCATATCTGCCACGAGTGGCGGTAAAGCTTAGTTCCTGGCCTCAGTCTAGTTGCTGGCGCAGACCGGCAAAGCGCCCGGGTCCTGCCCGGATCCGGCGAGTTCGACGGCGTGACGCGCCTCTGCGATGTTCTCCACTTTGAGCACCTGCAGTCCCTCCGGCACATGGCCCACAACTTCGTCGCAGTTTTCTGCCGGGGCGAGGAATACGGTGGCTCCCCCGGCACGCGCGCCCAGCATCTTCTGCCGGATGCCGCCGATGGGACCTACGGTGCCGTCGGGGGTGATGGTCCCCGTTCCGGCGACATGTTTGCCGCCTGTCAGGTCCCCCGGCGTCACGGTGTCGATGATGCCAAGCGAAAACATCAGCCCGGCACTGGGTCCGCCAACCTTGTCCAGTGAAATCTTCACGTCGAACGGAAACGTGAACAGGTACTTGAGCATGACTCCGAGAATGTAGCGGCCCGCACCGTTGTTCATGGGGGTGATGGTCTGTGTGACGGATTCCCCTGCGCGCTGCACCACCAGGGTGGCCGGTGCTCCCTGGCCGGCGGCCAGTTCCTCCTGCACCACGGCGAGCGATGTGATGGGTTTGCCGTTGATCGATTCGAAGATGTCGCCGTTTTCAACCTTGCCGGCGGACGGCGAACCACCGGGCAGCCCCGCGGCCTGGAGCTGCTGGCCGAAGGGAATGTCGAGCTCCTTGAGTGCTGATGCCACCGCATTCTCCTGCGACGACGTCATGGCCACGGAGCTCTGCTCGTCGGCCTCCTCCTTTGTGGTGCCACTGGGGTAAAGCAGCTCCACCGGGTGAACGGACTTGGACCCGTCCAGCCAGGCGGTGAAGGCACCCAGGACGCTCACCGGGCCGTTGGGGCCGCCATCGACATAAACGGTGGTCAGGTCCAGATTTCCCTTGGCGGGATAGGTTTCGTGGCCCGTCACGCTGATGACAGGGCTGCCCTGGCTCTGGCCGATTGTGTTGAAGGTGGGTCCGGGGGATTCCACAACATAAGGCACCGGGACGGTGACGGCCGCGATCCCCAGACCCAGCGCCAGGACGCCGGAAAGCATCATCACGGACACCCGCCGGTCCCCCGGCGGGGAGCTGCGGGGGGCATTCTGCCCTGTTGGCGGGGGGCCGGCTACACCTGTTCCGGGCGCTGCGGCACTCGCTGTGGTGCCGGCGTCGAGCTCTGGAGCGTGGTCCTCTTGCGGATGATCGCCGCGGGTTGTAGTCACTGAATCAACACTACGCGGTGCCGCCCCCGGCCAGCTCTTTGCCTACAGCGAACGTGACGCCTGTCCGGCAGACAGCCGCCCCTGCCCGGGGTACCGTGAAGTGAACAGTCACACCGACGATCGGCGGGATCATGACCTCCAACCCACTCAATCCGTCCAACGGCGACGATACGCCAAAGGATCCGTTGACCGAGATGCTGCAGAACCTGATGGGCGGCAAGGGCATGGAAAACTTCGACCCCGCCGAACTCGCAAAGGCAGCCGGCCTGCCGAACGACCCCAATCTTTTGGCCCAGATGTTCTCCCAGGTCCAGGCCATGATGAGCGCCCCTTCCGAAGGGCCCGTCAACTGGCAGCTCGCGCACGAGAACGCCCGCCGGGTTGCCGCCAGCAGCGCCGACCCGTCCGTCACGTCCCTGCAGACCCGCGAAGTCGACGAGGCCCTGCGGCTGGCCGAACTGTGGCTCGATCCCGTGACCGACCTGCCTGCCACCGGCCTGATCGGCCGTGCGTGGTCGCGTGCCGAGTGGGTGGAAGCCACCCTTGGAACGTGGAAGCGGCTGACCGAGCCCGTAGCCAACAGCATCGCCAACGCGCTCTCCAGCGCCATGACCGAACAGATGCCCGAAGAGATGAAGTCCATGATGGGCGGGGCTTCGTCCATGCTGCAGAACATGGGCGGCGCGATCTTTGGGATGCAGCTGGGGCAGGCGATCGGCGCCCTGTCCGCCGAGGTAGTCAGCTCCACTGACATCGGTGTTCCCCTGGCCGACCTGGAAATGGCCCTCTTGCCGGCCAATGTGACCAAGTTCGGGGAAGGCCTGAGCCTGCCGGAGAACGACATCCGGCTGTTCCTGGCCGTCCGCGAGGCAGCCCATGCGCGGCTGTTTGTCCAGGTTCCCTGGCTGCGCGGCCACTTGCTCGGCGCCATCGAGGCCTACGCCCGCGGCATCCATATCGACACTTCCAGGATTGAAGAGCTGGCCCGCGACCTGGACCCCAGCAACCCTGAAGGCATCCAGGAGGCGCTGTCCCAGGGTGTCTTTATGCCGCAGCGGACCCCTGCTCAGGAGCAGGCGCTTGAAAAACTTGAGACGGCCCTGGCCCTCGTTGAAGGCTGGGTGGACGAGCTCACCGCTTCGGCCACAGAGAAGCTGCTGCCGTCCGCCGGTGCGCTCCGGGAAACAGTCCGGCGACGCCGTGCCACCGGCGGTCCGGCGGAACACGCTTTCTCTTCCCTGGTGGGACTCGAACTGCGCCCCCGCCGCCTGCGCGAGGCTGCCACGCTGTGGGCCACGCTGAAGGACGAACGGGGCATTGCCGGACGCGATGCCATCTGGCAGCACCCGGACCTCCTCCCCACCGCCGAGGACCTCGATGACCCGCAGGGGTTCAGTGGCCGCCGCCAGCTGGCCGAGGCCAGCGACAGCGAAGTGGACGACGCCCTGCAGAAGCTGCTGAGCGGCGGCTTCGACAACGCGCCGCAGGATGATTCCGACGGCCGTGACGACGGCGACCAGCCCACCGGCGACGGTGAGCAGCCCAAGGGTTAGCCGGACCGCACGGTACGACGGCGGCCGCGCCGCCTGTCGTCGCCACTGGAGGTGTTCGAATGCGCAAGATCATCCTGATGATGTCGGTGTCTTGGGACGGATTCTTCGAGACGATCGACCGGGACATCAGCTGGCACCTGGTGGATGACGAACTCCTCCGCCACTTGAACGGGCAGTTCCGGACTACCGGGCCTTCATGTTCGGGCGCGTCACCCATGAGCTGATGGCCGGTTACTGGCCCACTGCCGATGCGGCACGGCCTGATCGACGAACTCCGAATTCTCGTCCATCCCGTGGTTCTGGGGCAGGGCCGGCCCCTGTTCGAGGCCCCTGATGTCCGGATGGACCTCAGGCTCGAGGGGACACGGACGTTCGGCAACGGCGTGGTACCGCTCAAACTACTCGCGCGACGGCGCCTAGGGTGTTGCGCCCTACGTCGTGGAACGCAGCTTCAACCTAGCCTGCCTGGTCGCTGGCCGACATATCGCCGACGCCAGGCGTGCCACCGGCGAGCGCGTAGCGCTGCAGGACCGCACCCTTCGGTGAGGCGACGACCGGCTCGATGAGTCTGAGGTTCGTCGGAACCACCCCGTCGGCGAAGACCTTCTTTCCACCGCCGAGGAGGATCGGATACACCCACAGCGTGAGCCGGTCAAAGAGCCGCTCGGCGAACAGGGTCTGCACGAAGTCGAGACTGCCAACGACGTGGATGTTCGCGTGACGGTCGCGCAGTTCGCGCACGGCAGCGACGACATCAGGACCCAGCAGTGTGGAGTCGGCCCACTCGAGGGCCGACAATTGGCGCGAGGCCACGTATTTCGGGAGGCGGTTGAACAGCCGCGCAATTCCCCCGTCCGCGTCCGGCCAGTATGCGGCGAAGATGTCGTAGGTCCGTCGCCCAAGCAGCAGCGCGTCCATCCCCGCCATCCCGGAGTCGACCTGCTCGCCGACGATTTCGTCTAGGAGGGGCGCCTGCCAGCCGCCAAACGCGAAGCCGCCGTCAGCGTCCTCGTCCGGCCCGCCGGGCGCCTGCGCGACGCCGTCGAGCGTGGTGAACAGGTCGATATGGATGAGTCCCATGCCGTGCTCTTTTCCCTGTTGCCCGTCGCCCCGGCGACGGGATCACTTCGAGGCTGACATTTGATCCCCCTGCGAAGCAACCATTTTCCCCGGCTCGACCCGAGCATTAGGCGAAGGTTAGGAGACACGCCTAATCGGCGTCGCCCGGGTTTGAATCATTGCTGCCCGCGGTCAGGCCCCGGGAGGTGGCGAACGAGACGCCTTCCAGGAAGGCCTTGGCCCGCATCGTGTCGGGGTAGGCCTCCAACAGCTTCCAGAACGCGGCGTTGTGCCCGGCCACCAGCAGGTGCGCGAGCTCATGCAGCAGGACGTAGTCGATGACCCACTGCGGCATGGGCCGGAGCTTGTCGGAGAGCCGGATGGATCCTTCCGACGGCGTTGCGGAGCCCCAGCGCGAGTTCTGGTTGCTGACCCAGCGGACCGACGTCGGGACTGCCCTGCCGCCGAAGTACCGGGCCGAAAGGGCTGCGGCGTGGGCAGCCAGGGCAGTATCAGTGGCTGGCTGTTTACTTCCTTTGCGGGAGCGCCGCTCCCCCTGGCGGTGCAGCTTCTCCAGCATGCGGTGCACCCATTCAGACTCCTGCGCGGCGGTAAACCGGGCCGGAATGGCCACCACGGCCGTCCCGTTCTCCCAGAAGGCAGCCACGGTCCTGGTCCGGCGGGCCGACCGCCGCACTTCAACCGGTGAGCCGTCCGCCGTGGTGACGGGGAGGGTGTCCTGTCCTGCCGGCCGGCGGGTCACAGGGTGGTACTTTCGACGAGCACCCGCAGCACGTCTTCGCCGTAGCGTTCCAGTTTGGACGGACCCACGCCGGCCAGCGCCGCCAGTTCCTCCAGTGTGGACGGTTTGGCCTCTGCGATGGCCGTCAGCGTGGCATCGGTGAAGACCACAAACGCCGGCACCTCGGCCGCCAGCGCAATTTCCTTCCGCCACTGCCGAAGGGCATCGAACGTCTGTTCTTCGTAACTGGGAGGACAGCCGTTGCAGCGGCCCACCTTCCGTTCGGCGCCGCTGGCCAGCATGCTCCCGCAGACCCTGCAGGTGGCGGGGGCCGCCGATTTCCGGCGCGGCGCCAGCCCTTTTCCGCGGGCGCTGGAGCTGGCCACCGAGTTGGGCCGGAGCCCGTCGAGGAAGCGGGAGGGTTTGCGGTTGGCCCGGCCGCCGGGCGTGCGTGCCGTGGACCAGGAAAGCGACAGGTGCTCGCGGGCACGCGTGATGCCCACGTAAAGCAGGCGGCGCTCCTCATCCACGGCTTCGGGTGTGTCCGCAAAGGAGATGGGCATCAGGCCTTCGCAGAGGCCCACCAGGAACACAGCGTCCCATTCGAGACCCTTCGCGGCGTGAAGCGAAGCCAGTGTCACGCCCTGGACAGTGGGAGCATGCTGCGCGAGGGACCGCTCCTGGAGTTCATTAACGAAGTCACCCAGACTGAACTGCTCGCCGCGGACGTGGACCAGTTCGTCCGCGAGCGCCACCAGCGCTGCCAGGGACTCCCAGCGTTCGCGCAGCGCGCCGCCGTTATGGGGCGGGGCGTCCGTGTAGCCCAGCGAGGCCACGATATCGCGGACCAGCTGGCCGAGCGGTTCCGGCGTCGCGGTTTCAGCAACGGCCCGGGTCGCCGCGCGCAGCTGAAGGATGGCGTCGCGCACTTCCTTGCGGGCGAAGAACCGTTCACCGCCACGGAGCTGGTAACTGATCCCGGCCGCAGCGAGCGCCTGTTCGTAAGCCTGGGACTGCCCGTTTGTGCGGAAAAGGACAGCGATCTGGCTCGCCGGAGTGCCGGCGTCGAGCAGTTTCTGGATCTTGATGGCGACCGTGGCGGCTTCGGCTTCATCGTCGGAGCACTCGGTGAACTGCGGGACGGGCCCCGCCGGCCGCTGGGCCACCAGCTGCAGCGGAGCCGCCCAGGCGGCATCGGCCACCGGCCCGCCGCCACGCCGTGCGGCCAGGAGATCGTTGGCCAGCTTGACCACCTGCGGCGTGGAACGGTAATCCCGGATCAGTTTCACCACATTAGCCTCGGGGTACTGGGCCTTGAATCCCAGCAGGTGTTTGGGCGAAGCGCCGGTAAACGAGTAGATCGTCTGGCTCGCATCGCCCACAACGCACAGCTCGTCCCGCCCGCCCAGCCACAGCTCCAGGAGGCGCTGCTGCAGCGGCGAAACGTCCTGGTACTCATCCACCACAAAATGCCGGTACTGCTCGCGGACGGTGGCCGCGACTTTCTGGTCCTCCTGCAGGATCCCCACCGTGATCAGGAGTACGTCCTCAAAATCAATGACGTTGCGGTCGGTCTTGACGTCCTCATAGGACTGGAAGACCCGGGCGACGGCGGTGAGGTCGAACCCGCCCGGGGTTCCCCTGCCCTGCGCGTTCTCCAGGTAGTTGGCAGGGGTCAGCATGGAGACCTTGGCCCATTCGATTTCGGAGGCGAGGTCCCGGATGGACGCGCGGTCAGTGCTGAGCCGCAGGCGGCGGGACGCTTCGGCGATCATCTGGGCCTTGTGGTCCAGCAGGTTGGGCAGCGTGCCGCCGACCGCCTGCGGCCAGAAAAACTGCAGCTGCCGCAAGGCGGCGGCGTGGAAGGTGCGCGCCTGGACATTGCCCACGCCAAGGTCCCGCAGCCTGCTGCGCATTTCCGCGGCGGCCCGGGCGGTGAACGTCACGGCGAGGAGCCGCTGGGAACTGTACACCCCTGAGTGCACGCCATAGGCAATCCGGTGCGTAATGGCCCGGGTCTTGCCGGTGCCGGCACCGGCAAGGACGCACAGCGGCCCATTCAGCGTGCTGGCGACCTCGCGCTGTTCAGCGTCAAGTCCCCCAAGGATTCGTTCCTCAAGGGACTCGGCACTGTCAAAATTCTCTGTGGTCACTTCTGCTGCTCTGTTGTTGTCGCGACTGCCACGTGCTGGCGTCTGGCCAATGGTGATGCCTGTTCCGGGAGTCAGGTGTCCGTGCGGTCCATGATCCGGCCGCCATACCAGTGCTCAATCAGCGAGCGTGCGATGGACAGCCTGCTGGAGATGGTGATTTCACCGGTAAGCACGGCGTCCTGGAGTTCCTCCCGGCTGAACCAGCGCGCACGGGTTACCTCCACGCCGTCGGGCTTTGCCACGGCGTCTTCGGTGATGGCGGTAAATCCAAGCATAAGGGAGGCCGGGAACGGCCATGACTGCGAGCCCAAGTACTGGCATCCTGTGACCCGGACGCCCACTTCTTCGTGGATTTCCCTGACGACGGCCTGTTCCAGGGATTCGCCTGGTTCGACGAATCCGGCCAGCGTGGAGTAATTCTTCGCGTCAACCGGTCCGCCTCCACCGAGCAGCAGCCGTCCGTCCGGCCCCACCACCGTGACGATGATGGCCGGATCCGTCCGGGGGTAGTGTTCCGAGCTGTCCTGGGGGCAGCGGCGGACCCAGCCGCCGGCCTCCACGGCAGTTCGGGCCCCGCAGCGGGGGCAGTGCGTATGGCCAGCGTGCCAGTTGGCGATGGCGCTGGCCTCGACGAACAACGCCGTGTCAGTGGGGTTCAGGACGGCGGCGATGTCACGGAAGCCGGCCCACTCCGAATTGCCCGGGATTCCGGCAGTGCCTGGCTCGGCAGGTTCGGGAAGGACAACAAGGACCATTTCGGTGCCGGCGGTAAGGTCCGAGCCGTCCAGCGCGGCGCCAAGATAGATGACCTGCTCCGGGGCTGAGCCACCGTCCCGCACGTCAGCCAGCAGCTGGGCGGCTGCGGGCAGCAGGAGCTGGTTACCCTGCACCAGGGCCTGCCGCCCGGCAAGGACCACTGCCCGCGTGTGCTCGCTGTCCAGCAATTCCTCAACCATGCCTGGCCTGACACGGTCAGCGGAGCCGCGGTCCACGGCAGCCGGGAGAACCGGCAGTACGGTATCGAACAGGTGGTTGGCCGGCAGCTGGGCTGCCTGCGGCTGGTAGGCCGGTATAGCGGACTCCGCATGACTCATGTTTCCACCGTACTGACTCGGACTGACAATTTACATTCGGCCGGGACATTCGGCGGGACATCTGGCGTGGGCGTCCGGACAGGGTGCGGAAGCCAACTTTTGCAGCATATCTGGAGACTCGCCGCCGCACATCGTTGTCTTGGACGCCACTCAATCTACCGTGGAACGGTGAGAAGAAAACCGATCGAACTGGCAGCCGTGGCAACCGCGGCAGTCCCCGGGCTGACCCCAACCGCCGTTAGCTCCGCTGCGGACGATCCCGCGGATTTCGACTCCGCGCTGCTGCTGGATTCGGAAGACAAACAGTGGCGGGTCAGGTCCCCGCGGCATGCGGAAGCCAGTGCCAGGCTCGAGACGGAGTTCCTCGTCCTCCGGGCATTCGCACCGGCCATCCGGGCCGAGCTGCCCTTCCTTATGCCCACTGTGGCCGGCAGCGTCCGGCTTGGCAACCTCAGCACCTTTGTGTACTCCCATCTGGCCGGGAGCACGCAAAGTGTGGAAGAACTCACCGCGGGTCCGGCCGCGCTCGCCCGGGAAATCGGGACAGCGCTGGCGGCCATCCATGATCTTCCGCACTCCCTGGTCAGCAATGCCGACCTGCCCAGCTACACGCCCAACGAATTCCGCCAGCGCCGGCTCAACGAGCTCGACCAGGCGGCCACCACCGGAAAAATCCCGGCGTCGCTGCTGCTCCGCTGGGAACATGCCCTTGAAGACGTCTCGCTGTGGCGGTTCAACCCGTGCGTTGTCCACGGGGACCTCCATGAGGACAACCTGCTCGTGGAAAGCGGCCGCGTCACGGCCGTTACGGGCTGGACGGACCTGCGGATCGGGGATCCCGCCGACGACTTCGCCTGGCTGGTTGCCTCGAACGAACAGGATTTCGTGGATGCAGTTCTTGCCGGTTACACCGGCAGCCGCCGCGACGCCCCGGACCAGCACCTGCTACGGCGGGCTGCCCTGTCTGCCGAGTTCGCGTTGGCGCAATACCTGGTCAAGGGCATCGCTGCCGGCGACGCGGGTATGGTTGCCGAAGCCGAAGGCATGCTGGAAACCCTCGCGGCCGACGTCGAAGAGCACGGCGGCCAGGCCATCAGTGTTGAGCCGCTGCCCGCCCCGGCTGCCCGGGCCGACGACGCCGCCCAGTCCCCGGCAGCCCATTCCCAATCGGTGGGTGTGGCCGCTGCTCCGGCGGTGACCGTCGTCCCCGTGCCCGTCCCGTCGGTGGAGCCGGTTCCTGTGGTGCCCGCAGTGGAAGTCAGCCCTATCCCGGCCGAGCCCCTCCCGTCCGACGAAGCACCGGCGGACGAAGACTCTGCAGACGAAGCACCGGCAGCCAAGCCGTCAGTACGCCCCTCCGCCGAGGACACGTCCACCGCGGCCATCAGCATCGTCGAAGTCAGGAAGCACTGACACCAGGGAGCGCTTCCAGACGTCAGGGCGCCGACCCCAGCGAGCACTGACCTCAGGGAGCAGTGACATCACGGAGCAGTGACATCGAGGGCGGCGGCCACGATCTGTTCGAGCTCCTCAGCGGAGCCCAGGTCGTGCGGCCGCACCACTTGGTTGTCCGCAACATAGAAGAAGGCGGCCCTGACGTCGTCCACCGCCACGCCCTTGAGCCGGGCCCACGCCAGCCGGTACGCGGCGAGCTGCACCGACTTGGCCCGCAGCTGCGCAGCGGAGGGCCGGCGGCCGGTTTTCCAGTCCACGAGGTCCCACCTCCCGTCCGCGTCCTGGAAGACGGCGTCGATGCGCCCGCGGACCACCACGTCTCCCACGCGCGTTTCCACCGGCACTTCGACAAATGCCGGTGACCTGTCGGCCCATTCCGAGGCTTTGAAGGTGGCCACCATGGTGTCGAGGTCGTAGGCGGCGTCAATATGGTCGTCGGAGCCGGGGGCCTCGCCGAGATCCAGCATGCCAGCTGCGCCGAAGTACTCTTCAACCCAGGCGTGGAATGCCGTTCCCTTTCTCGCCGACATGCCGGGCTCACGCGGTACAGGCCTTCGCAGCCGGCCCACTACCCCCGCCGGGTCCTCGCCAAGATCCACCAGCGTGGACGCAGAGATGTGGCCGGGCAGATGAACGTTCTGCCCGGAGGCGCGCCTGGACCGCCGCTCCAGCAGCAAGGCAGCTTCTCTGGCCCAGCCCGCCGCATTGGCCCGGAGCCTTGGCCCGGACTCATTGGCGGATGCAGGTTCAAGAATCGGCGCAGGGTCCTCAGGAATCAAGGACTCCAAGGCTGCCCGGACGCGTGCCGCGGCGCTCTCCATGGCCAGTCGCCTGCCGGGAACAACCCGCAGGCGTTCCCCGGTCCGCGCATCAACTGGACCTTCGAGGGGGTCATAGGGCCATCTGGCCACCTCCGTTTCGCTAGTCAACGGGCTCTTTTCAGGCAGGGAGGCTTCGTCCACTGACGCCGGGTGCACCATGGCGGCACAGATTTCCGCGGCGTCCGCCGGGGCCGTGTTGGGGCCGGAGCCGACAAGCTGTTCCAGTTCAGCGAGGAACGGTGACATCTCGGCACGGCCTGCCCTGGAGCCCACCCATGCTGCGCTGGCGACCCAGAGGACGTGCTTTGCCCTGGTGTAGGCCACGTATGCCAGACGGCGTTCCTCGCCCTCACCATGGACCTGGACGGCTGATTTGAAGTCCCTCTCGGCATCCAGCCAGCCTTTCTGGTCCGGCTGGTCAGTATCCCATTGGGGCAGATCCGAACGGTCCCCCCGCAGCGGCCACGGCAGGGCCGCCGCGCCACTGCTCCAGCGCGAATCCTTGTTGCTGGGGAAGGCGCCGGCGTTGAGGCCCGGAACAAAGACGACGTCCCATTCCAGGCCCTTGGACGCATGGACGGTCAGCAGCTGTACAGCCTCGCGGTTGATATCCGACGGCGGAGCTTCGAGGCCGTTTTCCTCGGCCGCGGCAGCTTCCAGCCAGGCAAGGAAGGCGAGGATGTCCACCCGGTGCGAGGTCCGCAGGAAGCCGGCCGCCGCGTCCTGGAAGGCGTCCAGGTTTCGGCGGGCCTGGTGGATGCTGGTTCCCGGGCGTGCTGCCACTTCGATGTCGAGCAACATGGCGCGTTCCACTACGCCGAGCAGGGTGGTGAGGTCGTCCCCGAGGTAGCCGCGCAGCTGCCTGAGTTCCGTCGAGAGCCTGCCGAGGCGGTCGCGGGCCACTTCGGTCAGCGACCGACCGTTGGAAGAGGTCCAATCTTCGCGTGGCAGCCAGTCCAGCGCTTCAACCAGGCTGGCACCGTCCGTCAGGTCGCTTTCGATGACGGCCTCGTCGGACGCGTCGGCGGCCCCGTCCTCCGGCGTGGCCGTGCCGGCGGGGCGGCCGCGACGGCGTGCGAGGTGGCTGGACCAGTCTCGGAAGGCCATCAGGTCTGCTGGCCCGATCCGCCAGCGTGCGCCGGCCAGGAGGCGCATCAGGGAGTCCGAGCGTCCGGGATCGGCAAGCACCCGGAGCGTGGCCACCAGATCAACGATCTCGGGAGTGTCGAGCAGTCCGCCGAGCCCCACGATTTCGTAGGCAATCCCCCGCGCCTCGAACTCACGCCGGATGGTTTCCATCTGGGCGCGCCGCCGGCACAGGACAGCCAGTGCCGGCGGCACCGGTGTGCCGTCGGCCTCACGTTCAAAGTCCGTGACCCGGTACCTCATGACGTCCTCGGCAAGGGCGGCGGCTTCGTCGAGGTCTGTGCCGAAGCGGCCCAGTACCACGAGTCCATCCACTGCGAAGGGACTGGGCTGCAGCGGCGGCACAGTCGCCGCCGCGGTAGCCGTGCCCGCGGGCATTGCACCTGCCGCGGCGGTGCCCGCTTGGGTGATGCTTTCCGCGGCGGCGCCCACACCGGCGCTGCCGGCAGGGGCCTTCTGCGCCTCGGCGCGCCCTAAGGCCTCTGACATGATGTTGGCGGCGGACAGGATGGCCCGGCCGTTGCGCCACGCCGTCGTGAGGTACGACGTAGGGGCCAGCGTGAAGCGTCCCGACCCGTCGTCCCCGTCCACGCGGACAGGGAATTCACGGACAAAGTGGAAGAGCTGACCTGCCGAAGCACCCCGGAAGCCGTATATCGACTGATTGGGGTCCCCCACGGCGGTGACCGCGTGGCCCTCGCCGAAAAGCCGCGAAAACAGGACCAACTGGGCATACGACGTGTCCTGGAACTCGTCCAGGAGCACCACTTTGTAGCGCTGGCGTTCCATGTCCGCAGCAAGGGGGATTTCCCGGGCCACACGGGCCGCAAGTGCCACCAGGTCGCCGAAGTCCAATGCCCCCCGTGACTTCTTGGCGGCGGCGTAGCGGCCCACCATGTCAGCCACGCTTGCCCTGGTGCGCAGCATCGCGGCCAGTTCACCGGCTGCCTGGGGGGCGTTCTTGTTCGCCCCGGCCACGTAGGGACGTTCTTCAAACTCAGCGAGTCGCGCCAGAAGCCAGGCCTCGACGTCGGCCGGTTCCTGCAGGTGCTCTGCGCACTCCCCCGCCAGCTGAATGACTGCCTTGACCAGCGTGGACTTGGCTGCCTTGAAGTGGCTGTACTCGCCGTCGAACGCTTCCACCACTTCGCTGGCGAGCTGCCAGGCCTGGGCCCCGCCGAGCAGCACAACGTCGCGTTCCACGCCCAGCCGCAGCCCGTAGTCAGAAACAATGCCGCTAGCAAATGAGTGGTAGGTGGACACCTTGGGCTCCAGGGCGTCGCTGCTGAGCAGCCCCTCGGGGAACACTTCGTGCCGTGTGTCCTGGGCAGCGACCCGCTGCAGTGCCGCCAGCTTGGCCCGGATCCGCGTGGCCAGCTCGCCTGCTGCCTTCCTGGTGAACGTAACGCCCAGGACTTCCTCAGGCCTGACCCAGCCGTTGGCAACGAGCCAGACGACTCGGTCGGCCATGGTGGCGGTCTTGCCGGAGCCCGCCCCCGCGATCACCAGCCGGGGAGCCAGGGGTGAGGAAATGATGGCGGACTGTTCGGGCGTCGGCGTGTTCTTTTCACCCAACAGCCTGGACAGCTGCTCAGGGCTGAACAGGGGCCCTGGAACGTGGGGCTGGCTCATTCGGTGACCTGCTTTCCGCGGACACAGAGCGGACAGACTTCAGGGAGCCTGCAGCCGTGCCCCCCGTGGCTGCTCTTTGCCGGGTCATGCCTGGCTTCGAAGCTGTTGCCGGACATTACCGCGGCCGCATCGGTGACCATGTCCAGCGCCCAGTTGTCCTGGGCCTCCAGGGGATCCTGTTGCTGGACGCCAGGGCTTTTGGTTGTCGTACCGAGCTGCGCCAGCACGGCGCCGCCCGGCAAAGGTGAGCCCGGTACTACCGTGTTGGGCCCTGCTGAGCCGGGCATTCCGTGTACATCGGCGAAACCGCCCGCCAGGACCGCCGCCTGGTAGGCACCCAGCTGGGGATGGCGGGACAGCTCTGCCTTGCCAGGCTGCCTTTTGCCCGTCTTGAGGTCCACAATGACGAGCCTTCCTTCGGCGTCGATCTCCAGCCGGTCAACCTGGCCGCGGAGCACGGCGGCGCGGGGAAGGTCGGTCCCGCCGGCCAAATCTCCGACGGACTCGGCATCGTCCGTCCCGGTGTCCGCCGGCGGAACATCGGACAGCCGGACCTCAAAGTCCTGCTCGACGCCCAGCAGGCTCCGGCCCTCGCTCCGCATCACCAGGACGTACTGGGCGAGCTTGCGCACCATTGTTTCGGCACGCTGGAAGTCGAGTTTGCCTTCCCAGTTGTCCTTCATCCCCAGGGTTGGCCACCGGCGGATGAGTTCGGCGACGTACTCGCCCCCGGAGGCTTCCGGCAGGTCCTGCGCGATGGCGTGCACCAGGGTGCCCAGGCTCCGGGCGAAGTCGGTGGCGGCCTCTCCGCCGGCCGCCTGCACAAACCAGTCGAGCGGTGATTTCTGCACGGATTCCACCTTCGACGGCGAGACGTAAACCGTCCCTCCGGGCGGGACAACCGGTTCCGACGTCGTCAAAGGAGGCAGGCCCCACCAGCTGTCCGGATGCGCTCCCGGGACCGCCGGTTCCGCGGCGGCAAGTCCGGCCAGGACCCTGGCGGCCTCGGCGGCTTCGGGCTCATACTTTCCATCCAGCTGCGCGTATTGCCGCAGTTCGGCCACCAGGGCACGCAGCGTCATGGGCCGTTCCACCGGCGTGAAGCCCCTGCCCTCGACGCCCGGCTCAAGCGGCGCCACATAGTCGAGGAAGGACGACGGCTGGTCGTCCTCGGACGAAACAGCGGTGCAGATCAGCATCTCGCAGGCCCTGGAAACGGCCGTGGAGAAGCTCCGGAGTTCGTCGTAGCGGATTTCCCGCAGCCGGCTCAGCGGGTCCAGCTGCAATGCATAGCTGACCCCATGCTCGACGGCGTCAGCGTACAGGCTGCTGCCCAGCAGCTCACCGCGTAGCCGGGTATTGGGCCAGACGCCTTCCTGCAGCCCCGCCACAATGACCACCGGCCACTGCCGCCCGGCAGCACTGGCCGGGGTCATCAGCTCGACGGCGTCGTCCACCTGGGCCCGCGCGGCCAGGGTATCCATCGGCAACTCCTGGTTCAGGAGGTACTCAAGGAACTGCTCCGGCCCGGCGCCCGGCATCTGGTCCACGTAGCGCTCGGCTGTATGGAAGAGCGCCATCATGGCATCAAGGTCCCGGTCGGCTCGGGCTCCATGGGAACCGCCGGTGAGGGCAGATTCGGTCCATGCGTTGGCCAGTCCGGTGGAGTGCCACAGGGCCCAGAGCACGGTCTCGGCATTGGCGCCGGGCTCGGCGGCTGCGCTCCGCCCTGCCTGGATCATGCGGGCGGTCCGGCGCGCGGAACGGCCTTCCAGGCCCAGCGTCCCCAGGGCGCCGGGCTCCAGCAATGCTTCAACCAGCAGCGCGTCGCTGGTCCGTCCGCCGCCGCCCAGCAGCTCTTCCCGCCTCAGCGACTGGCGGAGCCGGCGCAATTCAATGGACGTGGCACCCCCGATGCGCGACGTCAGCAGCGCAACGGCGGCTTCCGGAGTCAACAACTCGGGATCCAGGGCTATGGCGTAGGCGTCCAACAGCGGGCGCACGGCCACTTCATCGCGGACCGCGGACTCGGCTACCGGGACACGGACCGGGATCCCCTGGCCCGCGAGGTAGCGCTGCAGCTCACCGAGTTGGCCGCCGTTACGTACAATCACGGCGATCTCGGCCAGGTCGCGGCCATGGTTGACGTGCTGGTCCAGGATGCGCTGGGCAACGTACCGGAGTTCGTGGACCGGGGACGGTACCAAGTGTGCTTCCACCGTGCCGGCGGACTGCGGCTGGGGTTCGACGACGGCGGTGGGCCCGTGCGCGGTTCCGGCCAGGGGTTCGGGCTGCTTGAGCCGCCTGGCCAGCTGGCCGCCCCCACGCTGCGAGATCCGGCCCGCGACGCCGAGCCAGGCCTCGGCAATGGCCGGGGCGTGCCGATGGGTGTGCCACAGCGGCCGCTCGATGACGCCGGCTGTCGCAGAAAGCAGGCGCGGCAGCTCAGCGACGAGGTCGGGTCGGGCCCCACGGAAGCCCTGCACAACGGTGTCCGGAGAGTAGGCGACATAGCAGTCCTTGCCGGCGGCGATATCGGCGAGCAGTTCGAACACGGCAGGGTTCGCCTCCTGCACATCGTCCACCAACACGAGCTGAAGACGATCCCGTTCCGAGGCCAGGAAGTCAGGCTCGTCCTGGAAGATCTGCCGTGCCGTGGTGATGATGCCGGCGGGGTCGAAGGCCTCCGGCATGCGCAGGTCCAGGACGTCCCGGTACTCGGCGTATAGCGCCGCCGCGGCGATCCAGTCGGGCCGGCCGCACTGGTGGCCCAGCTCCTCCAGGTCACCGGCGGTCCGGCCGGATTCGATAATCCGGTCGAAGAGTTGGCGTACCTCGTGGCGGAAGCCGCGCGTCTCCAGTGCCGCTTCCAGGTCCGCAGGCCACGGAAGTTCCAGTCCGGGCAACCGGTG
Source organism: Pseudarthrobacter cellobiosi (assembly GCF_023913815.1). Taxonomy (NCBI): domain Bacteria; kingdom Bacillati; phylum Actinomycetota; class Actinomycetes; order Micrococcales; family Micrococcaceae; genus Pseudarthrobacter; species Pseudarthrobacter cellobiosi. Next base: position 118,805 of record NZ_JAMXBK010000024.1, read on the forward strand.
GCCCTCCAGGAGTTCGCGGATGATGAGGTCCTGTTCCGGGCCGGACAGGAGGCGCGGCGCGCGCGGAAGCGGAAGGATTCCCTCAGCCTTGGCCCGGCGGATCAGGTCAAACGCATAGGCTGCCCAGGTCCGGGCCGGTATGGTGCTCAGACTGCGGTCCAGCCGTGCGGTGAAGCGGTCGCGGAGTGAGTCGGCGGCGAGGCGTCCGGGTGCCAGGATGAGGATCCGCTCCGGGTCCACGCCGTCCTGCAGGGCCCTACGGACGGCGGCTTCGATCAGGATCGTTGATTTTCCGGTTCCCGGTGCGCCGGGAACCAGGACGGGCCCTGAGCCGTGGGGCACGTCGACGGCGTCGCGCTGGTCCGCAGACAACGCCGGGACATCGGCGTGCAGTTGCCGCGGCGGGAGAAGCCGCAGGCCCGTTTCGCCGGATCGTCCGGCTGCGGACGCGGGCCTGGCTGACGTGGGTGCGGACTCGGCGGTATCAACATCGGGGATTGTTACGGTCACACAGACATTTCATCATCAGCCACCGACAATCTATGCAGCCGCCGCTCCAGCTGCTCCGCAATGGCGTCGATCCGGTCGAAGTCTTCCTCGCCCGGTGCCCAGCGTGCTGCCATCAGGTCCACCCGCCATTTGCCTTCGCCGGTGCGCCGGAAAGCATCGTGGTTGCCGAGCAGGGGCGTCCCCTCCTGCAGGTAGTGGCGGAGGGCTTCGGCCTCGTGCCCTTCCGGACCCTGGCCGCTTGCTTTGAGGATGCGCCACCACGCGACCTGGCTGCCGTAGTGGCTCATGGCGTGGCCCACCTGCCGCGGACCGCCGGACCCCAGCAGCTCGGCCACATCACCGTAGGCCAGTGCGGTGCCGGGTGGAACCAGCTCGACCAGCGCGAGCACCGCCTCAATGTACTCAGTCCGCATACCTCAAGGTTACCGGCAGTGGCGTTGGCGGATCCTGTCGGTGCTGGCCGGTAGCGTTGAAGCATGACCTCCTGGAACACCCTCCCCCGCGCAGCCTTCGATCTCGAAACCACCGGACGGAATTCGCGTGCCGCGCGGATCGTCACGGCGTCGGTCACCGTGGTGGACCACAAGGGGGACGTCATCACCGAACACGAATGGCTGGCCGATCCCGGTGTCGAAATCCCTACCGACGCCAGCGATATCCACGGCATCACCACGGAGCAGGCCCGGCGTGAAGGACGGCCGGCCCATGAAGTCACCGGAGAGCTCGCAACTGTCCTGCAGGACCTGTTCGACGCCGGGATTCCGGTCATTGCCTTCAACGCCAGCTACGACTTCACCGTCCTGGCCGCCGAGTCCGCCCGCTACGGCGTCCGGCAGTTGAGCCGCTTCCCCGTCCTGGACCCGTTCATCATGAACAAGCAGGTGGACCGTTACCGCAAGGGTAAGCGCACATTGACCGCTTTGTGTGAGGAATACGGCATTACGCTGGACAATGCCCACACGTCGGCCGCGGACGCTTTGGCCACGCTCCGGATGCTGGATGCCATGGCCATCAAGTTCCCTAAGCTCAAGATGCCGGCCAGCCAGCTTCACGAACTGCAAAAGGACTGGGCTGTCAGCCAAGCGGCGGACTTCCAGAACTACCTGCGCAAGACTAAGCCCGCCGCCGTGATCGAAGGCGAATGGCCCGTCCTCCCCCCGGAAGACGCCAGCGGCGACTTCTAGCTGAGAGCTAACTCACAATTAGGGCGGAACCGCGGACTGCCGCCGTCGGAACCCTCAGATTCGGCCGCAAGGGCAGCATTCATTCATCAGATGTTCAGGAATAGTTTCATTCGTTCCTTTATTCGGCTAACCGCGCCTTGGAACATGACTTTATTCGTCTGGAAGCACTGAAAGCCGGAAATGAGAAGATTAAGTTCAGCGGTAATCCCGCCCGGCCGGCCGGCAGTTGGGAGCAAGGCGCCAGACGCCACACGCGCAGCCTTAGGCCCGGTTGAACTTATGACTCTGATGAAAGTGACTTCCTCATGAAGACCAAAGCCATGAAGTGGCTGACCAGCGTTCCCGTCGCGGTTGCCCTTGCTGTCTCGCTGGCCGCCTGCGGTAGCGGAACGGCCCAGCCGAGCGGCACGCCCACAGATGCCCTCGCCGGCAGCGACCAGCAGACGCTGGACAAGTACACCACCGCCGACGTCACGCCGTTGGACCAGATCGACAAGACCAAGCTGGGCCTCAACACCGAAGGCAAGCTGGAAGTTGGCACACTCTCCGACGCGCCGCCGAATATCTTCATCGACCCGGCCGGCAAGTTCACCGGCTACGACAACGAGCTGCTGCGCGCCGTTGCCGGAAAGCTTGGCCTCGAGGTTGAATTCGTAGCCACCGATTTCTCGGCGCTGCTCTCCCAGGTGCAGACCAAGCAGTTCGATGTGGGATCGTCCTCGATCTCCACAACAGACGCCCGCCGCGCCAACGTGGGCTTCACCAACGGCTACGACTTCGGCTTTATGGCTGTCGTTGCCAAGACCGACAGCGACGTCAAGGGCTTCGCAGACCTGGATGCCAATGTCCGCATCGGCGTTGTCCAGGGCACTGTCCAGGACGACTACGTCACCAACACCCTGAAGCTCGAGCCGGTCCGTTTCCCGGACTACGCCACCGTGTACGCCAACGTGCGCAACGGCCAGATCGATGCCTGGGTGGCACCCTCGCAGCAGGCCACCGGCCAGGTGAAGGACGGCGACGGAACTGTCATCGCCGAGTCTGTTGTGAACACCCAGAACTTCACCGCTTACGCCGTGAACAAAGACAACAAGGCTCTGATCGACGCTTTGAACTCCGGCCTTGATGCCGTAATTGCTGACGGCACCTGGTCCAAGCTGACCAAGGAATGGTACCCGGACCGCGAGGCCCCCGCCGACTGGAAGCCGGGAAGCAAAGCTGCTCCGGCTCCCCAGAGCTGATCTGGGCTTAACCGCTTATGGATCTCCTGGACCAGCTGGGTGAAACGTTCCTCAACTGGGAGGAAATGGCGAAAGTCGTTCCTTCCCTTCTCACGGTGGGCTTGCCCAACACCCTGATCCTGGCCTTGGCCTCGGGCATCCTCGGCTCCTTGTTGGGGCTACTGCTCGCGCTGATGGGCATTTCCCGGAATCCCGTGGCCCGCTGGGCAGCTCGGATCTACACCGACCTGTTCCGCGGCCTGCCCGCCATTTTGGTCATCCTGGTGATCGGTATTGGGCTCAGCCCCATCGCTCGGGAACTCACCGGTAACCGGAACCCCTATCCGCTCGGGATCCTGGCTCTGACGTTGATCGCCGGCGCCTACATCGGCGAGATCTTCCGTTCCGGTATCCAGAGCGTGGAGAAGGGCCAGTTGGAGGCCTCGCGCGCTTTGGGGTTCAGCTACGGCAAGTCCATGCGCCTGGTGGTGGTGCCACAGGGCATCCGCCGCGTGCTGCCTGCCTTGGTGAACCAGTTCATCTCGCTGCTGAAGGATTCCTCCCTGGTGTTTGTGCTGGGCCTGGCAGCCTCCGACCGCGAGATTTTCCGGATCGGTAACGATGCCATGGCCAACACGGGGAACCTTTCGCCGCTGGTGGCCGCCGGCGTTCTGTATCTGATCCTGACCGTGCCGCTGACACACTTCGTGAACTTCATCGACAACCGGCTCCGTACCGGCCGGCCGGAGAAGAAGGAACCGGACGAGCTGGCGGCACCTATCGGCAAGGGGGCACAGGCATGACGGAATTTACTTCCGGCACCCTGACCGGCAAGAACCTGCACCTTTCGTTCGGGCATAACCATGTGCTCCGCGGCATCGACCTCCACGTGGAGAAGGGCACTACGGCTTCGGTCATCGGCCCGTCCGGCTCCGGCAAGTCGACGCTCCTGCGGGTCATGAACCGGCTGATCGAACCGGACCAGGGCGACATCCTGCTGGATGGCCGGTCGGTCCTGAAAGACAACCCGGACGAGCTGCGCCAGCGGATCGGCATGGTGTTCCAGCAGTTCAACCTGTTCCCGCACAAGACCGTGCTGGACAACGTCTCGCTCGCGCTGCGGAAGCTCCGGAAGCTCTCCAACGAGCAGGCGCGCGCCGAAGCCCTGGAGCAGCTGGACCTGGTGGGCCTCAAGCACAAAGCTGATGCCCGCCCGGCCAACCTCTCCGGCGGCCAGCAGCAGCGCGTTGCAATCGCCCGTGCGTTGGCCATGAAGCCTGAGGTGATGTTCTTTGACGAGGCCACCTCCGCGCTTGACCCGGAACTGGTGAAGGGCGTCCTGGCGCTGATGACCGACCTCGCCAAGGGCGGCATGACCATGGTGGTGGTGACCCACGAAATGGGCTTCTCCCGCAACGTCTCAGACACCGTCACGTTTATGGATGCCGGCGTCGTGGTCGAATCGGGTCCGCCGGAGCAGATCTTCACGGCGCCCGCAACGGACCGCCTGAAGGGCTTCCTTTCGGACGTGCTGTAGGCGCACCAACAGAAAATCCCCGTCTCCCGGACTTTTCCCCCACGCATGCTGCGGGGATTTGTCCGGGAGGCGGGGATTTTCTTGCTTCAGCCGTTGCGGGCGCCCGTCAACGGCCGACGGCGGCGCTAGGCTGTCGCGGCAGCTGCAGCCTTCGCGGCGGCCGGGAGGGCGTCAAAGATCCGGTTCATCGCGATGTCGTCGTGGGCGGCCGACAGGAACCAGGCCTCGAAGACCGACGGCGGCAGGTAAACGCCGGATTCCAGCATGGAGTGGAAGAACGGCGCGTACCGGAAGGTTTCCTGGGCCTGGGCGTCAGCATAGTTGTGGACGCCGTTCGCGGACGTGCCGAACGCCACGGAGAAGAGGTTCCCGGCGAACTGGACGGAATGGTCCACCCCGGCACTGTCCAGGGCCGCGGACAGTGCCGAGGAGAGCTCCAGCGAGCGGGCGTCCACAAATGAGTAGACGTCGCGGGTGGCGTGCGTCAGGGTGGCTACGCCGGCTGCCATGGCCACGGGGTTCCCGGACAGCGTTCCGGCCTGGTACACCGGGCCGAGCGGCGCGAGGTAGTCCATAACGTCGGCACGCCCGCCGAGGGCCGCCGTCGGCATTCCGCCGCCGATGACCTTTCCGAAGGTGAGCAGGTCAGGGGTCCACGGGTCCGCTGCATCAGGAGCGCCGCCGGTGAGCCCCCAGTAGCCGGAGTAGCCGGTGCGGAAGCCGGTGAGCACTTCGTCCAGGATGAGCAGGGCACCGTGCTCGCGGGTGATGCGGGACAGCCCCAGGTTGAAGCCCTCCCCCGGCGTCACCACGCCCATGTTGGCGGGGGCGGCTTCGGTGATGACGGCCGCGATGTTGGGCCCGTGCGCGGCAAAGGCGGCTTCGACGGCGGCGAGGTCGTTGTAGGGCAGGACCAGCGTTTCGGCGGCAGTGGCTTCGGTGACGCCGGCCGAGCCCGGCAGCGCCAGGGTGGCAACACCCGATCCCGCAGCAGCGAGCAGCCCGTCCAGGTGGCCGTGGTAGCAGCCGGCGAACTTGATGATGAGGTTCCGGCCGGTGAAGCCGCGGGCCAGCCGGACTGCCGTCATGGTGGCTTCGGTGCCGGTGGAGACCATGCGGACGCGTTCGGCGGCCGGCACGCGCTCCTGGACGATGGCTGCCAGGTTGGCTTCGTCCGGGGTGGACGCGCCGAAGGAAAGGCCGCGGTCAACCGCTGCGTGGACCGCCTCCAGGACGGCCGGGTGGGCGTGTCCCAGCAGCGCCGGGCCCCAGGAGCAGACCAAGTCGACGTATTCTTTGCCGTCGGCGTCGGTCAGGTAAGGACCCTGGGCCGAAACCATGAACCGCGGGGTTCCACCCACCGAGCCGAAGGCACGGACGGGTGAGTTGACGCCGCCGGGCATCAGGGTCTGGGCACGGGCGAAGAGGGCTTCGGAACGAGTCATGCCCCTATTCTTCCATCCTGTGCGGTGGCATCCGGCGCCACGCCATGTGCGGGCTCCGGATACAGAGGCCGCCGGATATAGTGGCCGCCTGCCTCAGCGATCCGCGAGCATGTCCGCAAGCTTGTCTGCGACGAGAGGCGCCACCTTGGAACCGAACAGCTCGATGGAGCGCATCATCTGCTCGTGGGGCAGCGTGCCGCTGCTGTACTTCATCTCGAAGCGGTCCGCACCGAGGGTGCCCTTGAGCCGGGCCACCTTCGCCGCCACGGTCTCCGGGGAACCAACGAACAGGGCACCGTCCTCGTCGGCCGCGGCTTCGAACTCGCCGCGCCCGGCCGGTCCCCAGCCGCGTTCCGCGCCGATCTTGTTCCGGGTGGCGAGCCAATGCGGGTAGTACTCCTCAAGGGCCTGCTCGTCAGTCTCGGCCACATAGCCGGGCGAGTGGACGGACAGAGCCTGCGGATCCTTACCGGCTTCGGCCAGGGTGCGCCGGTACAGATCGGCATAGGGGCGGAAGCGCTCGGGCTGACCGCCGATGATCGCCAGGACCATCGGGTAGCCGTAGGTGGCCGTGCGGACCACGGACTGGGGTGAGCCGCCCACGCCGATCCACGTGGGAAGCAGTCGGCCTTCCACGTGCGGATAGACCATCTGGCCCCGAAGCGATGCCCGGGTCCGGCCGTCCCAGTTCACCGGGTTCTGGGACCGCACGCGGTCATAGATGTCCAGCTTCTCCTCGAACAGCGCGTCGTAGTCGCCCAGGTCGTAGCCAAAGAGCGGGAAGGACTCGGTGAACGAACCCCTGCCCAGGATCACTTCGGCGCGGCCGTTGGAGAGGGCGTCGAGTGTGGCGAAGCGCTGGAAGACGCGGATGGGATCGTCCGAGCTCAGGACCGTGACCGCACTGCCGAGCCGGATGTTCTCCGTGGCCGTGGCGATGGCTGCGAGCACCACGTCCGGCGCGCTGACGGCGAAGTCCCTGCGGTGGTGCTCCCCCACGCCGAAGGAGTGCAGTCCGACGGCGTCGGCCACCTTGGCCTGTTCCACCACCTGGCGCAGCACCTCCGCGTGGTGCTTGGGTGCGCCGTCGGCAGACAGGTCGACGTCGCCGAAGGTACTGACGCCCAGCAGGATGGTGTCCGCGGGGACGGGGGCGGTGGGATTTCCCGGGGTTGACGGAGCGGTTACGGAAGGCTCGTTATTTTCATGCATACGCATACAAACCACGGAGCATCCGGAAACATTCCCTGCCGTCTCAGGATTCGCGAAGCCAGCCGGCGACTTCGGAGGCCCAGTAGGTCAGCACGGTGTTGGCGCCGGCCCGTTTGATGCCGAGGATGGATTCCGTGATGGCACCCCGCCGGTCGATCCAGCCGTTGGCGGCGGCGGCCTCGATCATCGCGTATTCACCCGAGATCTGGTAGGCCGAGACCGGCACGGGGCTCATGGCGGCGACGTCGGCCAGGATATCCAGGTAGCTCATGGCCGGCTTCACCATGACCATGTCTGCGCCTTCCTCAAGGTCCAGTTCCACCTCGAGGAGGGCTTCACGGCGGTTGGCGGCGTCCATCTGGTAGGTGCGGCGGTCGCCCTTGAGCTGGGAGTCCACGGCTTCCCGGAAGGGGCCGTAGAAGGCGGAGGCGTACTTGGCCGCGTAGGCCAGGATGACGGTGTTTTTGTGGCCGGATTCCTCAAGGGCCTGGCGGATGACGGCGATCTGGCCATCCATCATGCCGGAAGGCCCCAGGACGTGGGCACCGGCGTCGGCCTGGGCCACGGCCATCTGGCCGTAGATTTCCAGCGTGGCATCGTTGTCCACATAACCGTCGGCATCCAGGACGCCGCAGTGGCCGTGGTCCGTGAATTCGTCCAGGCAGACGTCGCCCATGATGACCAGGTCATCGCCCACCTCGGCGCGGACGTCACGGATGGCCTTGTTGAGCACGCCGTCCGGATCCAGGGACGCGGTGCCGCGGGCATCACGCACTGCGGGAACGCCGAACAGCATGATGCCGCCCACACCAAGTTCCACGGCTTCCGCTGCGGCACGCTTGAGCGAATCGGTGGTGTGCTGCACAACCCCGGGCATGGAGGAAATGGGCAACGGTTCGCTGAGGCCTTCGCGGATGAACGCGGGCAGGATCAGGTCCGCCGGAGCCAGGCGGTATTCGGCCGTGAGCCGGCGCATGGCGGGCGTGGTGCGGAGGCGGCGCGGGCGGTGGTTCGGAAAGCTCATCGGGTGTTCCCTTCGTTGGCAAATACGGTGCCCAGTGCGACCACTATGCCGTCCGGGGTGGGGACTTGGGCGGTGGCTGCCACCGGGATGCCGAGGGCGGCAGCCTCCGCCGCCGTCGGCCGTCCGATGGCGACGAAACGGCATCGGCCCAGCGGCAGGAGGGTCGCGGCAATGCGCCGCGCGGCGCTCGGCGAGGCTGCTACGACGGCGTCGAGCGTCCCGGCGTCGAGCTCCCTGCGGGTCTGCGACTGACTGAGCTCGCGGGGAGCGCCAGGGTGGGAGACCCCGACGGCGGACGGCAGTTCCGCCTCCAGGCGGAGTTCCGGCCGGGCCGGGTAATCCACGGTGCGGTAGGCCACAACAGCAGTGACGTCGGCCCCCTTGGCTGCCAGACCATCGCGCAGGGCAACCGCAGCGATGTCCGCCTGTGGCAACAGCACGCGCGCCGGGGCGGCGCTCCAGAGGTCCACAAGCCCTTCGGCGGACTGGATGTCCACCGGGGCGAGGGCCACGGGGATGCCGGCGGCCTCGAGGATCCGCCGGGAGGACGGCCCGATCGTGGCCACGTGCGTTCCCGCCGGCACCAGGGCAGCCGGCGTGGTCCCGCGCTCGGCCGCCTTTTCCACGAGCATCCGCACCGTGGTGATGCTGCTGACCACCAGCCAGTCGAAGCCACCGGCGGCCAGGGTATCCAGGGCGGAATCGAGAGCCGGCTGGTCCGTGGCCCGTTCAAAGTCGATGAGCGGCAGGACCAGCGGTTCGGCCCCCAGGCTGCCGAGCAGCGCGGCCAGAGGGCCGGCACGGTCGGCGCTCCGGGTGATCAGGACGCGCCGGCCGCCGAGGCTGCCTGCCGGTGGATCAGGATGCGGCAAGGTCCGCGATCTCCGCGGCGCCGGCAGCGAGCAGGAGCTCGGCCACCTCGATGCCGAGCAGCGTGGCACCGACTTCAGTGAGACCGTCCGTTGCCTTCTTTTCGCGCACCGTCTTGGTGCCGTCCACGGCGCATACAGCCGCCTCGAGGTACAGCATGCTGCCCTTGCGGTAGGCGAAGGCACCCACGGGGGCGGCGCAGCCGGCCTCGAGGCGGGCCAGCACGGCACGCTCCGCGGTCACGGCGAGGCGGGTGTCCTCATCGTTGAGTGCTGCCAGTGCCTGCGCCAAAACGCCTTGCGACGCTTCGGTGGAGCCTGCCTTGCGGGGGGCGTCGGCGCTCCGGCATTCGATGGCCAGCGAACCCTGCCCCGGCGCCGGCAGCATCACGTCCATCTCGAAGAATTCGCTGACGACGTCCAGGCGGCCGATGCGTTCCAGCCCAGCGGCGGCCAGCACGACGGCGTCGAGGTCCCCTGGCGCGCCGGCCGCGTTTCCGGGCAGGCCGGGCACGCGGCCCAGGCGGGTATCAACGTTGCCGCGGATGTCCTGCACGTCCAGGTCAGGGCGTGCGGCCCGCAGCTGGGCAGCGCGGCGCGGCGAGCCGGTGCCCACCGTGGCGCCCTGCGGCAGGTCAGCCAGCTTGAGGCCGTCGCGTGCGCACAGGACATCCCGCGCATCGGCACGCTTGGGCGTTGCGGCGATCGTGAGGCCCAAGGCGGCGCCCGTCGGGAGGTCCTTGAGCGAGTGCACAGCGACATCGCAGGTGTCCTGCAGCAGGGCATCTCGCAACGCGGCGACAAACACCCCGGTGCCGCCCATCTGGGACAGCGATCCTGTCTTGACGTCGCCTTCAGTGGTGATGTGCACCAGCTCCACCGGGAAGCCTCCGACGGCGGCCAGCTGGTCCGCCGTCTGCTGCGTCTGCGTCAGGGCGAGCTTGCTGGCCCTGGTTCCGATCCGTACGGTCACTGCGTTCCTACTCCCCCGGCAGCGCCCGCAGACGCGGCCGGATATGCGTCATGTCCGGTGCCGACGGTGGTATCAGCTCCGGCGATGGTGGGCTTCTCGCCGCGGAAATTCGCGCAGCAGCCCGGCCGGCAGACGTCGTACCAGGGGCCCAGGCCGGTCACGGCGGGCCGGTCGCCGATGTTGTTGGCGAGCGTCCGTTCCGAGATGAGGTCCACGATGCCGTGCACAAACTTCCGGTGCGTGCCCGGCGTAGGCACGCGCGTGGCAGCCAGGCCGAGGTTGCGGCAGGTCTCCAGGGCTTCGGTGTCCAGGTCCCAGACAACTTCCATGTGGTCGCTGACGAAGCCCAGCGGGACGATGACGATGCCTTTGATGCCCTGGCCAGCCAGGTCGGCGATGGCGTCATTAATGTCAGGTTCGAGCCACGGGACGTGAGGCGCGCCCGAGCGGGACTGGTAAACGAGGGACCAGGGGGCGGTCAGGCCTGATTCGGCCTGCACGCGGCTAATGACGGCTGCGCCGGTGGCCAGGTGCTGGGCCACGTAGGCGGAACCTTCCTCGAACTCGCGCGGCTCGTCCCCGGACCGTCCGGCGGCCTCGGCATCCCGGGTAGGGATGGAGTGGGTGGCAAAAAGGATGTGCACGGGGGCGTCCGGTGTTCCCGCGGCAGCGAGCTGCGCCCGCACATCCGCCAGCCCGGCTGCGGTTCCTTCAATGAAGGGCTCCGCAAAGCCCGGGTGGTCGAAGTACTGCCGGACCTTGTCCACCTCAAGCCGGCCGTCCAGCCCCGACTCCGTCAGGGCGATGCCGATGTCTTCGCGGTACTGGCGGCAGCTGGAGTAACAGGAGTAGGCACTCGTGGTGACCATCAGCAGTTTGCGGTGGCCGGCGTCGTACGCGGCCTGCAGTGTCTGCGGAATGTAGGGGTCCCAGTTGCGGTTGCCCCACAGCACCGGAAGCTCTATGCCGCGGGCCGAGAGCTCCGCTTCGAGGGCAGCCTTGAGCTCGCGGTTTTGCTGGTTGATGGGGCTGATGCCGCCGTTGGCCCGATAGTGGTGGGAAACCTCTTCGAGCCGCTCGTCCGGGATGCCTCGGCCGCGGGTGACATTGCGCAGGAACGGGATAACGTCGTCCTGGCCCTCGGGCCCGCCAAAGGAGGCCAGCAGGACGCCGTCATAGTTTTTGGGCGCCATCCGGCCGGCTTCGGTGACCGGGTTGATTCCAGTGGGCACGGCGCCCGCCGCGGGCTCGGGCTGGGTCATGCGAGGACCTCGGCGACCGCTGCAGCGGTGATGCGGCGGCCGGTGTAGAACGGGATTTCCTCCCGTACGTGGTTGCGTGCTTCGGTGGCGCGAAGGTGGCGCATCAGGTCCACGAGGTCCACCAGTTCGGGGGCTTCCAGTCCCAGGATCCACTCCCAGTCACCCAGGGCGAAGGAGGACACCGTGTTGGAGATGACCTGCGGGAACTCCCGGCCCAGCAGGCCGTGGTCACGCAACATCTTGCCGCGTTCCTCGTCGGGCAGGATGTACCACTCATAGGAGCGTACAAACGGGTAGACGCAGAGCCACTCGGCCGGGGCCACACCGCGTGAATAGGCGGGGGTGTGGTTCTTGGCGAACTCGGCTTCCCGGTGGACGCCCATCGCGGACCAGACAATCTCGGTGCCGGCGAAAAGGGTGCTGCGGCGGATGTCGCGGATGGCCTGCTGCAGCGCTTCGGGCTTCGGGCCGTGGAGCCACACCATAACATCGGCGTCGGCGCGCATAGCGGAGACGTCGTAGCTGCCGCGGTGCGTCACGCCGGCTTCGGCCAGGCGGACCAGCAGGGCATCGAAATCGGCAGCAGCGTCAGCGCTGCGCACGAGTTCCTCAGACCGCTTGAACACAGTCCAGAGAGTGAAGAACTGCTCGGCTGATTCTTCGGTTTTAGTGACAGATTCGGCAGAAGTGTGGCTCATGGTTACCAGTTTGCCCCTTCCCTACCGCCAAGTCGAAACCGGGCGACTTCTACAAGACGTAGAAGTGCTGAAGGTCACAGGTTCGGTCCACTGTGGGTCTTGAGTCGATTCGGCACTGAGGTCAGATCCGGCGGATCCGGGCAAAGAGGAGTCCGGCAGCTCCGGCAGACCCCACCAGTCCCACGCCAAGCCAGACCTTCGCAGGTTCGGCCGCCGCAGCTGCTGCCGTGGCCGACGCCATGTTGTCCCGGCTGGCGGGCGCGTTTCCGCGGCGCCCCGGTCCCGAAACAGGGGTGGCGTTGGTGCTGTGGGAACCCTGCGTGGGCTGGTCCGCAGCAGGATCGCCGTCCTGGCCTGCATCCTGGCCGTCCTCCAGCGTCCCGGCGGCGGGCGAACCGGGCTGTCCGTTCGGCTGCGTGCCGGCCGGCGAACCGGCGGCATCCGGGGAAGTGCTGAGCGGCGCAGGAGCGCTCGACGGCGGGACGGCACCTTGGGGAGCCGTGCTCTGTGGTGCTGTGCCCTCGGGTGTAGGGCTGGCGGACGTCGGGGCTGGAGAAGGAGTCGCCGTGGACGTCGGAGTGGAAGAGGTTGAGGGAGTCGGTGCGGGTGCGGGTGCGGCTGTGGAACGTCCACCGGATCGGCCCAAGAGGCCGTTCAGAAGACCGTTAACCCCGTCGGCGTCTGCGTCGACAGTAACGTCGGCGGCACCGGTGGGATCAGCACTGCCATCGGCTGCCTGGGATGCCGGTACGCCGGCGGACAGGACCAGTACCGCTCCGACGGCAGCCGCTGCAGCGCCACGCCGGAGTCGCCCATGGATACTGGTCCGGGAACGGGAAAATTCGGACCTGTAGATAACCATAGTTATCGACCCTAGCCACATCAGGGGGTGGATTGAAAACCGGAAACCGCACCCCGGAGTGGTCCCGTCCAGGCCCATATTCCACTGAACAGGGGCGATGGTCAGCTGACCAGGCTGTGAATTTCTTTCCGCGTATCGGCCACCACGGCGGCGAGTCCGTTGCCGGCCACCCATCCGCCCACAATGCCGAGGCCGGACTCTGCCGCGCAGAGCTTCCTGACCTCGGCCACCCGGGCTTTGTGTCCGACGGCAGCAAACGGCAGGGCCCCTTGCCACCTGACAACATCCCAGCCGACAACGTCGGTCCCCTGCACCGGGACGCCCAGCAGGGCCGAAGCGTCATGCAGGGCGGCAGCCAGGAGCTCCGCGTCGAGGGCTGGGGCGGCGTTGCGGGTCCCGGTCGAGTTTTCCGAGGCTTCCAGGCGACCGTAGGAGAGCCGCAGCACGTGTGTTCCGGGACCTGCCGCAGCGGCCAGCCAGTCCCACTTCGCGGTTGCGTGCGTGAGGGCTTTTGCCTGGATACCGGGCGTCTGGGGAGCTACCAGGACCCCGGTGCCCCGCGGCCTGCGGTCCAGTTCGGGCAGGTCCACTACCAGGGTGACGAGCCGGACGTCGGGACCGCTTTCCGGGCTCCAGCCGGCGAGTGCGGGCAGGGCTTCCTGAAGTAGCCCCACGGCTGCCGGGCCGGGAAGCGCCACCACCAGCACGCCGCCGTCGTACGTTGTGTCACCGGCGGTGACACGCCATCCGTCCGGCGTCCTTTCGACGGCGTCCGCGGCTGTTCCACTCATCAGGCTGACCCCACGGCTGCGGAGATCACTGACCAGGGCCACCACCAGGGTGTGCATCCCGCCCTCCAGGCCGGCGACGGCGGAACCCGCCTTCGCGGTGGATGGCTGGGGCGAACCGCGCCGCTGGGCGGCCACTGCGGCGGCGAGGGAACCGTGCTCGCGGATTCCGGCACGGAGGCCTGGGGCCACCATGTCCACGTCCAGGAGGCCGGGGTCCGCGGAGTGCACGCCGCCCACCACCGGGGCCACAAGGCGGTCCAACACCCGGCGGCCCATCCGGGCCCGAACCAACGCCGACACGCTGGTGACCTCCGCTGTCGCGCCGATCGAAGCCGGCAGGTACTTGTCCAAGGACGCCCGGAGCGAGCCCACAAATCCCAACGACCGTCTGACCTCCGGGTCCCAGGGGTTGGCGGGAATCCCCAGGACTCCGGTCTTGGGCAGTTCGCGCGGGCCGTCCGGAAGCTGCACCCAGGCACCGCCCGGGCGGGGCGCCACAACGTTGCCGCCGAGTCCAAGTTCATCAGCAAGCTCAGCCACGGCTGAGGAGCGCGTAGCGAAGGACTCTGCTCCGCTGTCCAGGGTGAGGCCGACCACCACGTGGCTGCCCACGCAGCCGCCCCAGGATGCGGTGGCCTCCAGGACGGTCACTGTAAGTCCGGCAGCCGCCAACTCCCGCGCGGCCAGCAGGCCGGAGATGCCGCCGCCCAGGACGAGGGCGGCCTGGTTCGGCATCAAGGAGCTGCCCATGGTCCTACTCCGGGGAAATGGAGTGGATGAGTTCTACAACCCGGGTCAGGACCGTGGGGTCCGTTTCGGGCGGTACGCCGTGGCCGAGGTTGAGCACGTGGCCGGGCGCGGAGGCTCCAGCCGCAATGACCGCACGCACGTGGGCTTCGAGCACGTCCCACGGCGCCGACAGCAGCGCGGGGTCGATGTTTCCCTGCAGCGGCACAGTTCCGCCCAGGCGCCGGTTGGCCTCATCCAGCGGAAGGCGGTAGTCCACGCCCACCACGTCCACGCCCACGTCGCGCATCGCAACGAGGAGCTCGGAGGTTCCGGTACCAAAATGGATCAGCGGTGCGCCGAGGTGGCGGACGTGGTCCAGCGCGCGGGCCGAGGCCGGTGCGACGAACTTGGTGTAGTCGGCCAGGCCCAGTGATCCTGCCCAGGAGTCAAACAGCTGTCCGGCGGAGGCGCCGGCCTCCAGCTGGGCGCGGAGGAACATTCCCGAGGCGTCGGCGGCCCAGTTTGCCAGTGCTGTCCAGGTTTCCGGGTCCGCGTGCATCATGGTGCGCGGGCCCAGGTGGTCACGGGACGGCTTGCCCTCCACCATGTACGCGGCGAGAGTGAACGGCGCACCGGCGAAGCCGATCAGCGGGGTCTTACCCAGCTCGGCGACGGTCAGCCGCACGGCTTCGCGGATCGGTTCCAGGGCTTCCCAGGTCAGCTGCGGCAGGGCGGCAACGTCTTCAGCCGTGCGCACCGGCTTGTCCAGCACGGGGCCCACACCCGGCACAATGTCCACGCCGACGCCGGCGAGCTTCAGCGGAATGACGATGTCGGAGAAGAATATGGCAGCGTCCACGTCATGGCGCCGGACGGGCTGCAGCGTGATTTCGGCCGCGAGCTCCGGCCGCAGGCAGGAATCCAGCATGGCCACGCCTTCGCGCACCTTCAGGTATTCCGGCAGCGAGCGCCCGGCCTGGCGCATGAACCACACCGGCCGCCGCGACGGCTTGCCGCCACGGTAGGCGGTGATGAGCGGCGAATCTGCGGTGCGGCCGTCCATCAGCGGATGGCCGGCAGCAAGGGCACCGGCAGCAGACACGGCATTGGACACGGCGGAGCTGGAAGTCATGCCTTTGATTGTGCCCAAAATCGGCCCTAAAAGATAACGACAGCCTGTCACCTGAAGCCGCACCGGCCGCACCGTGGCAGGAATCACGGCCCTCCACCGCCTGTTGCCGTTTGGCGGGTTGTTCTACCGGGCAACGAAAAAGCTATGATTGATCTGCTGTGGTTCTTTTTTCATTGGTGGCTACACACGCCGACATCGACCTTGAGACCGTTGCTCAACTGAGCAACGGTGCTTCCGGTATCGCCACATCCGCACTCTCCGGATCGCCGGCAGTGACGGGTGCGGTGGTGCTTGCCACCTGCAACCGGTACGAAATCTACGGTGAAGCGCCCCACGCTGACGATGTTGAGGCTGCCCGGGCGGCCCTCGTGTCCGAGATCAGCGGCCTCAGCGGACTCAACGAACAGCTCGTGTCCCGCTCCTTCAGCACACGCACCGGCCCCGAAGTCAGCCAGCACCTTTTTGCCGTCAGCGCCGGACTGGACTCCGCCGTCGTGGGTGAACGTGAAATCGCCGGCCAGGTCCGCCGCGCACTCATCACTGCCCAGCACGAGGGCACGGCCAGCTCCGGCCTGGTCCGCCTCTTCCAGGCCGCCTCCAAGACGGCCAAGGATGTCGGAGCACAGACCGCCCTCGGTTCCCGAGGCCTTTCCATCGTTTCAGTGGCACTGGATCTGGCCACCGATCTTTCCGAAAGCCCCGACTGGTCAACGAAGAAGGTGGTGGTGTTCGGCACCGGCGCCTATGCCGGCGCCACGATGGCGCTGCTCCGTGAACGGGGCTGCACCGACATCTCCGTGTTCTCCTCGTCGGGACGCGCCGAAGCGTTCGTCGCCACCCGCGGCGGAACAGCGCTGGACAGCGAATCCCTGCCGGTAGCCGTAGCTGCCTCCGACGTCATGATCGGCTGCAGCGGCTCCGACACCCGGGTCGAGGCCGGCGAACTTGCCGAGATCCGCGCGGGCTCTCCCCAGCCGCTGATCGCGATCGACCTCGCCCTCACCCATGACTTTGACCCCGAAGTCGGCCAGCTCGACGGCGTTGAGCTGCTCACGCTCGAATCCGTGCGTTTGGCGGCACCCCAGGAACAGGCCGAGTCCCTCACCCAGGCCAGCGGCATTGTGTCCGGCGCGGCCCAGGCCTTCGAACAGGAACGGGAAGCCCGCTCGGTGGATTCCGCCATCGTGGCGCTCCGCCGGCACACCATGAACGTCCTGGACGCGGAAATGGAGCGCGTCCGTGCACGGCACGGCTGCACGGCCGCCGCCGAGGAAGTGGAGTTCGCCCTCCGCCGGATGGTCAAGCAGCTGCTGCACGTGCCCACTGTCCGTGCCCGTGAGCTCGCCGCCAACGGCCAGCAGGACGACTACGTATCGGCGCTCGAAACCCTGTACGGCATCACCGTGGAACAGCCGGCCACTGCAACGCAGGCGGAGTGCCCCGTGGACCACCGGGGCCTCGAAACCGCCTGACCTACCCGTCTAATAGACCGGCTTCTGCGGTTCCACGTCGCGCACCCAGGCCAGGATTCCGCCGTCGAGATGGCTGACCCGCTGGTAGCCTGCCTTCCGCGCAGCCTCCAGCACGTTGGCTGACCGAGTGCCCGCCTTGCAGTGGAACACAATGTCCTTCTCCTGCGGGAGTTCCGCCCAGGCCTCCCCCGCGAGGATCCTGCCCTGCGGGATCAGTACCGAGCCGTCGATGCTCACGATGTCGTGTTCGCCTGTTTCCCTGACGTCCACCAGCTCGAAGTCCTTCAGGCCTGCCTTCCGGGAAGCCAGCATGGTGGCCAGCTGGGTTGCCGTCACCGTGTGCTCCGTGTCTGCAGAGGCGGCAGGTGTTATGCCGCAGAAAGCTTCGTAGTCCGTCAGTTCCGTAATGGGTTCCGCCGCCGGGTCCTTGGACACGCGGATCTCGCGCCAGCTGCCGCCCAGGGCATCAAACAGTGCCACCCGGCCCAGGAGTGAACGCCCGACGCCGGTGATCAGCTTGACTGCCTCGGTCACCATGAGTGACCCCACAGCAGCACAGAGCATGCCGAAGACGCCGCCCTCGCCGCAGGAGGGCACGGATCCGGCCGGCGGGGCCTCGGGATAAAGGTCCCGGTAAGTGGGTCCGTACTTTTCCCAGAACACGCTCACTTGGCCGTCGAAGCGGAAGATCGATCCCCACACATAGGGCTTGCCGAGGACGGCAGCGGCATCGTTGACCAGGTAGCGGGTGGCGAAGTTGTCCGCCCCGTCCAGGATCAGGTCGTAGCCCGCGAACAGCTCCAGCGCGTTGGTGGCATCCAGCCTGACGTTGTGCAGCCGGACCTCCACGAGCGGGTTCAGGGCCGCGATGGCGTCCTGCGCGGATTCGATCTTGGGCCGTCCTACGTCGGCGACGCCGTGTATCACCTGGCGCTGCAGGTTGCTGAGGTCAACGGCGTCGTCGTCGATGATTCCCAGGGTCCCCACGCCTGCTGCTGCCAGGTAGAGCAGTGCGGGCGAACCCAGTCCCCCGGCCCCGATGACCAGCACCTTGGCGTTCTTCAGCCGCCGCTGCCCCACCGCTCCGATTTCGGGAATGATGAGGTGCCGCGAGTAGCGTTCCACCTCGGCCAGCGTCAGTTCACCGGCGGGCTCCACCAGCGGCTTAAGCGATACAGAGGAATCATTTGCGGTCAAAGTCGAAGCCATACTTCAATGTATGCCCCGAGATGCCGCACGGTCATATTACCGCGCAGTATTGTGTAGGTAACGGCAAGGGAAAGTAGGGCAACTGTGGTCCATGAAGCACGGGCTGACCGGGCGTCCGGCGGCGAACCGGCCGCACCTCAACGGACCGCGGGCCAGAGGTCCGCCCGGCTTCCCCGGGATGAGCGCCGGGCGCAGCTCCTCGCGGCGGCGCAGGAGGTATTTGTCGCCAACGGCTACCATGGCGCCGCCATGGATGAAATCGCCGAAACGGCCCATGTCAGCAAACCGGTGCTGTACCAGCATTTCCCGTCCAAGCGCGAGCTGTATCTTGCCCTGCTGGACAGCCATCTCGCGTCGCTGACGGACCTGATGCTCGGTGCCCTGAGCTCCACTACCGACAACGACGAACGTGTCCAGGCCGTGATGCGTGCTTACTACCGCTTCATCGCCAGCGACGACCAGGCCCACCGCCTGGTCTTCGAATCGGACCTCATCAACGACCCCGATGTCAGTTCACGTCTCGAGACATTCAACAAGACATTCGCGGACGCCGTGGCACGCGTGATTGCCGAGGACACCAAACTCCCCCACCTGGAGGCGCAGCTTCTGGGACGCGGCCTGGCCGGAATGGCCCAGGTCAGCGCGCGTTACTGGCTGGAAACGGACGGCAACCTGGACCTCGATGTGGCCAGCGACCTCATTTACCGTTTAGCTTGGCGCGGAATCTCGCGCTTCCCCAAAGAGTCCTAGACTACAAATAAGAGAACCCAAGAAACTTTGATTGGCTGGGAGGCCCCCTTTTGGAAATTAAGATCGGCATTCAGAACATTGGCCGCGAAATCATCCTGGAATCAGCTCAGGACGCTGACACTGTAGCCACGGTCGTTGAAGAAGCCATCACCAAGGGCACCGAACTCCGCCTCAAGGACGACAAGGGACGCATCATCATCGTTCCCGGCAGCGCCCTGGGCTACGTGGAAATCGGCGCCGAAGAGGCCCGCAAGGTCGGTTTCGGCCAGTTCTAGCACGTCCGCGGCCAACCGCCCTGGCGGTTGGCCGCTGCTTTCCGAGGAGATCCCATGCTTTCACTGACCATCGTTGTCCTGGTCACAGCAGCCGCAGGCTTTATTGTCTGGGCCAATGACAAGCGCCACACCCGGTACGGCACAGGGTTGCCCGCAGGGGTTGCCGTTGTGGTGGGCGCGGTGAGCTGGATCATCTTCATCGCGGCAGGTTTTGGCTACCAGCCGGGCCTGACGTGGATTCCCTGGATCCTGCCCATGGCGCTCGGCACCGTCGCTGCCGTCGGGACGGTCATCTACCTGGGTCGGACCCGGGCAAGCCACGATACGCAGCGGCTGACTCAGGCGCTCAAGATGTAGCAAGGACGATGCCTTGAGTACCGGTGACCACCACCCAGCAGGGTGGTGGTCACCGTCTTTTAACTAACCGGTTGGGCGGTGGCTCCGAGCCGTGCCGCAGCCGCACTCACTGCCGCTGCAGCAGCGGCATCCCGCTCAGTGACCTCGCCGCCGGCGTCGTGGGACGTGTAGCGGAGATGGACCTTGTTGTAGCGCCACTCAAGGTCCGGATGGTGGTTCTGCTGTTCCGCGAGGCGTCCGACGGCGGCAATCAGCTCCAGTGCGGCGGCCGCCGTCGGCGTTTTATAGACAGTGACCAGCCCGCCCAACCGGTACCGCCAGTCGGGCAGCGCCTCGAGGACGGCGTCGATCCGCTCCCTGGTGAGTTTGTGTTCCTTGCCGGCCACAGCGGCCTCCTTGGCTCGTCCGGTGAGCCGCCCCGGCAGGCCGAGGGCGCCAGGCCTGGAGAAAACGGCCTAGAGAAACTCTGCCCGGCCTTCCATGGCCGATGACGCCAGGGCGTGCTCGCGGCGCGGAATCCTGCCGGCCGCTTTCGCCAGCCTACCGGCGATGACGGCGTGTTTGAAGGCCTCCCCCATAAGTGCCGGGTTCTGCGCACGCGTGACTGCCGTGGCCAGCAGCACAGCATCACAGCCAAGCTCCATGGCCAGGGCGGCGTCGGATGCCGTGCCGATGCCGGCGTCCAGCACCACGGGCACCGAGGCGCGCGAGACGATCAGTTCGATGTTGTGTGGATTCAGGATTCCCAGGCCGGTGCCGATGGGAGCTCCGAGCGGCATGACCGCGGTGGCACCCAGGTTTTCCAGCCGCAGGGCCAGGACCGGGTCATCGTTGGTGTAGGCGAACACTTTGAAGCCCCGGTTTACAAGCTGTTCTGTAGCATCCACGAGCTCCACCGCGTCCGGCAGCAGGGTCTGTTCGTCGGCGATGACTTCCAGCTTGATCCAGTCGGTTTCCAGCGCTTCGCGGGCCAGTTCCGCCGTCATGACCGCGTCCCGGGCGGTGAAGCAGCCTGCGGTGTTGGGCAGGATCCGGATCCCGTGGTCCACCAGGAGCTGGAAAAGGGACCCCGATTCAGCCAGCGAATAGCGCCGCATGGCCACCGTGGTCAGTTCGGTTCCGGACGCCAGCAGGGCTGCGCCCAGCCCGTCGAGGCTGGGGGCGCCACCGGTGCCCATGATGAGGCGGGAGCCGAGCTCGACGCCGTCGATGACCAGCCGGTCAGTGTCCTCGGGCCGGTTCTGTGTGCTGATGTTGCTGGTTACTGTCATGGTGTCAGCCTCCCTGGACTGCTGTGACCAGTTCGACGTCGTCACCTTCGGCGAGCGCCGTGACGAACCACTGGCTGCGGGGTACTACTTCGGAGTTATGGGCGACGGCGACGCCGAGTTTCTGCCCGTCTGTCGCCTGGCCGTTGGCCGCGAGGGGACGGCCAGTGATCTGGCTGATGAGGGTGGTGATGGACGCGTCGTCCGCCACGGAATGGCGCGAGCCGTTGAGGGTGATGTTCATGCTGATTCCTTCTGTGTGTCGAGGTCCTTCGTGCTGCTGATGTCCTTACGCGGCGACTGTGTACCGGCTACGTGGTGCTTTCCTGAAAAGCGGGCCGGGCTGAGGGCCCCCCATCGGGGGTCCGACCGGCCGTCCAGCAGGTCCCGGCAGATGGCCGCCGCCACCGGAGCAAGCAGCACTCCGTGGCGGAAAAATCCGGTGGCAACAATCAGCCCGGCAATGTTCGCTGTGTTCCCCGTCCTTGGTGCGGAAGCCCGTACGCGGCCGAGGAGAGGGGCGTTGTCCGGGGTCGCCGGCCTTGCCCGTGCCGTGCATTCCAGGAGTTCCAGCTCCGAGACCGCCGGCACCAGGACCTGGGCGTCACGCAGCAACTGGTACACGCCGCCGGCCGAGACAGCAGCGTCGCCCGTCCCGGCGAGCGCATCTTCTCGCTGCGTTGCCCCGATCACCACCGTGCCGTCCTGCCGGGGAACGATGTAGACCGGCACGCCATGGACCATTCCACGGACCGTCGAGGTGAGGAGCGGACGCAGGTGCTCCGGAACAGCAAGGCGCAGGATGTCACCGTAGACGGGCCGCAGGGGCAGGTGCAGTCCAACCGGGAGGCCATCCAGCGACCCCGCCTGCAATCCGTTGGCCACGATGGTCTCCCCGGCCCGGACACTTCCGCCGTGGGCGAGCCTCACCCCAGTGACGCGGCCGTCCTCCCAAAGAAGGGAAGCAGCCCGTTGGTCAACGGCGAATCCCCCGCGGGCACCTGCCACGGCCGTTCCTGCTCCCGGTTCGTGGACGGCCAGGACTTCCTGGAGGCACGCCACCAGTTTCCGTGGATCCACCTGGTGGTCGGCGGGGATGTCCAGGGCGCAGGATATGGCCGGGCTAAGCAGGGATTCCCTCGTCCTGGCCTCACGGACAGTCAGGGGTTCCACCACCAGGCCGCTGGCCTGCTGCACGGCCCGGAGGTCCATCAGCGCGCGGCGGTCCGCAGCGTCCGCGCCGATGGCGAGCGTCGGCGTCGTCAGATATCCGGTATCGCCAGCCCCGGCCAGGGCGAGGTCCGCCGCAAAGGCAGGCCACAGGCCGGAGGATGCCAGCATCAGCTCAAGGAGGTCTTCCTCCTGGTAGTGCAGTTCGCTCACAGGGGCCAGCATGCCGGCGGCTGCCCAGCTGGCGCCGTTCCCGGGCGCGTCATCGATCAGCACGACGGAACGGCCGGATCGCCGGGCCTCCCAGGCTATGGCGTGGCCGATGACTCCGCCGCCGATGACGGCCACGTCGGCGTGCAGGACGGCCGGGCTGGCTGATGCGGTCTCGGGTGGGCTGCTTATTGCGGGGGGCATATGTTCCTTCCCTACGCCGGTACTAGCCGGATCAGGTCAAGCGGTCGGCTCTGACGCCCTCTCAGCCCGGCCGCTTTGTGACGGCTGCAACGGGCTCCCGCAGTACCCGCCCAGTTTAGGGGACTTAGGCTGGTTTCCATGAACGCGCAATCCTTCGCCGCTGCAGGCACGCCCTCCGCCCCCTCCGCCGCTCCCGAATCCTTGACCGGAACAGACCCCGCCGGCGGCATAAACACCGGCCTCCCGCACAGCGCCAGGCTGTACCTGTGCACCGACGCGCGCCGGGACCGCGGGGACTTTGGCGAGTTTGTGGACGCGGCGTTTGCCGGCGGCGTGGACATCATCCAGCTCCGGGACAAGGCGATCGAGGCGGCGGAGGAGCTGGAGCTGCTGGCCGTGCTTCAGGCCGCGGCCGAACGCCACGGAAAGCTGTGGTCCGTCAACGACCGTGCCGATATCGCGCTACTGTCCGGCGCCCCCGTCTTCCACATCGGGCAGAAAGACCTGCCGGTCGCTTCCGCCCGCACGCTCCTCGGCGGGCGGGCATCGATCGGGCTTTCAACCCACACCGCCGAGCAGATCGAAGGCGCCATCCGGCTGTCTGGCGGGCTGACTGACCAAAGCGGCCTGGACTACTTCTGCGTAGGACCGGTCTGGGCCACTCCGACGAAACCGGGCCGGGCCGCCGTCGGCCTTGACCTCGTGCGGTACGCGGCCGAAGCAGTCCGCGCTGCCGGTGGCACCCAGGCCACGCTGCCCTGGTTTGCCATCGGAGGCATCGATCTTGGCAACGTGGAGCAGGTGGTGGAGGCCGGCGCCGGCAGGGTTGTTGTGGTGCGTGCCATCACCGAAGCCTCCGACCCCGCAGCGGCGGCCGCGGCACTCCTGGCCGCCCTGGACGCGGGCGCGTCCTGACAATCCTCCGCGTGGCGGACGGCCGGCGTGCACGATCCGTGGAAATCGAGCTAACCTGACTTTCGTGTCACATCATAGGTTGGCCCCCAATGTCCACGAGCAAACCAACGACCTCGCGGCGGCGCTGAGCGCCCTGCGTACCGAGCT
Source organism: Pseudarthrobacter cellobiosi (assembly GCF_023913815.1). Taxonomy (NCBI): domain Bacteria; kingdom Bacillati; phylum Actinomycetota; class Actinomycetes; order Micrococcales; family Micrococcaceae; genus Pseudarthrobacter; species Pseudarthrobacter cellobiosi. Next base: position 142,230 of record NZ_JAMXBK010000024.1, read on the forward strand.
GGAACTGCCGGGGCCATACCCGGCGGAGGCGGTCCGGGACGCGGAAGCGGCAGTGGCCGCACACGAATTGCCGGGCGCTGACCTGACGGACGTGGACTTCCTCACCATCGATCCGGCGTCGTCCACTGACCTGGACCAGGCGTTGTTCATCGAGCGTGCGAGCACGGGCTACCGGGTGCTTTACGCCATCGCTGACGTGCCGTCCTTTGTGCGCCCCGGCGGCGGACTGGACGCGGAGACCCGGCGCCGCGGCCAGACGTTCTACGCCCCTGACGGCCGTATCCCGCTGCACCCGGAAGTCATCAGCGAAGGTGCCGGCAGCCTCCTGGCCGGGCAGCTGTGTTCCGCCTACGTGTGGGAGTTCGGGCTGGACGACGCCGCGCAGGTCTCCACTGTGAGCGTCCAGAGGGCCACCATCCGCAGCCGTGCCAAGCTGAGCTACAAGGGGGTCCAGGCCGAATTCGACGCCGGGACGGCCGGTCCTGTCCTGCAGCTCCTGAAGGAAGTGGGGCTCAAGCGCGTTGAACTGGAGCGACAGCGCGGCGGCGCCAGCCTGAACATGCCGGAGCAGGAAATCGTGCAACTGCCCGACGGCGGCTACCGGATTGCCGCTGCACCGCAGCTGCCGGTGGAGGACTGGAACGCCCAGATCTCCCTGATGACGGGGATGGCGGCGGCAAACCTGATGTTGGCGGGAAAAGTGGGCATCCTGCGGACCATGCCCGCGCCGGATGAGCGCTCCCTGCGTCACTTCCGCCTCCAGACCGAGGCCTTGGGCAAGCCGTGGGACGGCAAGATCAGCTACGGCGAATACCTCCGCAGCCTTGATCCGACAGAGCCCCGGCAACTGGCCATCCTGCACTCCGCCGGTATGCTGTTCCGCGGCGCCAGCTACACGGCGTTCGACGGCACAGTCCCGGAAGACGCCATCCAGTCCGCCATCGGCGCCGCCTATGCCCACACCACAGCACCACTCCGGCGCCTTATCGACCGCTTTGTCCTGGTGATCTGCGAAGCCCTGAGCAACGGCAAACCGGTACCGGACTGGGCGCGGGAAGCCCTGCCGTCCCTGCCGGAGATCATGGCCGGATCCGACCAGCTGGCATCGCGGATGGAACGCATGGCGCTGGACACTGTGGAGGCCGCGCTCCTGGTCAACCATGTGGGCCAGGAATTCGATGCGATCGTGATCTCCGGCTCCAAGCCGCAGAAGGACAACGGCAACGGCAACGGGAAAAACGGCAACGGCACCAAGAACGGTGCCGCAAAAAACGGGAATGGCCCCTCGGGGATCATCCAGATCGCCGAACCCGCCGTGACGGCCCGGTGCGGCGGCGACCTGGAATCCGGCACCAAGGTGCGGGTCCGCCTGATCTCCTCCGATATCGCCGCCCGCGAGGTCCACTTTGAGTTGCTGGCCTGAATGATTTCCGCGCTGCCTGATCGGCCCAAAGCCGGGATTCAGGGTCCGTGCGGCTAGACTGAAGAAGTAGATATGGATGCCCGGTCGTTGATTTCCTTGATTTGAATTCAACAAGCCCGCCCCTACGCGATCTTGAGATGCACCCGTTGGTCACCAGTGCCAGCATTTTGATAGCCCGCGATCGGCTTCCACTGGATTTGCTTGCGCGCCAGAGCGTGCTCCGGAACGGCCACGTTGGCCGGCCCGTTGAGCAGGCAGCGCCAATGCCCAAATGAATAAGGAAACTCCCCTGTGAGTGAATTGCATACCCACCAGATCCTGACTGACGACTCCGGCATCGAGACGATCGAACCCGAAGAAACCATCATCTCGGACGAGAAGCCGCACGAGATCGAGGAGAAATCCTTCGCTGACTACAACGTCCGCGCCGACATCGTGGAGTCCCTCGCCGACGCCGGGATCACCCACCCCTTCCCCATCCAGGCCATGACCCTGCCGGTGGCGCTTTCGGGCCACGACATCATCGGGCAGGCCAAGACCGGCACCGGCAAAACCCTCGGCTTCGGCATTCCCGCGCTGCAGCGCGTGGTGGGTCCGGACGACGCCGGCTACGACAAGCTCGCCGTTCCGGGTGCACCTCAGGCCCTGGTCATCGTGCCGACGCGCGAGCTGGCCGTCCAGGTGGCCAATGATCTCCAGAACGCATCCCGCAGGCGGAACGCCCGCATCACCACCATCTACGGCGGCCGTGCCTACGAGCCCCAGGTGGAAGCCCTGCAGAACGGCGTCGAGGTGGTCGTCGGAACCCCCGGCCGCCTCATCGACCTCTACAAGCAGAAGCACCTCGTCCTCAAGAACGTCAAGATGGTCATCCTTGACGAGGCCGATGAAATGCTGGACCTCGGATTCCTGCCGGACGTGGAAACCCTCATCGCCGGTACCCCTGCAGTCCGCCAGACCCTGCTGTTCTCCGCCACGATGCCGGGCCCGGTCATCGCCATGGCCCGCCGCTACATGACGCAGCCCACCCATATCCGGGCCGCTGATCCGGACGACGAGGGCCTCACCAAGCGCGACATCCGCCAGCTCATCTACCGTGCCCACAGCATGGACAAGATCGAAGTTGTGGCCCGCATCCTGCAGGCACGCGGACGCGGCCGGACCATCATCTTCACCAAAACCAAGCGCACCGCCGCGAAGGTTGCCGAGGAGCTTGTGGACCGTGGCTTCGCCGCCGCTGCCATCCACGGTGACCTTGGCCAGGGCGCCCGCGAGCAGGCGCTCCGTGCCTTCCGCAACAACAAGGTGGACGTCCTGGTGGCCACTGACGTCGCCGCCCGCGGCATCGACGTCGACGACGTCACGCACGTCATCAACTACCAGTGCGTTGAAGACGAAAAGATCTACCTGCACCGTGTGGGCCGTACCGGCCGCGCGGGCAACAAGGGCACAGCAGTGACCTTCGTTGACTGGGACGATATGCCGCGCTGGGGCCTGATCAACAAGGCCTTGGGGCTCAGCGTCCCGGAGCCCGTGGAAACGTACTCCTCCTCCCCGCACCTTTACGAAGAGCTGGATATTCCGGAAGGCACCAAGGGCCGCCTGCCCCGCAACAAGCGTGTGCTGGCCGGCGTCGACGCCGAGGTCCTCGAGGACCTGGGCGAGACCGGCAAAAAGAACACCCGTCCCAGCGGTGGCCGTGACAGCGGGCGCGACGGCAACCGCGACGCGGGCCGCTCCGGTGCTCGCGACAGCAGCAGCCGCCGCACCGGCGAGCCCGGCGGACGCTCCGGTGACCGCCGTCGTCGTACCTCTGATGCGGCGACCGCCGGCACCAGCCCCGCCCCCGAACCGGCTGCTGCGGCTCCGGCCGAAGGCGAAGTGGACCCCCGTGCCCGCCGCAGCCGGACCCGCACCCGCCGCCGCAACGGCGAAGTGGTGGCCGGTGCCGACAACGGCCCGCAGCAGCGCAGCACCGAGGCATAACCGCCTCGATGACTGACACCGTCTGGGCGCCGGACGGCAGCAACCTGGTGGTTCACGCGGACAACGCGGAGTTCCTCCCCTCGCTGCCGGACGGCGCCTTCACCTTGATATACGTTGACCCGCCGTTCAACACCGGCAGGGTCCAGAAGCGCCAGGAAACGCGGATGGTGCTGAACACAGACGGTGACGGCGACCGCGTGGGCTTCAAGGGGCGTTCCTACGACACCATCAAGGGCGCCCTGCACCGGTACGATGACGCCTTCAGTGACTACTGGTCATTCCTGGAACCCCGGCTCGTGGAGGCCTGGCGGCTGCTGGCTGACGACGGCACGCTGTACCTCCACCTGGACTACCGGGAAGTCCATTACGCCAAGGTGATGCTTGACGCAATCTTCGGCCGTGAGTGCTTCCTCAACGAGATCATCTGGGCGTACGACTACGGTGCCCGGGCCAAGTACCGCTGGCCCACCAAGCACGACAACATCCTCGTGTACGTCAAGAACCCGGCGAAGTACCACTTCGACAACGCCGAGGTGGACCGCGAGCCGTACATGGCACCGGGCCTGGTGACACCGGCGAAGCGGGAACTCGGGAAGCTGCCCACCGACGTCTGGTGGCACACCATCGTCTCCCCCACAGGCAAGGAAAAGACCGGCTACCCCACGCAGAAGCCCGAGGGCCTCATCCGCCGTGTGGTGACGGCGTCAAGCCGGCCCGGTGACTGGTGCCTGGACTTCTTCGCCGGTTCCGGAACCCTGGGCGCCGTGGCGGCCAAACTGGACCGGAAGTTCGTGTGTGTGGACCAGAACCAGCCGGCCATCGACGTGATGGCCAAGCGGTTGGGTGCCAAGGCAACCTTTACGTCGTTCCCGCCCAACTGATCAGGGACGGACGACTGCGGTTCCCGTGCCCAGTTCCTCAATCCGTGCCAGCACGTCCGCGGTGGTGAGGTTTTCTCCGAGCAGGTTCGGTTTTCCTGTGCCGTGGTAATCCGAAGAACCCGTGATCAGCAGTCCGTGCTTGGCGGCGAGCCCACGCAGGAATTCCCGCCCTTCCTCCGGATTGTCCCGATGGTCGATCTCCAGCCCTGCCAAGCCTGCATCGATCATGTCCCGATAGGTTCGCTCCCCCACGATCCGACCGCGGCCCGACGCCACGGGGTGGGCGAACACGGGAACGCCACCAGCGGCACGGACCAGTTCGACGGCGGTGGCCGGGTCGGGTGCGTAGTGCTGGACAAAGTAGCGCGAATGGGACGTCAGGATGGACGTGAACGCCTCCGAGCGGTCTGCCACCACGCCGGCCGCCACCAAAGCATCAGCGATGTGCGGCCGGCCCAGCGTAGCCCCGGGAGCCACATGGTGGATGACGTCGTCCCACGTCAGCGGGTAGTCCTCGGCGAGCAGGGTCACCATCCGTTCGGCCCGGGTGAGGCGCGCGTCCTTGGCCTTGGTGATCTCTTCAAGCAGCCCCGGGTGGTCAGGATCGTGCAGGTAGCTCAGCAGATGCACGCTGATGCCCTGCCCGGTCCGGCAGGAGACCTCCATGCCTGGGACCAGTGCCACCCCGTTTTCCAACGCCGCGAGGGACGCTTCAGCCCAGCCGTCCGTGGAGTCGTGATCGGTTAGTGCCACCACGTCCAGGCCCGCCCGGGCAGCCGAAGCCATCACGTCGGCGGGGGTTTCGGTGCCGTCCGAAACGTTCGAGTGGGCATGCAGGTCAATCCTCACTTGCCCAGCCTAGTTGACCGCGTCCGCGCCGGTATTGGCCCCCGGCTCGGTGCCGGTGAGACGATGGTGCCGTGAACGATGCCGAAAACACCCCGACCTCTGCCTCCCAGCCCCTCGACGAGCGCGTCAACAACCGCTCTCAGCGGCCCAGTTCCGCTGCCTTCAAGGCCTTTATGGCCAGTAACTGGGCGCCGTCCGGGCAGCACCTGCCGGCGCTCGACGCCGTGGCCAACTACGCCGCGGCCCGGCGCAAGGCCATCTCAGAGAAGTTCAAAGGCGAACGCCTGGTCATCCCCGCCGGTCCGCTGAAGGTCCGCTCCAACGACTGCGACTACCGGTTCCGTCCGCATTCCGGCTTCGCGCATCTCACCGGGCTGGGCCTGGACCATGAGCCGGACGCCGTGCTCATTCTGGAACCGGCCGGTGAAGGAAAGGGCGACGGCGGCAGTCACCACCGTGCCACGCTGTACTTCCGTCCGCTGGCCGGCCGGGATACAGAACAGTTCTACGCTGACTCCCGTTCCGGCGAGTTCTGGATCGGTGCACGGCCCACCCTGGCCGAGTTCAAAGCGCGCCTGGGCCTGGCCACCGCCCACATCGATGGACTTGAATCCGCGATCACCAAGAACGTGGGTGCCCCGGAGATCGGCGGCATCTCGATCCGACTGGTGCGCAAGGTAGACGAGAACATCGACGCCCTGGTGGATACTGCCCGGTACAACACTGCCAAGGACCCGGACAACCTGGACCTGGCTGTCCTGGATGCACTGGATGAAAAGCTTTCCGAAGCGCTGTCTGAACTCCGCCTCCTGAAGGATGAGTGGGAAATCGAACAGATGATGACTGCAGTAGCTGCGACTGTCGAGGGCTTCGTGGAGGTAGTCAAGGCCCTGCCCCGCGCCCTGACCCATGCCCGCGGCGAGCGCGTGGTGGAAGGCGCGTTCTTTGCCCGTGCCCGCGAGGTAGGCAACGAACTGGGCTACGACACCATCGCCGCCGCCGGCAACAACGCCACAGTCCTGCACTGGACGCGGAACACCGGCAGGATCAACGCCGGCGAACTGCTGCTGCTGGACGCCGGCGTTGAAGCGGACTCGCTCTACACCGCAGACGTCACCCGCACACTGCCGGTCAACGGCGCGTTCACCGCAGTCCAGCGCAAGGTTTACGAGGCAGTCCTGGATGCTGCCGACGCCGGATTCGCCGCTGCCCAGCCAGGTGCCAGGTTCCGGGACATCCACACCGCCGCGACCACCGTGTTGGCGGAACGCCTCGCCGAGTGGGGGCTGCTCCCGGTGAGTGTCGAGGAAGCCGTCAGCCCGGAAGGCCAGCAGCACCGCCGCTGGATGCCGCACGGCACCAGTCACCACCTTGGCCTGGATGTCCACGACTGTGCCCAGGCAAAGCGCGAACTGTACCTCGACGGCATCCTCACGGAGGGCATGGTGTTCACCATCGAACCCGGCCTGTATTTCAAGAACGAGGACCTGGCCATCCCGGCTGAGTACCGCGGCATTGGAGTGCGGATCGAGGACGACATCCTGATGACGGCCGATGGTCCCGTGAACCTCAGCGCCGCGCTGCCCCGCAAGGCCGACGACGTCGAGTCCTGGATGGCAGGCATCTACCAAGAGCTGGAGGGCGGCTTGGCAAGCGGCCACATCCGCTAGAGGTCGTTGCGTCCAGCGCATCTCCGCAGGGATGCGCTGGACGCCATACCCCTTGATGAAGCTCTCATAACAGTTCTTGGCAATCGCTTGCCAAGAGTTGGCGTTGATGAATACGCTAGCCGCAGAGAAAGAAAATCGTAGACTGAATTTTAGTCTCGGATCTCTGCCGCAATGTATGTCTTCAAAGGAGAAGCCTCATGGGTATGTCTAAACCGCGTCGCATCGGCACTATCGCCGCAGCGGCCATTTCCGTTCTTATGCTTGCCGCGTGCGGCGGCTCTGGCGGCTCGGGCGGTGCGACCTCCGGCGCCTCGGGCGGCAAGGTGGACGGCACAGGAAAAACCCTCAACGTCCTGATGAACGTCACCGCGCAGTACCCCCAGGAACAGCAGGCCTGGTTCAAGGAAATGAGCGCCAAGTTCAAGACGGAAACCGGGGCAGACATCCAGTGGGAGACGTTCGCCACCGCCAATGACGAGATGACCCGGATCCAGACATCAGTCGTCTCGGGGCAGGGACCTGACGTCTACGGACTCGGCACCACCTTCACCCCCACGGCGTACTCCACCGGGGCCTTTGTGAAACTCGGTGACAACGAGTGGAACCAGCTCGGCGGCAAGGACAAGTTCGTTCCCGCGGCGCTCGGCATTTCCGGTCCGGATCAGGGCAACCAGATCGGTATCCCGTTCGTGAGCCGGCCGTTCGTGATGGCCTACAACACCGAGCTGCTGGCTGCTGCCGGCATTGAAAAGCCTGCCACCACCTGGGACGAGTTCACCGAGCAGGCAAAGAAGCTCACGAAGGGCGACCAGTACGGTGTTGCGGTGGCCTACAAGGACAACTTCGATCCCTGGAAGTACATCTGGGGCATGTCCATCCAGGCCGGCAATCCCATCATCGACGGAAGCAAGGTCCGTCTCGATGACCCCATCACCAAGAAGGCCTACGAGACCTACTTCGGTTGGGTGACCAAGGACAAGGTAGTTGACCCCTCCGCCGTTGGCTGGGCCAACCCGCAGGCCCTGGCCGCCTTCGCCGCCGGCAAGGCAGCCTACTTCCCCATGACCTCACCGCTGTCCATCCCCGCGCTGGATGCCTCCGCGGTCAAGGGCAAATACAAGTACGCCCTGATGCCCACCGTTCCCCCGGGCGAGACCTCCAACCCTTCGGACGGTAAGCCGGCCGCCAGTATTCTGTCCGGCGACAACCTCGTGGTAGCTGACTACTCGAAGCAGAAGGACCTGGCCTTCGCGTTCATCAAGATGATCACCAACAAGGACGTCCAGCTCAATTACTTCAAGGTCTTCGGCCAGCTTCCCGCCAACCAGGAAGCCGCGAAGGAACTCGCCACCAATGAAGTGATTGCGCCGGCCCTTGAGTCGGGAGCCAAGTCCGTAGCGACGCCCTTCAGCGGTGCGTGGGGCGATGTCCAGCTGTCGCTGACCAACGTAGTTGTCCAGTCCATTCCGGATCTTTCCTCCGGAGCAGTCAGCGAATCCAACCTGTCCCAGCGGCTCAAGGACGAACAGGCCAAATCGCAGACCGCACTGGACCGGGCCAAGAAGTAAGACCGGCCCACCAACTGCGGAAGGTTACGGAAAATGGCTAGCAGCGTTACCGAGCCCCGGCCGTCGGACAGCAGTCCGGTGGCCGGGGCGGCCGCCGGACCCGGCGAAACCACACCCCCTGGGAAGCGACGAAAGGGGCTCAGCGAGAGGAACCGGCCTCTTTGGCTCCTGATTCCCGGCGGACTGCTGATGACGATTGTCATCCTCGTCCCCCTGGCCATGGGCATCTGGATGTCACTGATCGATCTGGATCAGTACACCCTTCGCCAATGGGTCAGTGCCGAATTCATTGGCATCCAGAATTTCATTGAAGCGGCGGTCAGCAGCGAATTGCTTCGCTCCATCTGGCTTTCTGTTTCCTTCGCGGTGATTTCCACGGTGGTGACCATACCCCTGGGCGTGGCCGCCGCCGTCGTCACCCAGAACGCCTACCGCGGCCGTGCCGTGGTGCGGTCCGTCTTCCTGATCCCCTACGTCCTGCCGTCGTTTGTGGTTGCCAGCGTGTGGCGGACCATGCTGCAGCCGGATGGAATCGTGAATGTGACGCTGACCAACATGGGAATGGATGGCGGATTATGGCTTAACGGTCCGAACGCGTACTGGACCCTGGTGTGGGTGGAAATCTGGGCGGCCTGGCCGTTCATCTACCTGCTGGCGCTATCCGGCCTGCAGGCAGTGGACCACGAGGTCCACGAGGCGTCGGCCCTGGACGGGGCACTGTGGTGGAACAAGCTGCGGTACGTGATCTTCCCTTACCTGAAGGGACCGGTTTCGCTCGCCTTCCTGCTTGCTACCTTGAACCACATCAACAACTTCACTCTGCCCTATGTCCTGTTTGGTGCGCCGGCACCATCGGATGTGAATGTGCTGCCGATCCTGGTTTACGTCACCAGCTTCCAGAGCTTCCGGTTTGGCCTCAGCGCCGCCATGGCGGTCGTTTCGCTGATCCTGATCGCCATTCCGCTCTTCATCTACCTGCGCGCAGTCCGGCTTGATGTGCACGAAGGAGGAAAGAAATGACCATCGACGCGGCAAACCCGATCGAGCAGCAGAAGAAGCAGCCCATCCGGCGTGACGCGGCCCTGGAGGTCACACGCCTTATGCCGAGGCCACTGCTGGCCACCCTGACTGTCCTGCTCTGCGCCTTGGTCCTCATCCCGATCGTGTATATCTTCCTGGCCTCGCTGAACACGGATGTGGGAGTCGCCAGCGGCGAGTTCTGGCCGAGCAGCTTCTCTTTGGACAGCTACACCAAGATCTGGGATTCCGTGGGGCTGGCGAAAGCCATCGGCAACAGCCTGATAGTTTCCGGGGCCACGGCAGTCGTCTCGGCCATTATGGCTATCGGCACGGCCTACGTGCTGGTCCGGTTTGAGTTCCGCGGGCGCCTGACGGTGCTGCGAGGGCTGCTGGGTCTCCAGTCCGTCCCGGGAACCCTGATGCTCCTGCCGGTCTTTGTGCTCTTCTCCTCCGCCGGCACCTATTTGGGCGTGACCGTCATCGGCACGCTCTGGGGCCTGTTTATCGCCTACCTGACGTTCGCGCTGCCGTTCTCAACCTGGGTGATGGTCACCTACCTCCGCGGTCTGCCGCGGGAACTGGAGGAAGCGGCGCGCATTGACGGCGCCTCAAACCTCGGGATCCTGTTCCGGATCATCATTCCGCTCAGCTGGCCCGGAATCATCGTTTCCGCGATTTTCGCCTTCCTGCTGGGCTGGAATGACGTGCTGTTCGCGTCGGTATTCACCCGCCCGGACACGCACACAGCCGCAGTTGCGCTGCAGGTGTTCGCGTCCGCGGTCGAGGGCGGAGCAATCCCCGTGTACTCGCAGTTGATGGCAGCTTCGCTGGTTTGTGCCGTCCCTGTGGTGGTGCTGTACTTCATGTTCCAGAAATACCTCGTTGGCGGCTTGACAGCCGGCAGCGTCAAGTAAGACAGCTTCGAATAACAGACAACTCCGCCCGATACAGCATTGCTGTTCCGGTCGGAGTTGTTTGTTTATTGCGGGCCTTGTCCCTCGGGCCGTGGGTCAATCTGGCCGTGGGTCAATCTGGCCTCCGGCGGCGCCGCTTAGGGTGTGGATTCGCCGGAGTCCTTGGAGGAGTCAGGCTGGGAGTGCGCCCGGGACCGATCTGCGGCGGGCTGCTCTGAGCCGGTCTGTTCTGTGCCGGGCTGTTCGGTGCCGGGCTGGCCTGTGGTGGCCTGGTCTGAGACACGGACGCCGTACTGCGGCCGGCCGTCAGGGAGGTCCGGGTAGCGGACGGCGGCAGCGGGAGCCTTCGCCGGCTGGGCCGCTGCCTCCGGCTGCGTGCCCTGGTCCGGGCCGGCAGCCTGGCCCACGCCTTGGGCTGTCCCTTGGCCCGACCTACCGGCACCCTGCTGTCCGTAGGGGTCATTCCAACTGGCAGGGCGTGCGGGTCCCTGACCAGGCTGATTGCCCGGCTGGCCGGGCTGCTGGCCCGTCTGGCCCGTCTGGCCCGGCTGGCCGGGCTGGCCGGGCTGCTGACCCGTCTGGCCCGTCTGGCCCGGCTGGCCGGGCTGCTGACCCGTCTGGCCCGGCTGACCCGTCTGGCCGTACTGCTGGTTCTGGTAGCCCTGGGGATTGTATGGGGCGGCTGCTGCGTCCGAGCGGGTCATGGGCAGTTGCTGGAGCAGCCGGCGCGCATCATGGGCAGCTTCCACCGATACCACAACGTCGTAGCTGGTGGCCACCACCTGGCTGGTGGAGGTGAAATCCCGCTTTCCGCGCTGCATGGCATAGGTGACGATGCCGAACAGCATAAAGAAGGCAGCCCCCATCAGCACAGACGCCAGGATGGAGAAATAGCCGGGCGATGGTGCGAAGAAGGAAAGCATGACGCCCACGAAGAGGCCGAACCACATACCGCTGAGCGCCCCGGAGAGAGCCACCCGAGGGTAGCTGAGGCGGCCGGTCACCCGCTCAACCATCTTAAGTTCGTTGCCCACGATGGAAACCATCTGGACCGGGAACTGCTGGTCGGCGAGGTAGTCCACCGCCTTCTGGGCATCCAAGTAAGAGGTGTACGAGCCTACGGTGTCACCGGTGGGCACCGTGCGGGCATCGTCGGGCCCACTGGGGCCACCGGCCTTGGGAGCACCAAAAATGTTTGACATACACCCATTCTTGCCCATCAGCATGTATGCCGCCTGTAAATTCAGCTAAAAGAGAGCAGACTCGGTAGCCTGTAGACGTGAGCACAAATCTTTCGCGCGTCTTCGTGGCCCGCCTGCTGGGTCTTGACGTCTTCGACCCTTTGGGCGACCGCCTGGGCAGGTTGCGCGATGTGGTGGTGCTCTCGCGTGGCAGCCGCGGCGCCCCGCACGTGGTGGGCATCGTCGTCGAAGTTCCCGGCAAAAAGCGCGTCTTTGTGCCGATGACACGTATTACCTCCATCGACCAGACACAGATCATCTGTACGGGCCTGGTCAACCTTCGGCGCTTTGAGCAGCGCGGCGCCGAGACGCTGGTGGTCGCGGAAATGTTCGACCGCCGCGTCACTCTCCGGGACGGCAGCGGCGACGCCACCATCGAGGACATCGCCATGGACCAGCACCGGTCCCGCGACTGGTTCGTGAGCAAGCTGTTCGTCCGCCGGGGCCACTCCTTGTCCCCGCTCAGCCGGCTGCGCCGGAACGAGACCATGATCATCGACTGGGCCGACGCCCTCCAAGGTGCCCGCACCGAACCCCAGGCAGCCACCCAGTTCGTGGCCAACCACGAGGACCTCAAACCCGCAGACTTCGCCGAGGCCCTGCAGGAAATGAGCGACAAACGCCGCTTCGAAGTGGCCAGCGAACTCCAGGACGAACGCCTGGCCGACGTGCTGCAGGAAATGCCCGAAGACGACCAGGTGGAGATCCTCTCCGCCCTCGACGTCGAACGCGCGGCGGACGTCCTGGAGGAAATGGACCCCGACGACGCCGCCGACCTCCTCGCCGAACTCCCTTCTGCACAGGCGGAGGAGCTTCTCCGCCTCATGGAACCCGAAGGCGCCGAGGACGTCAGGCGGCTCCTCGAATACGACGAGGACACCGCCGGTGGCCTGATGACGCCTGTTCCGGTGATCCTCCCCCCGGAGGCAACCGTCGCCGAGGCACTGGCCCACGTCCGCCGTGAGGAACTCTCCCCCGCCCTCGCCTCGTCCATCTTCATCACCCGGCCCCCGTTGGAAACCCCCACGGGACGGTTCCTGGGCGTTGTGCACATCCAGCAACTGCTCCGCTACCCGCCGCCGGAACCCCTGGGCAACCTCGTGGACAAGAACCTTGAGCCGGTCTCCGACCAGGCCCACATCAGCGAGGTGGCGCGCACCCTCGCCACCTACAACCTGAACTGTCTTCCCGTGGTCAATGACGCAGGCCGGCTCGTGGGGGCGGTGACTGTTGATGACGTTTTGGATCATCTGTTGCCGGATGACTGGCGCGCCTATGATGGCGAAGCCCCGATAAGAAAACTGGGAGGCCGCATTGGCTGACACCGGCGCCCCCAAGAATCCCAATAAGAAGGCGGCTGCCAAGGGCGGACTCGACACACCCCTAAGTGGCCGCCAGCGCATCCTGCCGAAGTTCTCACCGGACCCGGATGCATTCGGCCATGCGACGGAAGGCTTCGCCCGGTTTATGGGCACGCCGCAGTTCCTGGTCTATATGACGGTCTTCGTCGTCATCTGGCTGGTCTGGAACACGTGGGCACCGGCGGAGTGGCAGTTCGATTCGCGCCTCCTGGGCTACACCCTCCTGACACTCATGCTTTCCCTGCAGGCCTCCTACGCGGCCCCGCTGCTGCTGCTGGCCCAGAACCGGCAGGACGACCGCGACCGGGTCTCCCTCCAGCAGGATCGCCAACAGGCGGCACGCAACCTGGCCGACACCGAGTACCTCACCCGGGAGCTGGCGTCGCTGAGGATCGCGCTGCGCGAGGTTGCCACCCGCGACTACGTCCGGGCCGAACTACGGACACTCCTCGAGGACATGCTGGAAGCGCAGGAGGAACTGCGGTCCCACGATCCCGCCGGATCCGGCAGCCATGAGTCCCCGCGTGAGAAGGTCAAGGAAAAGCTGAAGGAAAAGCGCGACAAACAGCGGAACCCCCGCACGCAGCAGATTCCCAAGGTCAAACCCAGCCATGTCGCCTACGACACCGTCGCCAAGGACACGGCCGCTACCGACCCCGCAATCCAGGACCCGGCCGTCCCCAAGCACATCCCCACCACCGAAAGCTGAGCCCCGCCCGCATGAGCGCCTCCCTGGAGCAGGCAGTCCACGCTGCGCTGGCCACCGTGATCGATCCTGAGCTCCGCCGTCCCATCACGGAACTGGGCATGGTGGAGTCTGTGGATGTCGCTGCGGACGGCCGGGTCAGGCTGGCTGTCCTGCTGACCATCGCGGGCTGCCCCCTGCGCGGGACCATTACCGCAGACTCCGAGAAGGCGCTGTCCGCAGTTCCGGGCGTGACCGCCGTCGAGGTTGAACTGAAAGTGATGAACCAGGCCCAGCGGGACGCCCTGAAGGAACAGCTCCGCGGCGCCTCCGGGCAGCGCGGGATTCCGTTCAACGAGCCGGGGTCCCTGACCAAGGTGTTCGCGGTGGCAAGCGGCAAGGGTGGTGTGGGCAAGTCATCGCTGACCGTCAACCTTGCCTGCGCCCTGGCCGCCCAAGGCCTCCGTGTGGGCATTGTGGACGCCGACGTCCATGGCTTCTCGGTTCCGGCCCTGATGGGCATCACGCAGGCGCCCACCCGGGTGGACGACATGATCCTGCCGCCGGTGGCCTACGGCGTAAAAGTGATTTCCATCGGCATGTTCGTCGCCGGAAACCAGCCGGTTGCCTGGCGTGGGCCGATGCTCCACCGGGCCCTGGAACAGTTCCTGACGGACGTCTACTTCGGCGACCTCGACGCCCTGTTCCTCGACCTGCCTCCCGGCACCGGTGACATCGCGATTTCGGTGGCCCAGTTGCTGCCGAAGGCTGAGATCCTGGTGGTCACCACGCCCCAGGCCGCAGCTGCCGACGTCGCCGAGCGCGCCGGTGCCATCGCCACCCAGACAGGTCAGACGGTGGCCGGCGTTATCGAGAACATGTCATACCTGGAAATGCCCGACGGCGAGAGGATGGAGCTGTTCGGCAGCGGCGGTGGGGCGGTCCTCGCCGAACGGCTCACGACGACGGTGGGCACCGATGTGCCGCTCCTGGGACAGATTCCGCTGGACATCCTGCTGCGGGAAGGCGGCGACGCCGGCACGCCCATCGTGCTTGGCCGGCCAGAAACTCCGGCGGCCATTGCTTTGACCGAAATCGCCGGAAAACTTGCTGCCAGGCCCAGGGGCCTGACAGGGATAAAACTGGGCCTGCAGCCGCGTTAACGCAGCGTTGCCCACCAGAGGCGACGGGGGCCTAGGTGGCTTCGGTATCGAACGGGGCGGGTTCGCCCGGAGGCAGCGACTGGACTACACGTTCCGGACGGGAGGGAGCCGTCCCTCCTGTGGCAACCGCCCCTGCACCGGCAACCGCAGCCACCGCTGCTGGCGCTCCAGCACTGACGGACTTGGTGTCGTCGTCGAGGAGGGCTTCCTTGATGATGCGCCGCGGATCGTACTGGCGGGGATCGTATTTCTTCCAGTCGACATCGTCGATGTCGATGCCGACTTCTTCCTTGATCTGCTCCCGGGCACCGGAGGCCATCCGGCGGACTTCCTTCACGAGATTCGCAAGTTTCTGGGTGTATTCGGGCAGGCGCTGCGGACCGATCACCAGAATGCCGATGATCAGCAGGAGGAAGAACTCCGGGCCGTTGATTCCAAACACTTTAGGAAGATTACCCTCTCAGGAGCCCCGCTGACGATTCCTGCCCGCCAGCGTCGCAAAGTGCCTGCATCAGGGAGCCAGCATCTCCCCGAGTTTGCGGATTCCCCGCTCCAACCGGGCCCCGGGAGAGTCGTCCGCTGCGGTCGTCGGGGAGTCGGCAGGCGCCGTGCTGACACCAGCGTTGATTCCTTCTACGGCGAGGACGCTGAGCCGCTGCAGCACTGGAACGGCGTCATCAGCCTGCTCCGCCGGGAGGTCGGACTCAACCGTGAAAATGCCTGCCGAGGTCTCTACGGTAGCCGTCCAGGGCGCCTGCCTGCTGACCAGCAGCTTCCCCTTGTTCTGACCGGCGATCTGTTCGGAGTTCTGCTGGGCGTCCTGACCCGACTGCTTCTCGGCGTCCGCGGGATGCTGTTCCACGATGGTTGCATAGTGTTGCCCATCGGTCAGGTGCATTTCCACCGCCGGCCGCCCATTCAGCGTTATGGCATTGGCGCTCCGGACGTGGAAGCCGAGTGACGCCAGTTCCGGACAGACCCAGCCTTCAGAGCGTAGGGCCAACAATTGCGGAGCACTGATCTCCCTGCCGTCGGCCGGTAGCTGGGCCGTATGCTGCACCAGGCTCCCGCTGATGGCCGTTTGGGCGACAGGCAGGCTGTCCCCCGCCAGCGCAAACGCGCTGACGGCAAGAATTCCAGCGGCTGCGGCTGTCCCGCCGGCTGCGAGTGCCAGGACCCTCGCAGCCCGGTACTGGCTCGGGGCTGGCTCGGCCGCTGCCGCCAGCAGCTGCGTCCTGACCAGCAGCCGGGCCGTCAGGTCCTCGCTGGCAGGCGGCACGGCCGCGTCACGGAGCCGCTCGATGTACTGGCGTTCACGCTTCAGCGCCGCTGCACATTCTGCGCAGGTCTGCACATGGTCGGCACCGCGGTGATGCCGGCGGCCGAATGGGTTCCGGGGCGTCATGGTGCCGATCAGAGGATGCTGGCGATGCGCGGCAGCGAAAGCTTCGGCTTGCGTCCTTGCTGAGGCCTGGGATCGCGGTGGGCCAGCTTTTCGCGCAGCATGGTCCGGCCCCGGTGGATACGGGAACGGACGGTGCCCAGTTTGACGCCGAGGGCAGCGGCCACTTCGTCGTAGGACAGGCCTTCCAGGTCGCAAAGCACGACGGCGGCGCGGAAGTCCGGGGGCAGCTCTTCCAAAGCAGCCTGCACATCGAGGTCCAGGTTGTTCAGTTCAAAGCTCTGTTCTGGTCCGGGCTCCCGCCCGGGGATCCGGGATTCGGCGTCATCGGCCAGCGCGTCAAACCGAATGCGGGTTTTCCGGCGCGCCTGGTCCAGGAACAGGTTGGTGGTAATGCGGTGCAGCCAGCCATCGAGTGTCCCCGGCTTGAAATTCTCCAGTGACCGGAAGACGCGGACGAACACCTCCTGGGTGAGGTCCTCGGCGTCGAACTTGTTCCCCGTCAGGCGGTACGCCAGCCGGTAGACCTTGGCGGAGTGGTTGGCCACCACTTCCTCCCAGGTGGGCCTGATCCATATAGCGGCGGAATCTTGCGCCGCAGGGACAGGTGCCATACCTGATGCTGACATCGTCCACTCCCGTCGTGGATTGCTATCGCCCGGATACTGTTGACATCTCTGGTTCGGCGCCGATCACCTCATGGATGACCGGACATCCATCATTTCAAAGTTGGCTGGGAATTTCCTGACCGGGGCGGTTCTTCAGCCAGAGGCACAACGATTCCCTTCCGCGGCTGGCACCCCCGCACACAGTAGGCTGTACTAAACACTCCCCTGCCGCCCAGAAAGCGAATCACATGAGCGCCGACAAATCCACGAGCTGGTCCTATGCAGAAGATCTGCCCGCAGAGGATGAGGTTATGCTTCGTGCCAGGGAGCGCTCCTTCGAACTGGGCGTGACGCCCATCGGCGCAGGTGTTGGTGCGGTCCTGACGGTGTTGGCTGCGGGTTCGAAGGCTCAGACCGCCGTCGAAATCGGCACAGGCGCAGGTGTCTCGGGGGTTTGCATCCTGCGGGGGCTCGGACCGCAGGCCGTGCTGACCACCATCGACGTGGACGTCGAACATCTGAAGGCGGCACGTGAAGCCTTTTCGGAGGCCGGCAGTCCGGCCAACCGCACCCGTACTATTTCCGGCCGCGCCGGGGATGTCCTGCCGCGCCTGACCGACTCCGCTTATGACCTGGTGTTTGTCGACGCCGACAAGCCCGGCCTGCCCGGCTACGTGGAACAGGCCGTCCGGCTCCTGAAGGCCGGCGGGCTGCTCATCATCAATGACGCACTGGACAAGGACCGCGTGGCCAACCCGGCCGTCCGGGAGTCCAATACGGTGGTGCTCCGCCAGGTGGGCAAGGCAATCCGCGACGACGACCGCCTGGCGTCCGCGATGCTTCCCACGGGCGACGGCCTGCTGGTCGCGGTTAAGAAGTAGATCCACAGGAAATAAGCCAGGGTCCGCAGCCGGTTGGCTGCGGACCCTGGCCCTGCGGGATTATTCGGCAACGCCGAACAGGATTATTCAGTCACGCCGACGAGGCATTCCTTGAGGTTGGCCGCCTCCGCAGCGTTCAGTTCCACCACAAGCCGTCCGCCGCCTTCGAGCGGTACGCGCATGATCAGGCTGCGGCCCTCTTTGGTGACTTCCATAGGGCCGTCGCCGGTGCGTGGTTTCATAGCCGCCATGAGGAATTTCCCCTCCATTTAGTCCCAGGACATATCAGCCCGGATGGGCTGTGTCCGCATGGTCAAATCAAGCCGCTATGGCGGCCCGTACTGATGCCGCCATGGCTGAACATTTCTGAATGCTTTTTGTCCCTGCTTACTTACTATTATCCCGTAATGACCCGCACGTAGCTAATCGATGGACATTTACGGCCGCGTCGGATTCCCCAATCCACCGGCCAGGCGCCGCCCGCGATCACGGCGGATAATCGCCGCCTCCCGGAAGCTGCGCCCAAGCCCACAGCCAGACGATCCACACGATCTGGAGCAGGACAAACATTGTCAGGACCGTGCCGCGGTATGCCTTCGACCGGGACAAGAGCGCGGCAGCCAGGGCCAACGGGAACAGCGGGAGCAGCATCCGGAAAGTACTGGTCTGGGGGTGGAGGAACACCAGGAGGTAGCCCATGTAGCAGGCGCACCACAGGCGCATTTCCACACCAAGCCGGACCACCGGCGGGGAGAACAGCAGGAGCGCAAAGAGGCCCGCAAAGACGAATGGCGCCACGATCCCCAGGACGGGGCCAAAGAGGTCGACGCCGGCGTCGAACCAGGGCTTGAAGGGCACCAGGTCACGGCCGCGCCACACTGTTTCGGTTTTGGTATACGCCTCAATATCTCCGGTGGCGGCCCAGGCCGCTGCCGGCCACAGCAGTGCCGAGGCCCCGCACACCACGGTTAGGCCCGCCAGGGAGGCTAGCTCCCCGAGGCTGTGGGTGCCCGGCCGCTCCTCGCGCCCCCGTTCGACCAGTCGCCAGAGGAAGAGAAGCCCCACCATGGCGGCAAAGGGAACGCCCACGGGTCGGGAGAGGCACAGCAGCAGGACCACCGGCATGGCAACGAAATAATGACGCCTGATGACGAGCAGCAGGGCGGTGGCCAGCAGGAAAACGGTCAGCGGCTCCGCGTACGGGACCTGGAGAATGGCGGACACCGGAAAGGTCGCGAAGAATGCCACGCCCCAAAGCGCCGCAGTGTGCGAAGCCTTGTGCCTGAACAGGCAGTACAAAACCAGCGCCGCACCCAACCCCGCCAGCATGGCGACGACCGTCAGCGCCGCGGCAGGGCTGATTCCGGTCAGGCCTGCGAGCGCACGGCCCAGGGCCGGGAAGAGCGGATAGAAGGCCCACGCATTTTCCTGCACGTTGCCGGCGGCATCCGTTGGAAGCGGTGAGGGATAACCGTCGGTGACGATCCGGCCGTACCATCGCGCATCCCAGATATTGATGAAGTTCCAGTAGTCAGGGACGGCCGGAAACCACGGGTTGGGCCCTTGGTGCAGGGCGGCTGCCATAAAGATGCAGGCGCTGACCAGCCGGGCAATGGCGTAGAGGGCGGCAACCTGCAGCCACCAGGGCCAGCGTTGGACCGCCCACATGGCGCGGGCGCCGAATGCGGTGATCAACGCCGTCGGGCCCGTCCGGTCCCCCGTGTCAGTGCTCAAACGCCGGCCTCCGGGCGCGCCGCCCGTTCCGTTTCCAGCAGCCGTGCCCGGAGCCTGCCCATTTCTTCGTCTTTGGCCGCGATCTGGTCCCGCAGTTCGTCGAGGACCTGGTCCACCTGGTCCATCCGGTACCCACGCAGGCCGAGGGAGAAGCGGACCCGGTCGACGTCGGCAGGTGCAGCGTCCGCGGGCAGCAGCACCGGCGGAAGGTTGGCGGGCGGCTGCCCGAACCCCGGGTAGAGAATCGGATTCTCCGGGACCTCGGCGCCCGTGGCCGGTTCACTGCCCCGGCGGAGGCTGCGCAGAATGCCGCGGCGGCCACCGGCGCCTGCCCACAGGGTGGCGGCGATCAGCACGATGGCGAGGTAGACCAGGAAAAAACTCACAGCACCCATCGTGCCAGATATGGGCCGGCAGCCTATTCGGGCCGTTGCTCGCCGTTGGTGGGAACCGGGGGCGTCCCGTGCAGCACCAGTTGCACCGCTTCGGCGGGATCGTCCACCACCTGGATGAGGTCCAGGTCCTTTGCGGAGACCATTCCCTCGGCCACGAGGGTGCCCTTGATCCATTCGATCATCGGCCCCCAGAAGTCGACGCCGAGGAGCACGATCGGGAAGGAGGTCACCTTCCGGGTCTGGACCAGGACCATGGCTTCAAAGAGTTCATCCAATGTCCCGAGGCCGCCGGGAAGAACGATGAATCCCTGGGCATATTTGACGAACATGGTCTTCCGGGCGAAGAAGTAGCGGAAGTTGATGCCGAGGTCCACCCACTGGTTCAGGCCCTGCTCGAAGGGCAATTCGATGCCCAGGCCGACGGACACGCCGTTGCCTTCCACGGTGCCGCGGTTGGCGGCCTCCATGGAGCCCGGACCGCCGCCGGTGATGACGGCCACGCCCGCGGCTGCCAGCTTCCGGCCTACTTCCATGCCCATTTCGTAGTACGGGCTGCCGGGCTTGGTGCGCGCCGAGCCGAAAACACTGACGGCGGGCCCCAGATCGGCAAGCGCGCCGAACCCCTCGACGAACTCGCTCTGGATCCGGAGGACACGCCAAGGGTCTGAATGGACGAACTGTCCTGCGCCTTTGGTATCAAGCAAATGCTGGTCGGACATTTCCACAGCCGCCTGCTTGCGACGGAGTTCAAGGGGCCCCTTACGGCGCGGCTGGGAAGTTTTGGCCGGATCTGCGTTGATGCTCATCCCCCAAGGCTAATGCCAACGCCAGCGTGCCTGTGGCAGGTATCTCTTGAATCACGATCCGCGCGAACTTAGCGTGATTCACCTCCTAACCAGCCAATGTTCGCTAGATTCTTCTTTATGACTACTCATGTGCCCGGCGATGCGCTCGTCTCCCTGAATGGTGTGAATAAGCATTACGGTCAGTTGCACGTTTTGAAGGACATCAATCTCCACGTCCGTAAGGGCGAAGTGGTGGTGGTTATTGGCCCGTCAGGCTCAGGAAAGTCCACGTTGTGCCGTGCCATCAACCGTCTGGAAACCATCGAAGGTGGCACCATCAGCATTGATGGAAAGGTGTTGCCGGAGGAGGGGAAGGAACTGGCCCAGCTCCGCGCCGACGTCGGGATGGTCTTTCAGTCCTTCAACCTCTTCGCGCACAAGACCATCCTTGAGAACGTGACGCTTGGTCCCATCAAAGTCAAAGGCGTTGCCAAGGCCCAGGCCGACAAGGAAGCCATGGCATTGCTGGAGCGCGTGGGCGTGGGTCACCAGGCCCCCAAACTCCCGGCGCAGCTCTCCGGCGGCCAGCAGCAACGGGTGGCCATCGCCCGCGCCCTGGCGATGAAACCAAAGGTCATGCTCTTTGATGAGCCCACCTCTGCGCTGGACCCCGAGATGATCAACGAGGTCCTCGACGTCATGATCCAGCTGGCCAAGGAAGGCATGACCATGGTTGTGGTCACGCACGAAATGGGCTTCGCCCGGAAAGCCGCCGACCGTGTGGTTTTCATGGCGGATGGCCAGATCGTGGAGGATGCCAAGCCGGAAGAATTCTTCACCAACCCGAAGAGTGACCGCGCGAAGGACTTCCTGTCCAAGCTGCTCACCCACTGATTTTCCATCAACGAACACACACTCCAGTTCGCACCCAGGCCGTGACCCACGGCCGATCAATGAAAGGAATGTCATGAAGGCATTTATGACCCGCCGGAAGTCGTTCTTCGTGGCGGCTACTGCTGCCCTGGCGTTGTCCCTGAGCGCATGTGGCGGCACCACCCCCGGCACCACCAGCGATCCCACTGTTGCCGACAAGCCGACGTTTGCCGCCGGCACCACCATGGCCAAGCTGTCCGCCGCAGGCACCATCAAGATCGGCACCAAGTACGATCAGCCGCTCTTCGGCCAGGTGGGCCTGGACGGCAAGCCGGTGGGCTTCGACGTCGAGATGGGCAAGCTGATCGCAGCCAAGCTGGGCATCGCTGCGGACAAGATCGAATGGTCAGAGACTGTCTCAGCCAACCGCGAACCCTTCATCGAGCAGGGCAAGGTGGACCTTGTTATTGCCACGTACACCATCAATGACAAGCGCAAGCAGGTTGTCAGCTTCGCGGGCCCGTACTACGAGGCCGGCCAGGCGCTGATGGTGAACAAGGACAACACGTCCATCACCAAGCCTGAGGACGTCGCAGGCAAGAAGGTCTGCTCCGTGACCGGTTCCACCCCTGCCGCGACGATCGTGGACAAGTACAAGGCCGAGCTCGTACCGGCAGCCACTTACTCCGCTTGCCTTGAGCCGCTGCGCAACAAGCAGGTCGAAGCGATCACCACGGACAACGTGATCCTGGCCGGCTTTGTGGACAAGGAACCGGATGCCTTCAAACTGGCGTCGGATCAAACCTTCACCAAAGAGCCGTACGGCATTGGCCTGAAGAAGGACGACACCGAGTTCCGCAACTGGATCAATGACCAGCTGGAGGCGTTTGGCAAGGACGGGTCCTACAAGAAGGCCTGGGAAGCAACGGCGGGTGCGGTCATCAAGACCGCCCCTGAACTTCCCGCCATCAACCGCTACTAGGTAGCAACGGCGGCTTCCGGGGAATTCGTTGAACGCGTTCCCCGGAAGCCGCCAGCCTGCTTTTTGACCCCCTACGCCCAGAGCCGAAGGATCCTATGGAAGTCATCATTGAAAACCTCCCCCTTTATTGGGAAGGCCTTCTCCGCACCCTTTTCCTGTCCGTCGTCTCCGGGATCATCGCCCTTATCCTCGGAACACTCCTGGCGGCAGCCCGCGTTTCCCCCGTTGCGGCCCTCCGGGGATTCAGCACCGTCTACGTGGAAATCCTCCGGAACACCCCACTGACCATTGCTTTCTTCTTCGCGGCGATCGTCCTGCCCCGCCTCGGCGTGACCTTCCAGCAGTTCGAGGTCGCAGCGATCATCGCCCTCAGCGCCTATACAGCGGCCTTCATCGCTGAAGCCGTCCGCTCAGGCGTTAACAGCGTCCCGCTCGGCCAGGCTGAGGCCGCGCGCAGCATCGGCATGAACTTCGGCCAGGTCCTGAATCTCATCATCCTGCCGCAGGCGCTGCGGACCGTGATCCCGCCGCTGATCAACATCCTGATTGCCCTCGTCAAGAACTCGTCCGTCGCCGGCGCGTTCTTTGTCCTGGAACTGTTCGGCTACGGCCGCCAAATGGCCAACGCCAACGGTGACCAGGTCATGGCAGTACTGCTCGGCGTAGCGTTCTTCTATCTGCTCCTCACCATTCCGCTGGGCATCCTTGCCAGCACGGTGGAACGAAAGGTGGCGATTGCCCGATGACTTCAGTCCTCTACGACGTTCCCGGCCCCAAAGCGCGCCGGGTCTCGCTGATTGGTTCCGTGGTTGGAACCGTGCTGATCCTGGGACTTCTGGCATGGATTGGCATGACTCTCGCCCAGCAGGGCATTTTTGAAGGTCGCCGCTGGGCGATCTTCACCCGGGGCGATGTCTGGACGCTGCTCGCCAATGGCCTCGGCGCAACGCTCAGCGCCGCCGCCCTCGCGGCAGTGATCGCGTTCCCCCTTGGCCTGATGTTCTGCCTGCTGCGCATCTCGCTGGTCGCCTGGATCCGGATTCCCGCCCGCGTGGTCCTGGAGTTCCTGCGCGGCATGCCGGTTGTGCTGATGATGCTCTTCGTCCTGCTGGTGTTCGGGACGAGTTCCTTCGTCGCAGTGGTGGCCGGGCTGGTCCTGTACAACACCGCTATTTTCGCGGAGATCATCCGGGCGGGCATCCAATCACTGCCGAAGGGACAGCGGGAGGCGGGCCTGACCATCGGCCTGACCAGTTTCCAGTCCCGGATGCTCATCGAGCTGCCGCAGGCTGTCCGCCGTATGATGCCGTCGCTGGTTGCCCAACTCGTGGTGCTCCTGAAGGACACCTCCCTGGGCTACATCGTGGCGTACGGCGAACTTCTGCGTGCAGTGCAGGTCATGGCGGACTTCCTCGGGAACGCGTTCCTGTTCCCCATCTTCTTTGTGGCTGCCGCCATCTACATTGTGATCAACATCTGCGTTTCCCGGCTCGCAATCTGGATCGAGCGCCGGGGTTCCAAGAAGGCAGCCGGTGGAGTTGCTCCGGCGCCAACCGCAGTGGTCGCACCGGAACTGCCGGACTTGCCGGAACGCAAATAGCAGCACGCGCGCACACGCAAAAGGTCCGGAACCCTTCAGGGGGTCCGGACCTTTTGTGTGGAGCCTGTTGTTGGCTCTTTTACCTTTCGCCGCGGCTACGTGGCGAGCCAGCTACTAAGTGCCCGCAGGCATTCCCGGATGGCGTCGGCGTCGACGTGCTCGTTGTCCTTGTGGGCCAGCAGCGGATCGCCGGGGCCGAAGTTCACTGCCGGGATCCCCAGTTCGCTGAAACGCGCGACGTCGGTCCAGCCGTATTTCGGTTTCGGCTCGGCTCCGACGGCGGCCACGAAGGACGCGGCGGCCGGGTGGTTCAGTCCCGGGCGCGCACCGGCGGCGGCGTCCGTGCGGACCACAGCGAAGCCCGCCAACAGTTCGCGCACATGCGCCTCCGCCTGGTCCGGCGTCTTGTCGGGGGCGAAGCGGTAGTTGATTTCGACGACGCAGCGGTCGGGGATGACGTTGCCGGCCGTGCCGCCATTGATCTTCACGGCGTTGAGGCTCTCGCGGTAGTCGAGGCCGTCCACGTTGATGGTCCGCGGCTCGTAGGCTGCCAGCCGGGCCAGGATGGGTGCCGCTGCGTGGATGGCGTTGCTGCCCATCCACGCACGGGCAGAGTGTGCTGCCTCGCCCACCGTCGTGGCCTCAAAGCGGCTCGTGCCGTTGCAGCCACCCTCGACGGTGCCATGGGTCGGCTCCAGGAGGATGGCAAAATCGCCGCCCAGGAGGCTGCCGTGGTTGCGGACCAGGCGGCCCAGTCCGCTCTTGACCGCTTCCACTTCCTCGTGGTCGTAGAACACGAAGGTGACGTCCCGCTGGGGCGCCGCGCCGCCGTCGAACATTGTGGCCGCCAGCGCGAGCTGCACGGCGACGCCGCCCTTCATGTCCGTGGCTCCTCGTCCGTAGAGCACGCCCTCCCCCGGGATGCCTGAATCCCAGGTGGACGGTACGGTACCGCGCGCGCCTTCAGCAACCGGCAACGGCACGGTATCCAGATGTCCAGCGAGGATAACGCGTTCCGCCCTGCCGAGTTCCGTGCGCGCGATGATGGCGTCACCGTCGCGGACTACCTGGAGTTCCGGGATGGCCCGCAGCGCCACTTCGACGGCGTCAGCCAGTTCCGTCTCATTCCCGGAGACACTGTTGATGTCCATCAGGGCGGCCGTCAGCACAGACACGTCCTGGCGGAGGTCCAAAGGAAAGGTGGTCGGTTCAGGCGCGGTCTCGGCAGTCACGTTGCCAGTCTAGTTCGAACCCGATGCCCGCCTCTCGCTAGACTGGGGGCATGACTGAGACCGCTACCTCCGCCGCGCCCAACGACCAGAACGCAACTTCCGAAGCCCGCTCCGCCTACGGCTTCGGGCTGGCAACCATCGCCAGTGCCACGGGCAAGGAAAATGCCCAGGCCACCGTCCTGGACGTCTGGTTCCCCACGCCCGCGCTTGGCGTTGCGGCACAGAACCTTCGCGCTGTGGAGAATGCGGACGAAACCCTGGTCCAGCTCGCCGCCAGCGGCACCGACGCGGACCGCGGGACCGAGCAGAAGGTGGTCTTCGTCCAGATCAACCTTGACGAAGCTCCGGCTGACACTGCCGACGCATACCTCCGGCTGCACCTGCTCTCCCACCGGCTGGTCCGGCCCAACACGATCAACTTGGACGGCATCTTCGGCAAGCTCCCCAACGTGGTGTGGACCAACTTCGGCCCCGCCGCGGTGGAAGGCTTCGAACTGACCCGCGCCAAGCTTCGCCGCCGTGGTGCCGTCACCGTCTACGGCGTGGACAAGTTCCCCCGCATGGCGGACTACGTGGTGCCCGCCGGCGTCCGGATCGCCGACGCCGACCGCGTCCGCCTCGGTGCCCACCTCGCCGAAGGCACCACCGTGATGCACGAAGGCTTTGTGAACTTCAACGCCGGCACCCTGGGCGCCTCCATGGTGGAAGGCCGCATCTCGGCCGGCGTCGTCGCCGGCGACGGCAGTGACGTGGGAGGCGGCGCGTCGATCATGGGCACCCTCTCCGGGGGCGGCAAGGAAAAGATCGTCATCGGTGAGCGCGTCCTGCTCGGCGCCAACTCCGGCGTCGGCATCAGCGTCGGCGATGACTCCGTGGTGGAGGCAGGCCTCTACGTCACCGCTGGAACCCGTGTGCTCGTTCCCGGGCCCAAGGACCAGGATGGCGAGGACACAGCCAAGATCGTGAAGGCAGCCGAGCTGTCCGGCGTCCCCAACCTGCTGTTCCGGCGCAACTCCACCACCGGCGCCGTCGAGGTGTTGCCGCGCAAGGGCCAGACGGTGGAACTCAACGACGCCCTCCACGCCAACTGACCCGTCGGTGGCACGTGGACGCAGTTTCGTTCGCCCCACCGTGCTGCTGCTTACCCTGGCGCTGGCGGGCGCCGGTATCTACACAGCGGTCTCCTTCCTGCAGCGCTCCGAAACCCTGGTCACGGAGCGCTGCACGGCCGACGTCGGGGCCCAGAGCGCTGAGCTTGCAACGGACCAGGCGGTTAATGCCTCACTGATTACGGCGGTGGCGGTGCAGCGTGGGCTGCCTCCCCGGGCAGCCAGCATCGCCCTTGCCACCGCCATGCAGGAATCCAAGCTCCGCAACATCGCCCATGGCGACCAGGCCGGACCTGACTCCCGCGGACTCTTCCAGCAACGGCCCTCGCAGGGGTGGGGATCCGAGACCCAGGTCATGGACCCGTACTACGCTGCCAATGCTTTCTACGATGCCCTCGTAAAAATTCCAGGCTACGAGTCCCTGGAAATCACTGACGCCGCCCAGCGTGTCCAGCGCTCGGCCTACCCCCTCGCCTACGCCCAACACGAAGATATGGGCCGGTCCTTCGCGTCCGGCCTGACCGGCCAGACGCCCGCCTCCGTGCTGTGCACTTTGCGTGCCCCGCAGGAACCGGGCATCCCCGCCGCCGTCGAGTCCGAGCTAGCCCAGGCGTACGGGCCGCTCGCCATCACCACTGAAAATGAATCGCTCGTGGTGGCAGCTGACGGCACCCAGGCCTGGTCCGTGGCGCAGTGGGCAGTTGCCAACGCCAAGGGCATGGCGGTGACGCGCGTGGATGTGGCCGGCCGGAGCTGGGACCGGGAGGTTCAGGGCGGCTGGCGGGAATCCGACGCGCCCGTTGGCCAGGTCCGCATTACGGTGGCACCGGCCGGCACCGGCAGCTGACGGCCCGGTACTGATGCCCGGATGCTGACCGCGCCGCTCAGACCAGGATGTCCACCACGGGCTGGACGTAGCTGCGGAAGAGCTCCGGCGCGGACATGAGGTTATGGCTCATGATGATCTTGTCCGGCTCCAAATACCACGCCCGCTGTTCGTTCAGAGGCAGTTCGATGATGGTCAGGGTGAAGTCCCGTGCCCCCCGGCCGACCTCCAGCAGGCGGTCATCCACCATGTCGCCCAACAGCTGGTCCGAACCGCTGGCCACCCGTTCTGCTTCCAGCCGGACGTACTCACTGCGGCGCTCCCGTGCCCAGGTCAGGGCGGACCCGAAATGCGCCTGCAGGACGCGCTGGAGGGCCGGGGAATTTCCGAATTCCCCAAAATCCGGCGGGGACAGCTCCGGTGACGTCTGAGGGTGCGCCTTCAGCAGCTGCTCCCACCAGGCTTCCCATTCGGTCTTGAGTGCGCTCAGCCCGCCGACGTCGGAGGTGAGATGCGAGTGGTCGGCATGGCGGATCTTCGGCGCGGCATGCGACAACGCGGGGTGGCCGGCGCCGTCGAGTCCTGCCGCATCACGGACAAAGAGCGCGATCATCAGAGGCCCGGACGTATCCGTAGTAATCTGCCAGCCGGAACCACCTGTGTGATGCATCCCTACTCCTCCTGTGGCCTGCCTGTACCGGCCTGACCCGCCGGTTCCGCTCCCCCGGCTCCCAGTCTATTCCCGATGCCACCGGACGGTAATGTCAGGCGGCCAGGCTCTTCAGGTGCCGGTCCAGGACGTCATGGCACATCTGTGCCGTCATCCAGGCGGGCTGCAGGAGGGCGTGCATGCACAGCCCGTCCAGCGTAGCCAGCAGCCTCTCCGCCTCGACCGCCAGCGACTGCTGCCCGTCGCCGTCGTCCGGTACCAGGGCGGTGATGACCTGCCCGACGACGGCGGCCACCTCCCGGTGGCTCCGATCGGCCTCGGCCGCGAGGAAGGGGCGGATCCTGGCCGCGTTCTTGAAGGCCATCCACACACAGGCGTCCACGGCCCGTTCCTCGTCTAGCGGCAGAAATTCACTCAACAGGGTTAAAACCGCCTCGCGATGCGGGCCGGTCCCGGGTTTACTGGCGGCCATAGCCGGCAACGCCGCGATGAGCCGGCCCGTGATCCGGTCCACAACGGCAGCAAAGGAATGGCTGAGCAGTTCTTCACTGCCGGCGAAGTAGTGCCGGACGGAGCCTACGGCGAGGCCTGCTTCGTCCGCCACCTCCCGCAGTGACGCCCGCTCGAGGCCGTCGACGGCGATGATCCTGAAGACCGCTTCAACGATCTCTGCACGCCGGGCTTCGGCATCAACAATTTTGGGCATCCCCATTATTTAGCACACCCGTGCTTAAATCCACGCATCCGCGGAATTGGGATAGCGTGGGGGCATGAAAATTCTGGTCACAGGTGGCACCGGGTACATCGGTTCGCACACAGTCTTGTCCCTGCAGGAAGCCGGCCACGATGTGGTGGTGATCGATAACCTGGTGAACTCCAGCGAGGAGTCACTGCGCCGGGTATCCGAACTCAGCGGCAAGACCGCCGAATTCCACAACGTGGACCTGGTGGACGAAGCCGCAGTGGAAGGCGTCTTTGCCGCCCACACGATCGACGCAGTGATCCACTTTGCCGGGCTCAAGGCCGTGGGTGAGTCGGTCCGCGAACCGCTCAAGTACTACTACAACAACCTCGTGGGCACGCTGAACCTGATCCGGGTGATGGACCGCCACGACGTCCGCTCCATCGTCTTCAGCTCCTCCGCCACCGTGTACGGTGAGCACAATCCCATCCCCTATGTGGAGAAGATGGAGATTGGCGCCAACAACCCCTACGGCCGCACCAAGGAACAGATCGAGGACATCCTCGCCGACCTGGGCGCTGCTGACACCCGTTGGCATATTGCCCTGCTGCGCTACTTCAACCCGGTGGGCGCACACCCGTCCGGCCGCATCGGCGAGGACCCACAGGGTATCCCCAACAACCTGGTGCCCTTCATCGCCCAGGTGGCCGTGGGACGCCGCGACAAGCTCATGGTGTTCGGCGGGGACTACGAAACCCCTGACGGCACCTGCCTGCGGGACTACATCCACGTCGTCGACCTCGCCGAAGGCCACGTGGCAGCCCTCAACCACGTCGCGGACCGCTCAGGCGTCTACCGCTGGAACCTTGGCTCCGGGAAGGGCTCCTCCGTGCTGGAGGTCCTGCGGTCCTTCGAGAAGGCCGTGGGCCAGCCCATCCCGTACGAGATCACCGGACGCCGCGCGGGAGACCTTCCGGCGTTCTGGGCCGACGCCACCTCCGCCCTGGCCGACCTGAGCTGGTCCACCACCAAGACGGTGGACCAGATGTGCGAGGACCACTGGCGCTGGCAGAAGAACAACCCCCTGGGTTACAAGTCTTAGCATCGATTGCTCCGTAACGGCCCTTTAGGACGCTCAAAACGGCCGTTACGGAGCAATCGATGAGAGTACGACGGCGGCCGGTCACCTTCGCGGAGAAGGTGACCGGCCGCCGTCGTTATTCAGGGAGAGCCGGTGGGGATCTAGCGGACCGGGTAATCGCGCTCGGGCTCGCCGATGTACAGCTGGCGCGGGCGGCCGATCTTGGTGTTCGGGTCGCTGATCATTTCACGCCACTGGGCGATCCAGCCCGGCAGGCGGCCGATCGCGAACAGCACGGTGAACATCTTCTCCGGGAAGCCCATAGCCTTGTAAATCAGGCCGGTGTAGAAGTCCACGTTCGGGTAGAGCTTGCGCTGGATGAAGTAGTCATCGTTCAGCGCTTTCTCTTCCAGGCGCATGGCGATCTCGAGCAGTTCGTCGTTGCCGCCGAGCTTGCTGAGGATCTCGTGGGCCGTGGCCTTGACGATCTTCGCGCGCGGATCGTAGTTCTTGTAGACGCGGTGTCCGAAGCCCATGAGGCGGACGCCGTCTTCCTTGTTCTTGACCTTCTCCATGTAGTCCTCGGGCTTGGTGCCGTCGGCCTGGATCTGGCGGAGCATCTTCAGCACTGCCTCGTTGGCGCCGCCGTGGGCGGGGCCGAAGAGGGCGTTGATGCCGGCCGACACGGATGCGAAGAGGTTGGCGTTGGAGGAGCCCACCAGGCGCACGGTGGAGGTGGAACAGTTCTGCTCGTGGTCGGCGTGCAGGATCAGGAGGAGATCCAGCGCCTTGGCGATGACCGGGTCCACTTCGTACTGCTCGGCGGGAAGGCCGAAGCTCAGGCGCAGGAAGTTCTCCACGAGGTTGTGGGAGTTGTCTGGGTACAGCATGGGCTGGCCGATGCTCTTCTTCAGGGCGTAGGCGGCGATGACCGGCATCTTGGCGAGCAGCCGGTACGTGGAGACCTCGACCTGCTCGGCGTTGAAGGGGTCCAGCGAGTCCTGGTAGAACGTGGACAGCGCCGACACGGCCGAGGACAGCACGGGCATCGGGTGGGCGTCACGCGGGAAGCCGCTGAAGAAGCCCTTGAGCTCCTCGTGCAGCAGGGTGTGGTGACGGATGCGCTGGTCGAAGGCTTCCAGCTCGGTGGGGCTGGGCAGGTTGCCGTAGATCAGCAGGTACGAAACCTCGAGGAAGCTGGAGTGCTGTGCCAGCTGCTCGATGGGGTACCCGCGGTAACGCAGGATGCCCGCATCACCGTCGATGTAGGTGATAGCGGAAGTGGTTGCTGCGGTGTTCATGAAGCCGGGGTCAAAGGTGACTGCGCCCGTCTGCTTGAGCAGCTTGGAAACGTCGTAGCCTTCGTTTCCTTCAACAACCTGGATGCGCGGGAGCTTGAGCTCGCCTCCTGCATGGTGCAGGGTTGCGCTGTTGGTCTCAGTCATGGAGTCCCCTTCATGAGGCGCGTGGGCCTCTGTCGAAAGCTTGATCCAACATCCGGTGAGCCGTGGCAGTGACCCTGTTCATCCAGGAATCCAACACCCGGGCTGCCTTCTTGTAGAAAGCCACCATTGATAGTCACTTAAAAAGTACCGCCCGATTGCGGGTGTCACTAATCGGAGGCGTGCGAAACCCCCGTAAAATGCCGCCTTTGTGGTGCGAGTCACATGATTGTTACGGCGTCGTGGCCAGTCTGGCCACTGCGGCGTCAATCCGTTCATCCGTGCCCGTCAATGCGACACGCACAAACCCGTTGCCGGCCTCGCCGTAAAAGACGCCCGGCCCCACAACGATGCCTCGCTCAGCAAGCCGGGCCACGGTGTCCCAGGTGCTCTCTCCGGCGGTGGACCAAAGGTACAGTCCGGCGTCGGAATCCCTAATCTCCAGCCCAAAGCCCTGCAAAGCCGGCACCAAGCGCTCCCGGCGTCCGCGGTACAGGTCCTTCTGGGCCTGGACGTGGGTGCCGTCGCCCAACGCAACCCGCATTGCTTCCTGCACCGGGTAGGGGACGATCATGCCGGCATGCTTGCGGCTGTTGACGAGGTTGGCCATGATGGCCGGGTCACCGGCCACAAACGCTGCGCGGTAACCTGCCACGTTGGACTGCTTGCTCAGCGAGTACACGGCCAGAAGGCCCTCGTGGGACCCGCCGGAAACGCGCGGATCCAGGATGCTGGGCACGGGCTCGCCGCCGCGCTGTGCGTCCCACGCGCCCCACCCGAGTTCGGCGTAGCACTCGTCCGAGGCCACCACGGCGCCCAGTTCGCGGGCCTGCGCCACAATCGCTTTGAGGGACTCAACATCCCTGACGCTTCCCGTGGGGTTGCCCGGGGAGTTTACCCAGATCAGCCGCACGCGTGCGCGGGTGGCATCGTCCAACTCGTCGAGGTGGTCGGTAGCGACAGAGGTGACGCCGGCGAAAGTAGCCCCGATGTCATAGGTGGGGTAGGCAACCTTGGGGCGGACGACGACGTCGCCCGGCTTCAGCCCGAGCAGGAGCGGCAGCCACGCCACCAGTTCCTTGGAGCCCACGGTGGGCATAACGTTCTTAGGGTCCAGGCCGGGGACACCGCGGCGCCGCTCGAACCACGCCACAATGGCTTCCCGCAACGGAACGGTGCCGTGGACCGTGGGGTATCCCGGGGCGTCCGCGGCGGCCCTGAGGGCATCCTGGATCACAGCGGGAGTGGGGTCGACGGGCGTGCCGATCGACAGGTTCACGGCCCCGCCAGGGTGCTCAGAGGCTTTGGCCAGGTACGGTGCCATGGCCTCCCACGGGTAGTCGGGCAGGCTCAGGCCAAAGCTGTTCACGGCTGCGGTCAACGCGATGCCCGGCTCAGCGGTCTTGGTTCTGCAGCGGCAGGGCGGCGATCATCGGGTGGTCCTTGCCCGTGTTGCCCACCTTGGCGGCGCCACCGGGCGAGCCCAGGTCATCGAAGAATTCGACGTTGGCCTTGTAGTAGTCAGCCCACTCTTCGGGAGTGTCATCCTCGTAGTAGATGGCCTCCACCGGGCATACCGGCTCGCAGGCACCACAGTCGACACACTCATCGGGGTGGATGTACAAGGAACGCTCACCCTCATAGATGCAGTCAACGGGGCATTCCTCGATACATGCCTTGTCCTTGACATCTACACACGGCTGCGCGATTACGTACGTCACGTCCCTTGCCTCTCCACGATATTTCCCGGCAGTGGCCGGCACTTGAATCCGGCACCGGCCGGACTATTGACTTCTGAGCCTATTATCTCCCAGCCCGTCCACGCGAACCTAGCCGGCCGCCTTAGTATGAACTGGTGAGTCCCGCCCAGCCTACGCCCCGAGAATTTCTGGCCACCGCCGCGCCCGGAACACGGGTTGTAGTCCGTTACCGGATCGACGGCGGCCTGACGGACGCCCTGGGGGATCTGGTGGCCACTGACGACGGCGGCTGCACAGTCCGCACGCGGAAGGCCGACGTCGTGATCCCCTTGGACTTAGTGGTGGCCGCCAAGGAAGTGCCACCGGCGCCGGAGCGGCGCCCCGCCCGCGTCCGCAACTGACGCTTTCCTGACACAAAAGAAACTGCCGGCACGACGGCGGGGTTCCCGCCTGCCGTACCGGCAGCTTCAGTGACGTGCTATTCAGGACTAGGCCTTGGCGCGTGCCCGTGTGGACTTGGCGCGTTCGCTGGCGTCCAGGATGAGCTTCCGGATCCGGATGGACTCCGGGGTCACCTCGACGCACTCGTCTTCGCGGGCGAATTCCAAGGATTCTTCCAGAGTCAGGTTGCGCGGCGGCGTCATGTTCTCGAAGGTGTCCGAGGACGCCGCACGCATGTTGGTGAGCTGCTTTTCCCTGGTGATGTTCACGTCCATGTCATCGGCGCGTGAGTTCTCGCCAACGATCATGCCTTCGTAAACCTCGGAGGTGGGCTGCACGAAGAATGACATGCGTTCCTGGAGCTTGATCATCGCGAACGGGGTGACCACGCCAGAGCGGTCGGCCACGATCGAACCGTTGGTGCGGTACTCGATGGGGCCGGCCCACGGCTCGTAGCCCTCGGCGATGGAGGAAGCAATGCCGGCACCGCGGGTGTCGGTGAGGAACTTGGTGCGGAAGCCGATCAGGCCACGGGCCGGAACGATGAACTCCATGCGGCACCAGCCGGTGCCGTGGTTGGCCATGTTGGTCATGCGGCCCTTGCGGGCTGCCATCAGCTGGGTGACGGCACCGAGGTACTCTTCCGGCACGTCGATGGTCATGTGTTCCATCGGCTCGTGGATCTTGCCGTCGACGGTCTTGGTGACAACCTGCGGCTTGCCGACAGTCAGTTCGAAGCCTTCACGTCGCATCTGCTCAACCAGGATGGCCAGCGCCAGCTCGCCACGGCCCTGGACTTCCCAGGCGTCGGGACGCTCGGTGGGAAGAACCTTGATGGAGACGTTACCGATCAGTTCCTTGTCCAGGCGGTCCTTGACCTGGCGGGCCGTGACCTTCGCACCCTTGACCCGGCCGGCCAGCGGCGAGGTGTTGATACCGATGGTCATGGAGATCGCGGGATCGTCCACGGTGATCAGCGGCAGCGGCTGCGGGTTGTCAACATCAGTCAGGGTCTCACCAATGGTGATTTCCTCGATACCGGCAACGGCGACGATTTCGCCCGGACCTGCAGACTCGGTGGGAACACGGTCCAGCGCCTTGGTGGCCAGCAGTTCGGTGATCTTGACGTTCTTGAGCTCTCCGTTGGCGCGGGCCCAGGCAACGGTCTGGCCCTTGCGCAGGGTGCCGTTGTAGATGCGCAGCAACGCGAGGCGGCCCAGGAACGGGGAGGCGTCCAGGTTGGTCACGTGTGCCTGGAGGACACCGTTCGGGTTGTACGTCGGGGCCGGGATGTGCTCGATGATGGTCTTGAACAGCGGCTCAAGGTCCTCGTTGTCCGGAGCGGAGCCGTCGGCGGGCTGGTCCAGGGACGCGCGGCCCACCCTCGCTGCTGCGTAGACAACCGGAACTTCAAGGATCTTGTCCAGGTCCAGGTCCGGAACTTCGTCGGCGAGGTCCGAGGCGAGGCCCAGGAGGAGGTCCATCGACTCGTGGACAACTTCCTCGATGCGGGCGTCGGGGCGGTCGGTCTTGTTGACGAGGAGGATCACCGGCAGGTGCGCGGCCAGGGCCTTGCGCAGCACGAAGCGGGTCTGGGGCAGCGGGCCCTCGGAGGCGTCAACGAGGAGTACAACGCCGTCCACCATGGACAGGCCGCGCTCTACTTCGCCGCCGAAGT
Source organism: Pseudarthrobacter cellobiosi (assembly GCF_023913815.1). Lineage (NCBI taxonomy): Bacteria > Bacillati > Actinomycetota > Actinomycetes > Micrococcales > Micrococcaceae > Pseudarthrobacter > Pseudarthrobacter cellobiosi. The sequence goes on from NZ_JAMXBK010000024.1 coordinate 177,112, forward strand.
CGGCGTGGCCGGGGGTGTCGATGACGTTGATGGTGATGGTTTCACCGTTGGAGGACGGTCCGTTGTAGGCCACGGTGGTGTTCTTGGCCAGGATGGTGATGCCCTTTTCGCGCTCCAGGTCACCAGAGTCCATGACGCGGTCTTCGAGGTGGTTGTGTTCGGCAAAGGAGTTGGTCTGCTTGAGCATGGCGTCGACCAGAGTGGTCTTGCCGTGGTCAACGTGGGCCACGATCGCGACGTTGCGGAGGTCACTGCGTGATGCAGTGGCTACCGCGGTGTTGGTGGTGGTTTCAGACATGCGTGATTGCTCGATTCAGTGGTGAAGTCAGCTGTTGTATCGCGACATTTCCAACCGGAACGCACGACGGATTAGCCCAATAACACAGGGCTCCTTCCCTCATTCTAAACGCTGAGCCTATTGTTGGCCTAAAAATCTTGGACCGACCCAGTCCCGCCGGGATGGAAATCCTGCGCGCCACAGCTTCAGAAGTGACCAAACTCACTGGATTTTTGTGACTTGATGCCCCATCATTGCTGTGATAAGCACAGCAAGCCCGGAGAACCACTGATGCGAAAAGCCTCGGCTCTGACCCGCTTTGTCGCCTCTGGAATCGCGGTAGCCGCGCTCTTGGGCGGCTGCGGACAGACCCCCCAAGCCAGCCCGGGTTCCGGCGTGCCATCCCCGGCGCAGGCGGCCGCGGCCGGTGCCTACCAGGCCCGCGGTGGCGATCCGATCGGCCTGCCTCCCGGTTCTGTGTACCGCAACCCGGCCAGCGGCCGTGACGAGGTGGTGGTGCCGGACATGCGGCACACTGCCCTCCTCATCGGCGATTCCCAATCCGAGCCCCCTGACGGCTGGCCGCGTCTTGGCCTTGCCGCCGTTGGGTACAAGGTCCACTTCTGCGGTCTCGGCGGAACGGGATTCGTGGCGTCCAACGGCAAGACGGGCAACTACATCGACGCCTTGCAGCGCGGTGACTGGAAGCTGCCGTACGGGACGCCCGCGCTGATCGTCATCCAGGGCGGCGGCAACGACGCCGCGCGCGGCGCTACCGATGCCCAGATCGTGGCCAACGCCGACCGGCTGATCGACGCACTGAAGGACCGCTACCCAGGCGCCAGGATGGCCATGATCGGCACCCTCGCCCGCGGCGCCAACTACGGCGGCGGGCGCAGGACGCAAGTGGACACGCTGCTGGGCACGGTGGCGGCCCGGCACGGCATGCCTTTTGTGGGCGTGGGCGACTGGCTGTCGAAATACAACCTCGCGAAGAACCTGGCAGATGCCGTCCACATGGATGCCGCAGGCCGCAGGTCACTGGGCGGGCTGCTTGAAGCCAGGCTTAGGCAGCTGGGGCTCGAAAGCCCCCCGCTGGGCGTCACAGTCCCGGTGGCAGCCTCCGCACCCACCCCAGCGGACTGATCAGTCTCTTAAAGGATGGAGCCGGCGCCCTGAAGGCACCGGCTCCATCCTTAGCCCGGGATACAGCGGTCTGATCAGGCCACTTCGGGCGGAAGCATCAGCTTCGCACCGGGAATGGCATTGAGCAGCGCTTTGGTGTACTCCTGCTGAGGGGACTCGAAGACATCGTCCGTGGAACCGGTCTCCACCAGCTTGCCCTTTTCCATCACACAGACGTGGTCGGCAATCTGCCGCACCACAGCCAGGTCATGGGTGATAAAGAGGTAGGTCAGCCCGAGGTTGGCCTGCAGGTCCGCGAGCAGGTTCAGCACCTGCGCCTGGACCAGCACGTCCAGCGCGGACACAGCTTCGTCGCAGATGATCACCTCGGGGTCCAGAGCCAGAGCACGCGCAATGGCGACGCGCTGCCGCTGGCCTCCGGAGAGCTCGTTCGGGAACCGCTGCATGCTTGACTGCGGCAGCGCCACCTGGTCGAGAAGCTCGCGGACCTTCTTCTCCCGGCTCGCTTTGTCGCCGATCCTGTGGACGCGCAACGGCTCCTCGATGGTACGGAAGATGTTGTACATCGGATCCAGCGAGCCGTAAGGATCCTGGAAAATGGGCTGCACCCGCCGTCTGAACTTGAAAAGTTCAGACGCCTTCAGCAACGACGTGTCGACGCCGTCGAAAAGGATCTTCCCATCGGTAGGCTTTTCGAGCTGAAGCACCATTTTTGCCACGGTGGACTTGCCCGAGCCGGACTCCCCCACGATAGCGGTGGTGGTACCCCTTTTGACATCGAAGCTCACCCCGTCAACGGCCGCGAAGTCCGTCGTTTTCCCCAGCCCCTGGCGGAGCTTGTAGACCTTGCGCAGGTCCTGGATCTGCAGGACGTTGTCCGCGGCAGCTGCCTCCGCAGCAGGTGCCAGCAGGTCTGACGCTTCGAGACCCTGCTCCTTGGCGACCTGGATCCTTCGGCTCGCCAATGACGGCGCAGACTCAACCAGCCGCTTGGTATACGGGTGCTGGGGGTTCTGGAGCAACGCCAGCGAAGGACCAGCCTCCACCACCTGCCCCCGGTACATCACCACAACTTTGTCCGCCCGTTCTGCGGCCAGCCCCAGGTCATGGGTGATCAGCAGGACTGCTGTACCCAGGTCCGTGGTCATGGTGTCCAGATGATCCAGGATCTGCCGCTGGACCGTGACGTCCAGTGCCGACGTCGGCTCATCCGCGATCAGCAGGCGCGGCTGGCAGGACAGCCCGATGGCAATGAGGGCGCGCTGGCGCATACCGCCGGAGAACTCATGCGGATACTGCTTGGCGCGCCGGTGGGCATCCGGCAGTCCCGCCTCGGACAGCACTTGGGCGATATCATCCGGTCCACTGGGCCGGCCGTTGGCGCGGAGGGTTTCCTTGACCTGGTAGCCGATTTTCCAGACCGGGTTCAGGTTGGACATCGGGTCCTGCGGGACCATGCCGATCGTATTGCCCCGCAGCTCGATCATCCGCTGCTCCGTGGCGTGGGCAATGTCCTCGCCGTCGAGCAGGATCTGCCCGGCGGAAACGCGGCCGTTGTTGGGCAGCAGGCCGATGGCAGCGAGTGCCGTCGTCGACTTGCCCGAGCCCGACTCCCCCACGATAGCCACTGTTTCGCCCGGCATGATGGTGAGGTGCGCGTTGCGGACGGCCTGGACTTCACCGCTGCCGGTGGTGAACGTGATGGCCAGGTCACGGATTTCCAGCAGCGGCTTCACTCCCGCATGCCCGGCCTCATCGATGTGGATTTCTGGAGTAGTCATCTCTTTCTCTCTCATCGCTGCCGGCTCTTGGGATCGAGGGCGTCACGTACCGCGTCGCCGAGCATAATGAAGCTCAGAACGGTAATGGAAAGCGCCGCCGCCGGATAGAGCATGATTTCCGGCCTGGTTCGAATGGAAGCCTGTGCACCTGCGATGTCGTTGCCCCAGGACATGATGCTCTGCGGCAGGCCGATGCCCAGGAAGGACAGGGTGGCTTCTGCGACGATGAAGACGCCCAGTTCCAGGGTGGCCAGGACGATAATCGGGGCCAGGGCGTTAGGGAGGACGTGGCGGACCAGCGCCCCAAACTTCGAAACGCCCAGTGAGCGGGCGGCCGTCACAAAGTCGGCATTGCGCACTTCAATGACCGCGCCGCGCGTGATGCGTGCCATCTGCGGCCATGCCAGCAGCGAAATGACAAACACGACGCTCCAAACGCTCTTGTTTTCACGGAAAAAGGGCAACTGGGTGATCACCAGTGCACCAAGAATCAGGGGCAGCGCAAAGAAGACGTCGCCAAGGCGGGCAAGCACGGCATCGATCCAGCCGCCGTAGTAGCCCGCAAGGGCTCCAACGGTCACACCGATAACCAGGACGCAGAGCACGGAGAGCAGACCCACTGAAAGCGAAGCCTGGGTTCCGTGGACGACGCGGGAATAGATGTCGCAGCCCTGGAAAGTGAATCCGAAGGGATGCCCGTCCGTGGGCCCGCCTTCCGAGTTGGCCAGTACGCAGCCGTCGTTCGGAGCGACTGAGGAAAAAAGGCCCGGGAACAGCGCCACCACAGCAAGTGCCACGATGAGCAGCGCCGAAATAATGAACAGCGGGCGACGGCGAAGCTTGCGCCAGGCGTCCGACCAAAGACTCAGCGGTGCCTGGTCAGTCTTGACGGTGTCGGTTGCCAGCAACGGAGTTTCGTCGATGGGCGCCACAAAGTGGCTGTTATTACTGGTCATAACGGATCCTCGGGTCAAGCCAGGCATACAGGAGATCAACGAGCAGGTTGGCCACCACGAAGACCAGCACCAGGACACTGACGATGGAGACGATAGTGGGGCCTTCGCTGCGCAGGACGGCCTGGTAGAGCTTGTTGCCGACTCCGGGGACGTTGAAGATGCCCTCGGTCACGATCGCACCGCCCATCAGACCGCCAAGGTTTGCGCCCAGGTACGTCACCACCGGAATCAACGAGTTACGCAGGATGTGTGCAATGACCACCCGCGGCCGTGACAGGCCTTTCGCGGTGGCAGTTCGCACGTAGTCGGCATTCATGTTTTCGCTGACCGAGGCGCGGGTCAGGCGGAGAACATAGGCAAACGACACCAGGCCCAGGACCACTGCCGGAAGCAGCAGGCTGCCCCAATCGGCGTTGGCGCCAACGGTGGGTTTCGCCCACCCGAGTTGTACGCCAAAGACGAGCTGAAAAACGAAACCCAGAACGAACGTGGGGACCGCTATGACAACCAGCGAAACTACCAGGACGGTGGAGTCAAACCAGCCGCCACGGCGGAGACCGGCGAAGACGCCGAAGGCTACGCCGAAGATTGCCTGGATGGCCAGTGCTTCAACGGCAAGCATTGCCGTCACTGGGAAGACCCTCGCCAAGCTTGCCGCGATGGGCTGGCCGGTGAAGTCGTTGCCGAGGTTGAAGGTGAAGAGGTTCCGCAGGAAGAGTCCGTACTGGACCCAGAAAGGTTCGTCCAGGTGGTATTGGCTGCGCAGGGTGTCGATGACTGCCTGCGGGGGCTGACGGTCTCCGAAGAGCGCCGCAATGGGATCGCCGGGAAGGGCGAAGACCATGTAATAGACCAAAAGAGTGGTGCCAATGAAGACGGGGATCACTTGGAGGAGTCGTCGCAGAATGAAGCGGACCACCGGATCACCAGCCTTCCGGATGCGAAGAGAGGTGTTTCATTTGTGCCTTCCTGCCGTGCAGGACAATGGGGGCCCGGCGTTGTGCCGGACCCCCATTCGCCTGGCGGCAAGTTAGATCCTGGAGACTACTTGGCCGTGATGTTGTAGTAGAGGATTCCGCCATTCCAGCCGGTTTCGGCCTTCACAACGTTTTCGCTCCACACGATCGGCTTTGCCTGGTCCCAGAGCGGCAGTCCGGGCAGGTCCTCGAAGAGGATCTCCTGGGCCTGGTTGAACTTGTCGTTCGCCGCATCCGTGGTCTTGGCGGCAAGTCCTTCCTGGAGCAGCTTGTCGAACTCGGGGTTCGAGTACTTCTCGTAGTTGGAGGATGCGCCCGTTGCCCAGACCGGTCCGAGGAAGTTGTAGAGCGACGGGTAGTCGCCCTGCCAGCCGGCGCGGCTCAGGCCCGGGAGGGACTGGGACTTGCGCAGGTTCAGTACTTCCGCGAACTTGGCGAAGGGCTGGATTTCGGCCTGGATGCCGAGGTTGTTCTTGAAGCCGTTGGCCACGGCGTCGATCCATTCCTTGTTGCCACCATCGGTGTTGGAGGCAATCTGCAGCGGCTTGGAGGCGTCGTACGGCTGGATCTTGTCAGCCTGGGCCCACAGGTCCTTGGCCTTGGCAGCATCGAACGTGAGGATTTCGCTGCCCTTAAGGTCTTCCTTGAAGCCATCGATGACCGGCGGGGCGAAGGCCTTGGCCGGGGTGCGGGTGCCGTTGAAGACCACCTTGGCGATCTCTTCGCGGTTGATGGCGTAGGACAGTGCCTGGCGGCGCAGCTTACCGGCTTCACCCTGGAAGTTCGGGTTGTAACCCGGGATGTTCAGGGTGGAGTTGGTGGCCACGGCCTTGGTGGCGTTGCGGTCCTGGAAGTCCGTGACGTAGGTCTTCAGTGCGTTGGACGGCAGTACGTCGGTGACGTCCAGGTTGTTGCCCTGAAGGTCCGTGTATGCGGGGCCCGGATCGGTGTAGAACTTGAAGGTCACGCCGCCGTTCTTCGATTCGCGGGGACCGCTGTAGTCAGCGTTCTTGACGAGGGAGATCGACTGGTCGTGTACCCAGGAACCGGTCTTTTCGAACTTGTACGGACCGTTGCCTACCGGGTTTTCGCCGAAGGCCTTCGGATCCGCCAGCGCTGCGGACGGCAGCGGGAAGAAGGCTGAGTAGCCAAGGCGGAGCGACCAGTCGGCTTCCGGCTGTGCCAGCTTCACCGTGAGGGTCGAATCGTCTGTTGCCGTCAGACCTGACATCGTTTCGGCGGTGGGCGCCGGCGTGGTGGTGGTCTTGCCATCAGCCGCTTTTTCGGTGGTCACGGCCGAGACATCTGCATAGCCCGCGATGGACTCGAAGAAGAACCCGTTGTTCTGCAGGTTCTTGGAGTTCGCGGCGAAGTTCCAGGAATCAACGAACGTCTTGGCGGTGATCGCTTCGCCGTTCGTGAACTTCTGGCCCTGCTTGACCTTGATGGTCCAGTTCTGGGCGTCAGGCGACTCAATGGACTCTGCAAGCGAGTTGACCGGCTTGCCGTCGGCGTCGTAGCTGCGAAGGCCTTCGAAGAGCAGCTCGACAACGCGGCCGCCGTAAACTTCGTTCGTATTTGCCGGTAGCAAGGCGTTCTGTGGTTCGTTGCTGTACGCGGTGATCACCTTGTTGGGATCGCCGGCCGACTGGCTGGCACCATCATTGCTGCCGCCTCCAGCGCCGCAGCCTGTCAGGGCAAGGGCAGCGATCGCCACCATGCCGAGTGCTTTGGAAGTGCGCGTGAAACGCATTCCGCCTCCTATGAGTTGTGGGAGATATTCAGGGGAAATCTTTTGCTCCCCGGCAGGCTCGTCACAGGTTCTCACTGTGACGTGGCCTACATATACGAGTAGCCTAACCGCACAAAGTCCAAATACTGGTACTCCGTTGCCAAACCGTAACCAGTTAATCGTTAATAACTAGCCGGTACCCGGAAGTTGCGCAAGTCACATGTTACTCGCTGGTAGGGGATGCCGCGAATCAAGGACGGGGGCGGGCTCCCACAACGGCGACAAGCCCCCAGGAGGGCCTATTTCAGGCGCCACTCCCACACATTCCACCAAAGGCCCAAAGGGCCTGAGCTGGGCTTGATACCCGTCACGCGGCTGCTGAAAGCCACGGTTCCAGTGGTCTGGTAAAGCGGTAGGCCGTAGGCGCTTCCCCACACGCGTTTGTCGATGTCAGCCAACAGTTCGTCCTGCTTTGCAAGGTCCGTAGTGCCGGACAGTTGCTCCATGGCTTTGTCTGCGTCGCCGTCGGAAAATCCGTTGAAGTTGCTGCCGCCACCGGTTTTAAAGATCTGCGGGACGCGGCTGACGCCGACCCCGGGTCCGATGGAACCGAGGATGGCGGCGTCGTAGCTGCCGCCGCCGAGCGCTTTCGCCCAGTCCGAGCTGCCGAGGCCCGCATCTTCAACGGTGAATCCGGCGAGGCGGGCGGAGTCGCGGATCAGGGAGAAGGCCCGCACGCGGTTGGGGTTGTCCCGGTTGTACAGAATGCGGACCGTCGGGGCAGCATTCCGCAGTTTCGACTTCGCGCCTTGTATGTCCACGTCGGAGTATTCGGCCGAACCGTTGCTCTTCACGGCGTCCGGATACTTCGGATGGGGTGGCAGGAAGACGTGTGAATCCAGGGGTTTCGCGTCGGCGACAAATCCGCCCACCACGTCATCCACGATCTCCTGGCGCGGAACGGTCTTCAGAAACGCTTCCCGGACATCCTTGTCCGCGAACGGTCCCGAAAAGTTGAGATCTAGGTGGTCGTAGCCGGACTGGCTGAAGCGCTGGACGGTATTGCCCTGCTCCACCAGTCCGTCGAAGAGGCTTTCGGTGCCGGCAGAGGGCTGCGGCGCAATGATGTCCGCCTGGCCGTTCCTCAGCGCGGCAATGGCGGTAGAGGCGGCACCGGCGAACCGTACGGTGACGTCATCGAGGTAGGGCTCCGGGCCCCAGACATAGTCCCTGTTCCGGACCAGCCGGATCGAGGAGTCCGGAACGATGTCCCGGACGATGTAGGGGCCGCTGGAAAGGTACATGGCCGGGTCATCCGGAAGCGTCTTGGTGTCGAAACCTGAGTTCCAGAAGTCGCTGACCCGCTTCAGCGGGGCGTTGACCGAGGGCCGGGCGGTGTCGCCCCGGGGAGAGTCCTTGATCAGGTCCACGAGGTCGTTTTCGTCATTGAGGCCGCTTTTGGCGGCGACAACATGGGCGGGGAGCCCAACGTCGAACGCCACTTCCCAATCAGCGTATGGCGAGGCGTATTCCAGCGTGATGGAACGCCCGTCACTGCCGGTCTCCGGAAGTGCGGTGGCCGCCAGGCCGCTCTTGTCAGCTGCAGTCGAAAAATACGTAGTCCCGGTCCCCGCCTGGGGTTCAGCGTTGTCGAAGTAGCCCGAGCCGGCGGCCCAGGACAGGAGGAGGTCGCCGACGTCGATGGCTTCGCCGTCGGACCATTTCACACCCTCATTGACGGTGTACTTCACCTTCAGCGGCTTGTCGGAGATCTTCTCGATCCGGCCAAATTTCTCGTTCCGGACCACCTTCTCGGTGTCATCCACGTAGTAGAACCCGGAATGGGTGATGTGGCCGATCTTGGTGTTGATGTCCGTGTTTCCGTCGGCACTGAACGGGTTGAAGGACGTGAAGGCATTCACCTCGGCCACGGTTACGCTGCCGCCGCGGTTCGTCTCACCAACCACCACCGGAGGCGCTCCCCCCGAAGCGGAGCACCCCGAGATAACCAGCGCCGCAGCGACGGCCCCGGTGATGACCTGAATCAGACGCATCAGGGGCATGCCGTCTCCTTTGCCTGTCGGGAATCAGACGTTGAAGCGGAACTCCACTACATCGCCGTCAGCCATCACGTACTCTTTGCCTTCGATGCGTACCTTGCCACGGGACTTGGCTTCAGCCATGGAACCGGCCTCGATGAGGTCATGGAAGGAAACCACTTCAGCCTTGATGAAGCCACGCTGGAAGTCGCTGTGGATGACGCCTGCTGCCTGCGGCGCGGTGTCGCCCTGGTGGATGGTCCAGGCGCGTGTTTCCTTCGGACCGGCCGTGAGGTACGTCTGGAGGCCCAGGGTGTGGAAGCCGACGCGTGCCAGTTGGTCGAGGCCGGACTCGTCCTGGCCGTTCATTTCCAGCATTTCGCGCGCTTCCTCCTCGTCCAGCTCCACAAGGTCGGATTCGAGCTTCGCGTCCAGGAAGATGGCGTCCGCCGGGGCCACCATGGCCCGCAGCTCGTCCTGCTTCTCCGGGCTGCCCAGGATGCCTTCGTCGGAATTGAAGACGTAGATGAACGGCTTCGCGGTCAGGAGGCTGAGCTCCTTGAGGTACTCCATCTCCAGCTTGTCGCTCTTGATCGAGGAGAAGACCGTGTCCCCGCGTTCCAGGACCGCCTGCGCAGCCTTGATGGCTGCCAGTTCGGCAGCTTCCCGCTTCTTGATCTTGACTTCTTTTTCGATCCGGGGAATGGCATTTTCGATGGTCTGAAGGTCAGCCAGGATCAGCTCGGTGTTGATGGTTTCCATGTCCGAGCGCGGATCCACTTTGCCGTCGACGTGGATGACGTCGGGATCATCAAACACCCGGACCACCTGGGCAATGGCCTCGGCCTCACGGATGTTGGCAAGGAACTTGTTGCCCAGACCTTCGCCCTCCGATGCACCCTTCACGATGCCGGCGATGTCCACGAAGGACACCGGAGCGGGCAGGAGGCGCTGCGAGCCAAAGATGTCAGCGAGCTGCTGGAGCCGGGGATCCGGCAAGTTCACGACGCCGACATTGGGTTCGATGGTAGCGAACGGATAGTTCGCAGCCAGCACCTGGTTCCGGGTCAGTGCGTTGAAAAGAGTTGATTTGCCGACGTTGGGCAGTCCGACGATGCCAATAGTAAGAGCCACGAGCATTGATTCTACCGGTTGCCGGACGCTTGGGCCCCAGGCGGTCCCCCGCAGTGTCGGCACATGCTGGAACGCCTGGTCGAATATGTCGGTTCCGTAAATTGTCACAGGGTCATGCCACAGTGTGGATATGGATGCTTTAGCCCTGATTCTTGCCCTGTTGATGCTGCTGGTGGGTGCCGTCGCCGGCGCCGCCGCCACCTACTTTTCCCTTCGCCGGCACAGTCGTGCCCTGGAGGAGGACTTCGACGCCGTCTCGTCGCGGCTTTCCGAGGTCAGCGCCCAGTTCGCCGCCGCGGACGCAGAGCGCCGCCTGCTCTCCCTGCAGAACCGGGAGCTCGGCGAGTCCCGCAACCAGGACGGGAGCGTCCTCCGGGCACTCGCCCCGGTGGCGGAGAAGCTGACCGCGGTGCAGCAGCAGGTGGCACTTCTGGAACGCGACCGCCTGGAACAGTACGGCCAGCTGGCGCAACAACTCCAGGAGGCCAGGCTGTCTGACGCGCAGCTGATCCGGTCCACGCACGCCCTCGAGTCAGCGTTGCGCTCCAACAGTGCTCGTGGACAGTGGGGCGAAGTTCAATTGCGCCGCGTGGTTGAGGCATCGGGCATGCTCAAGCACGTGGATTTCCTGGAGCAGGTCCACAGTGCCGGGGCCGACTCAGCGGTTCGTCCCGACCTCGTCGTCCAGCTGCCGGGCCAGAAGCAGCTGGTGGTGGACGCAAAGGTTCCGTTGTCCTCTTACCTGGAGGCCCAGGAGCTGGGTGCGCGTCAGGACTCGGGTACAACCGGGAGTCCCGGCAGCCAGCAATCCCTGCTGACCGCCCACGCCAAGGCGCTGCGGGCCCACGTGGACTCGCTCAGCAACAAGAAGTACTGGGACATCCCCGGAAACTCCCCCGAGCTGGTGATCTGCTTCCTGCCAGCCGAATCGATCCTGGCCGCCGCCCTGACGGCCGATGCGACCCTGTTGGACCACGCGCTTTCCAGGAATGTGGTTCTTGCCTCGCCCAGTACGCTGCTCGCAGTGCTCAAATCGGTGGCTTTCACGTGGCGCCAGGATGTGCTGACGGACAGCGCGCGGGAACTGTTCGACCTCGCCCGCCAGCTGTACGAACGCATGGGAACGCTCGGCGAAAACGTGGGCAAGCTGGGTTCGTCCCTGAAGTCCTCGGTGGACCGGTATAACGCCCTGATCGGCACCCTGGAAGCGCGGATCCTGCCCACCGCACGGAAGCTCAATGCCATGGATGAATCCGGGCTGCTCACCCCGCCGGCACTCGAGGTCACGCCGCGTACGCTGGCGGCCCCGGAGTTTCAGCAGGACGAAGCCGCCGCCTGACTTTGCCGGAGACTGGTCATTTGCGGGAGCGGCGGCCGCCGAGCGCCCGGCTGACGTCTCCGGCTTCCTTCAGGGTTGCGCGGAGTTCCTTAGGCAACGAGAAAAGGAGGTCTTCTTCGGCCGTGACAACTTCTTCCACGGAGCCATAGCCGTAGTCGGCCAGCAGGCGCAGGACGTCCGTGACCAAGATCTCCGGCACAGAAGCCCCTGATGTGACTCCGACCGTTGCCACGCCTTCAAACCACGCCTCGTCCACTTCGTTGGCGAAGTCCACGCGGTAGGAGGCCTTGGCACCGTACTCCAGCGCGACTTCCACCAGGCGGACCGAGTTCGAGGAGTTGGCCGATCCCACCACAATGACCAGGTCAGCCTGGGGGGAGATCTTCTTGATGGCCACCTGACGGTTGGTGGTGGCGTAGCAGATGTCGTCGCTGGGCGGATCCTGCAGGGTGGGGAATCGATCCTTCAGCAGGCGGACTGTTTCCATGGTCTCGTCCACGCTGAGGGTGGTCTGGGACAGCCAGATGACCTTCTCCGGATCCCTGACGGTTACCTTGTCCACTTCATGGGGACCGTTAATGATCTGGATGTGCTCCGGGGCCTCGCCTGCGGTCCCTTCAACCTCTTCGTGACCGTCGTGGCCGATCAGCAGGATGTCGAAGTCGTCCTTGGCGAACCTCACGGCTTCCTTATGAACCTTCGTCACCAACGGGCAGGTGGCATCAATGGTGCGCAGCCCGCGGTCTTCGGCTGACTGGACAACGGCCGGGGATACGCCGTGGGCGGAAAAGATCACCAGGGCGCCTTCCGGGACCTCATCCGTCTCATCGACGAAGATGGCTCCCTGTGCCTCCAGCGAGCTCACCACGTGGACGTTGTGCACGATCTGCTTCCGGACGTAAACCGGCGGACCGTAGTGTTCCAAGGCCTTCTCGACGGCGATCACGGCTCGGTCCACACCGGCGCAATAGCCGCGGGGCGCAGCCAGGAGTACCTTTTTGGGACCGGTCACCGGAGCCGCGGCGGCTACGTCCTCAGGCGAGCGCCGCCTGCGCGGGACAGTTGGCATCGAGAGGGACACAGCTGAGGGAGTCATCCCTCCATGCTACCGGGTTGGGGCCGCCGCCCCGGCGAGGCGATCCGGATCACAAGGGCCGCCGCAACCAGCACACCGCCGGTTATCGCTGCACCACCTACCCAGGATTGGAAGCTGCTGGAAGCGGCCTCCACAAACGCATCTTTGAACATATCCGAAAGCCCATTGCCGCTCGCCGCCCCCACAACGGCATCCCTCGCGAGTTGCGAGCCGGCAGACCACAGACCGGCCAGTACCAGCGCCGCAAGTCCCACAGCGAAAACCACTGACCAGCGTCGGCGGGCGGAAACCAGGGCCAACGCAAAGGCGATTCCCGCTCCGATGGCAAGGGAGTAGCCGAGCGGCGCGTAGGCGGACACCCTCTCGACCATTTGGCGCTGCTCAGGCTCTCCGACGTTGACCAGCGTGTGCTCCGGCGCAGTCAGCGGGAGTCCGGTGGTGCGTGCTAGCTCCTCCGTCGCCAGCGCCACCAGAGGTGCCACGTCCAACGTAAGCGACGACGGGGAGTCAGGTTCGGCGGGAACCGATGCGGGTGCGGCGAAGCTGAGCCGGTGGCTCTTCCGCAACGTTTCCTCCCAGGCCGCCGGGTAGCCGGGCAAGGCTGTGAGTGAACCGGCAGCCGCCTCAAGCACTGGCGTGACCAGACCTGCCAGGGCGTCCGGGATGGCCCCTGTATCGATGGTGCCCACAGCGGCCGCGGCGAGCCGCTGCTGGAATTCTGCGTCCTGCCCCAGGGGAGCGGCCAGGGCCACAAAGCCATCCTCCTGAACCACGTTGCGGTCAAGCCAGATGGCGGGTACGGCCAGGGCGGACAGCAGAACTCCCACGACGACGGCGATGGCTGAAACGAAGGTGCGCAAAACAGGTCCTCACGGGTTGGCGGCAGCACAGCCATCATAGGGCTGGTGTCTGGACAAAGAATGTCAGTCTCGGGTGATACAGCTTATGGATAAGGTTGAATGGCAACCGCCAGTTCACTGACAGCACTCCTTTGACTGACGGCCGCCATTCAAGCACGAACCGCTACCTCCCGAACAAAGGACCACCATGCCGCCACCCACAGCTTCCCGGGGCAGCGGACATGTCTGAACCGGCAGCTCTGCCAGGAACTGCTGCCACCACGTTGCCTGCCACGGCCGCTGAGACCAGCCCGGACAATCCATGGCCGCTGCAGTTGTTGTCCCAGAAACTCAAAGCCCACATCGATCGCACCCCGTCCGCATGGGTCGAAGGCCAGGTCATCGAAATGAACCGCCGCGGCGGTAACGCGTATCTCACCCTCCGGGACGTGGACGCGGAAGTTTCCCTGCCGGCGTCGGTTTGGACCAAGGTTCTAGACCGACAGAACATGCCCCTGCAGCGTGGCTCCCGCGTGGTGGCCTTGCTCAAGCCGGAGTTCTGGCTGAAGACCGGGCGGCTCAACATGCAGGTTCGGGACATCAGGCCTGTAGGGCTTGGCGATCTGCTGGCGCGGATCGAACGGTTGCGCCAGGCCCTCTCCGCCGAGGGGCTGTTTGCCGATTCACGGAAGAAACCACTGCCGCTGCTCCCGCACCGTATCGGCCTGATTACCGGACGGAACTCCGACGCCAAAAAAGACGTCGTCCAAAACGCCGCACTGCGCTGGCCCGCAGTTGAATTCGAGATCCGGGAAGTGGCGGTCCAGGGCAACACCGCGGTCTCGCAAATTATCCGCGCCCTGCAGGAACTGGACAGCCGCCCCGACGTGGACGTCATTGTCATCGCCCGGGGCGGCGGAGCCTTGGAGGACCTGCTGCCTTTCAACAGCGAGGAACTGATCCGGGCTGTCGCGGCCACGGCCACACCTGTGGTCAGCGCCATCGGACATGAGGCGGACCGTCCCCTTCTCGACGACGTGGCGGACCTGCGCGCGTCCACGCCCACTGATGCGGCCAAGCGGATCGTGCCTGACGTTGCCGAGGAACTGGCGGGCGTGCGGCAGGCACGGGAGCACCTGCGCAGGAGCATCGGCAGGCTCGTGGACAGGGAATCGGACCGGTTGTCCGCACTCCATTCCCGGCCTGTTCTGGCCACCCCGGAAGCCATGGTCACCGGACGCGCGGAGGAAATCGAACGCCTCCTGCGGAGATCATCGGCCGCTGTCAGTTCAACCGTAGTACGGGCGGCTGACCAGCTGGTTCACCTGCAGGCCCAGGTCCGTGCCCTGTCACCACAAAAGACGCTGGACCGCGGCTATGCCGTGGTCGAACTGGCCAACGGCCGGCCGGCCCGTACCACTGAAGCTGCTGGCCACGCTGTGGTCCGAGACCCGTCGGAGGCGCCGTCGGGAACTGCGTTGTCCATACGCGTGGCCCATGGCCTGTTCGGCGCCACTTCCACTGGGGAACTTCAACAAGGAGAAGCACATGCCCGAAACAAAGCCTGACCCGGAAATCCAAGCACTGAGCTATGAGGAAGCCCGCGAACAGCTGGTGCAGGTGGTGGCGAAGCTTGAGGCGGGCGGCGCCAGCCTCGAGGAATCCCTGGCACTCTGGGAACGCGGCGAAGCCCTGGCAAAGCGCTGCGAAGAGTGGCTGGAGGGCGCCCGCAAGCGGCTCGCTGCCGCCCGCGACCAGCCACTCTGACCGACCCTCTGACCAGCCCTCTGACCAGCCCGCGCGGGCCTACCCCTCGGAACAACCCGCCCCCAGGTCAGGACCGTTCAACCAGTTCCCGTTCGATGGGGACATCGAACTCAGCTTCCGGCCATTCCAGCTTCATGTCAGACAGCGCGCCCAGCACCAACTGCTGCACCGCGATCCTGGCGTACCATTTTTTGTTGGCCGGAACCACATGCCAGGGTGCCGCTTCCGTGTTGGTCTCTTCGAAGGCAGCCTGGTAGGCGCCCATGTAGTCGCCCCAGAACGCCCGTTCCTTGAGGTCACCGCTGCTGTATTTCCAGTGCTTGGCGGGGTTGTCCAGCCGGGCAAGGAGCCGGGTCTTCTGTTCATCCTTGCTGATATTGAGCATCACCTTAATGATTTTTGTTCCGGCCTCGGTCTGGCGTGCCTCGAACTCATTGATGGCCCGGTAGCGGCGCCTAAGTTCGTCAGGCGTCGCCCAATTATGGACCCGGTGGATCAGGACATCCTCATAGTGGGAGCGGTCGAAGATGCCCACCATGCCCGCTCCGGGCACCTCCTTCTCGATCCGCCAGAGGAAGTCATAGGACTTTTCCTCCTCGGTGGGTGCCTTGAAAGCCTTGAACTGGACGCCCTGCGGATCCATGGTGGCCATGACATGCTTGACGATTCCGCCCTTGCCCGCGGTGTCCATGGCCTGCAGGATCAGCAGAAGCCGTTTTCTCCCGCCGAAGCGCGACTCCGCGAACAGCTTTTCCTGAAGTTCCGCCAACGCGCCGTCCAGTTCAGCCAGAATTGTCTGGCCATCGGCCTTGTTGCCCTTGTAACCGGGCGTCGCGTCAGGGTCGGCGTCGGCCAGGGAGAAACCTTTCCCCACCTTCAGCGTTTGGGACGGGTGCTGCTTGAACTCAACCAAGTCGGCCATCGGGGTCCTTTCCCAAGGTTCCACGCGCCGGAAGGCGCGTCACCACAGGCTAGTTCCCTTGGTACCGGCTAAGGAAGTCCCCCATGCGTCCGATCGCTTCTTCAATGTCCTTGACGTTCGGCAACGTGACCATGCGGAAGTGGTCGGGCCGGACCCAGTTGAACGCCCGCCCGTGTGACACCAGGATCTTCTGCTCCTTCAGCAGGTCCAGGACAAATTTCTCGTCATCACGGATGTGGAAGACCTCCGGATCCAGGCGCGGGAACAGGTACAGCGCGCCACGGGCCTGCTGCGTGCTCACACCGGGGATGGCGTTGAGCATGTCGTATGCCTTGTTCCGCTGTTCCAGCAGCCGCCCGCCGGGGAGGATGAGGTCATTGATGCTCTGGTAGCCGCCGAGCGCGGTCTGGATGGCGTGCTGGGCGGGTACGTTGGCACAGAGGCGCATGTTGGCCAGGAGGCTGATGCCCTCCAGATAATCGGAGGCATCCTTCTTCGGGCCCGAGATGGCCATCCAGCCGGCACGGTAGCCGCAGACGCGGTAGGCCTTGGACAGCCCACTGAAAGTGAGGCAAAGGACGTCGTCGCCCGTCAGCGCGGCCATGTTGATGTGCACGGCGTCCTCGTACAGGATCTTTTCGTAGATTTCATCGGCGAAAAGGATCAGGCCGTGCTTCTCGGCCAGCGCCACGATCTTCTTCAGGGTCTCTTCCGGATAGACCGCGCCCGTGGGGTTGTTGGGGTTGATCACCACGATGCCCTTGGTGCGGGGCGTGATCTTGGCTTCAAGATCCTCAAGGTCCGGCTGCCAGCCTGATTCCTCATCGCAGAGGTAGTGCACGGGCTTCCCGCTCGCCAGGGCAACGGAAGCGGTCCACAGCGGGTAGTCCGGTGTGGGGATCAGCACCTCGTCGCCGTCGTTGAGCAGCGCCATGAGCGACATGGTAATCAGTTCGCTGACGCCGTTGCCCAGGTAGATGTCGTCCACATGGATGTTCTGGATGCCGCGGGTCTGGTAGTACTGGGAGACCGCGGTCCGGGCCGAGAAGATGCCCCGGGAGTCGCTGTAACCCTGGGCATGGGGCAGATGGCGGATCATGTCCACCAGGATCGCGTCCGGGGCTTCAAATCCAAACGGCGCAGGGTTTCCGATGTTCAGTTTGAGGATCCGGTGACCCTCCGCCTCCATCTGCTGGGCGGCCTGAAGGATCGGTCCACGGATGTCGTATAGGACGTTGTGAAGCTTGGTGGACTGCTTGAATTCTGCCATTCATCAAATATGCCATAGGACGGATGTACTTCCGTTGAGACCTCAGACACAGACGTGTGGAGAGCGGACGACGGCGGCTGCCGGCCCGTGTGGGTCCGGCAGCCGCCGTCGTGATTGCGTTGTGGAGTCAGGTGTTACTTGACGATGCCCTTGTCCTTGAGCCACGTGGCGGCGGCGTCTTTGGCATTTTGCTTCTGGCTGCCGCTGACTGCGCGGTTGAGGTTGACCAGGTCGTCGGTGGTGAGGATCTTCGACACGGCATTGAGCGCGTCCTTGGCCTTGTCGGTCATTTTTGCCTTGTTGTACAGAGGCAGGACCTGCTGGGCCTTGAAGTTGTTCTTGGGATCCTCCAGGACCACCAGGTCGTTGTCCGCGATGGACGGTGTGGTGGTGTAGATGTCAGCCACCTGGACGTCGTCGGTCAGCAGTGCCTGCAGGGTCAGGTTGCCGCCGCCGTCGCTGAAGGGCTTCAGTGACTTGAGTTCGCAGCCGTAGTTCTTTTTGAGTCCCGGGAAGCCATAGGCGCGGGTCTCGAACGTGGCCGGCGCCGCCATGGTCAGGTCCTTGCAGACCTTGGCGAGGTCCTCAATGGACGTCAGCTGGTACTTCTCCGCGGTGGCCTTGGTGACCACCATGGCGTCCTTGGACTCGGCCTTGGATGCCTCCAGGACTGCCAAACCCTCGGGGAGCTTGCCCGGCAGCGCCTTGTAGATGTCGTCGGCCGAGACCTCGGCAGCTTCAGGATCCACATGCGAGAGCAGGTTGCCGGAGTAATCCGGGACAAGGTCAACCGAGCCGTCCTGGACCGCTTTGAAGTAGATTTCGCGGGCACCGATGTTGGGCTTGGTGGTTGCCGTGACCCCTGCAGCAGTCAGCGCGCCGGCGTAGATCTCAGCGACGATCTGGCTCTCCGGGAAGTCAGCCGAGCCGACCACCAACGAGCCGCCGCCGGCGCCTCCGGCGCTGGTGCTGGGGGTGGCCAACGGGTCACTCCCGCCGCAGGCCGTCAGCGCGACGGCCAGGCCGACGCCGGCAGCCATGCCAGCCAGTCCCCCTCGGGTAAGGATTATCCTGGTGTTGTCTTTCATGGGGTACCTCCTTGAAGAGCAGCTGGCGCAGGCGCGGCAGCTGGGAGATCAGCGGAGGCCTTTTGGCCACCGTGCAGATCGGTCTTGAGGCCGGGCGAAAGAAGGGCTCTTTGCACCGCGGCCAGGATGAGGTCAACAGCGATGGCCAGCCCTGCAATCAGCAGCGACCCGGCAAGCATCCGCGGGAAGTCCTGCAGCGCCAGGCCGTCAAAAAGGTAGCGGCCCAGCCCGCCCAAGGGCAGGTAGGCAACCACCGACACCGTGGCGATGACCTGCAGCACGGCGGTTCGGACACCGCCGAACATGACCTGCAGCCCGTTGGGCAGCTCAACCCGGAACAGGATCTGCAGCTCGGTCATGCCCATGGCCCGGGCAGCATCCACGACGGTCCTGTCCACACTCGAAATACCTGCGTATGTTCCGGCAAGGAGCGGCGGCACGGTCAGGATGACCAGTGCCCACACCGGCGGCATGAGGCTGCTTCCCGCCAGGAGCGCGAAGAGGACCAGCAGGCCCAGCGTGGGCAGAGCCCGCAGCGCACCTGCCACCGCTACAGCCACCACGCGTCCGCGGCCCGTGTGCCCGATGTAGAGCCCTGCCGGGACCGCGATGGCAGCGGCAATCACGAGGACCAGCCCGCTGTACTGAAGATGTTCGAGGAGCCGGACGGGGATGCCGGAACTGCCAGTCCAGTGCAGGGGATCGGCTATCCAGGCGAGGGTGTCAACAAAAATGTTGCTCATGGCGCGGCCCCTGTGTGGATGTTGGCGTCGGCCAGGTAGCTGGCGGCGGAAGGCGCCGCGGGGCCCGAGGCTTTAGCGGCGCGGGTCCAAGGCGTCAGCAGCCTTTCCAGGACGACCAGTACAGCATCCATCAGCAGCGCGAGCACCAGGATGGCGATGATTCCCACCACCACTTCCGTGACGAAGTTCCGTTGCAGTCCATCGGTAAACAGCATGCCCAGGTTCCCCACGCCCAGGAGTGCCGCGACGCTAACCAGCGAGATGTTGCTGACGGAGACCACCCGCAGCCCGGCGAACATCACCGGAAGGGACAGTGGCAGGTCGATCTGGACAAAGCGGGGCCACGGCTTGTACCCCATGGCTATCGCAGCCTGCCGGAGGTCCTCCTCCACGGAGTCAAAAGCATCTAGGGCGGCCCGGACCAGCAGCGCCACAGCGTAGATGGTCAGGGCCACAATGACGTTGAGCGGGTCCAGGATCCGGGTTGCGAGAATCGAGGGCAGGATGATGAACAGCGCCAGCGACGGGACGGTGTACAGCAAGGAACTGGCGGTCACCACCACCGACCGCAGCGCCGGGTGGGTCCGTGCCAACTGCGCCAGCGGAATGGAAATAACCAGCCCCAGGACCATCGGGATCAGGGCCAGGACCAGGTGCTGGCCCGCCAGTCCCATGACCATGCCGCTGTTTGCCAGGAACCACTCCATCAGAGCGCAGCCTGCCTGACCTGGCGGGCTTCCTCAATGACACTTAGGACGTCCTGTGCCCTGACGGTCCCCAGGACTTTACCGTCGCCGTCCACCGCCACACCTTGGCCGGACGGGGACGAAAGGGCCGAGTCCAGTGCCCGCCGCAGAGTCTCGCCGGGGCGGAAGAGTGACCCGCCCGGGATCAGCTCTGAGTCCGTCCCCGGCCTCGCCCAGCCCAGCGGGCGCAGTTCCGGATCCACCACGAGCTGCCAGTCGGTCACCGCAGCGGGATCGCCGGCGAACTGGCCGGCACTCATCACGAGCGTGGGCACCGGGTGGATGGTCACGGCGTCGGACGTGGTGAACCCGAGGTGGCGGAAGCCGCGGTCCCGCCCCACGAAGGACGCCACAAAATCATTGGCCGGTGCCCGGAGGATTTCCTCAGGGGTGGCGTACTGGGCCAGCCGGCCGCCGACGGCGAAAACGGCCACCTTGTCGCCGAGAATGGTGGCCTCGTCGATGTCGTGCGTGACGAAAACGATAGTTTTTGCGAGGTCCTTCTGCAGTCTCAGGAGTTCCTGCTGCAGTTCGTCACGCACCACTGGGTCAACGGCGCTGAACGGTTCGTCCATCAGCAGGACAGGTGGATCGGCTGCGAGCGCCCGGGCTACACCGACGCGCTGCTGCTGGCCGCCGGAGAGCTGGGACGGGTACCGTTTCCCGAGCGCGGAAGCCAGCCCGACGACGTCGAGCAGTTCCGTTGCGCGCTTGCGGGCCTCAGCCTTGGAAACGCCGTTGAGCCGGGGCACGGTGGCGATGTTGTCCAGCACGGAACGGTGCGGCATCAGCCCGGAGGACTGCATAACGTAGCCCATGGAACGTCTCAGCTCCGCGGCAGGAACCGAGGTCACGTCCCGCCCGTCCACGGTGATCACGCCGGACGTCGGTTCCACCATGCGGTTGATCATCCGCAGCGAGGTGGTCTTGCCGCAGCCGGACGGCCCTACAAAAACGGTGATGGAGCCCCTGTCGATGGACATGGTGAGCTGGTCCACAGCGGGCTGCCCGCCCTGATACTGCTTGGTGACGCTCTGGAACTCAATCATGGCTTGGTCCATTCCCGGACTTACCTGTTCTGTTGGACGGCATCGGACAGTGTTGGGTCATAAGCTCACTGATATTTACGGTAACGCAATCCGTTGCCAGCGTAACCGGATCAGCAGGCAATCCGGGCAAGAGAATCCCTACTGTAATCATTCGTAGGACAACCGCCCGCGGATGGGTCCTCGATCACGGCGGGCCGTGCTGCGCTTACGCCTGACTCCGCCCCGGCTGTAAGCGGCACCCCTGGAATTCAAGTTCGCGGCAGTGGTTTTGACCAGTGGCTGCAAGTGTTTTGAACAGCAGTAGCCACCGGTGTGGCTTGGCGTGCTGGGATTCCCTTGTCCATTCCCTCGTGTCGATACGGGGAGAGCCCCTTCCTTCCGCGGTGAAACGGCGATGCCAATCGTCTGTATTGGGTGGCTTGTGAAAAAGTGAAATATCCGACGCTAAGGTTTTGCCGGTCGTCGTAGTGGCCTGTATTTGCCGGGTTTGATGTGGTTGGCGCGGGGCTAGGTGTAGTCGCCGGTGAGGTTGATGTGTTCCCATCCCAGGGGTGAGAGGAACCGCAGGAGGTCCGGGTCGATGTGATCGCCGTTGCTGGTCAGGGTGGTGATGGTGCGGTCGAGGTAGACCGTGTTCCAAAGGACGATGGCTGCGGTCAGAAGGTTCAGCCCGCTGGCGCGGTAGCGCTGCTGCTCGAAGGAACGGTCACGGATTTCGCCGAGCCGGTTGAAGAAAACGGCGCGGGCGAGGGTGTTCCGGGCTTCGCCCTTGTTCAGGCCGGCACTGACTTTGCGGCGCAGGCCGGGGTCTTGGAGCCAGTCCAGCAGGAAGAGGGTCCGTTCCATTCTGCCCAGTTCCCGCAGTGCGTGGGCGAGCCCGTTTTGGCGGGGGTAGGGGCCGAGTCTTGCGCATCATCAGGGACGCGGTCACGGTGCCGGTTTTGATGGACGCGGCGAGCCGGAGGATTTCATCCCAGTGCAAGGCGATTGTTCTTGTGTTGATCGTTCCGCCGATCAGCGGCGCCAGGGTCGGGAGTCCCGGATCGTTGGTAGGTGTGTAGAGGGGTGTGTCGCCGATGTTGCGGATCCGTGGTGCGAACCGGTAGCCGAGCAGGTGCATGAGGGCGAAGAGATGGTCGGTGAATCCGGCCGTGTCGGTGTGGTTCATGGATCGCCAGGTCGGACTCGTGATAGAGCAGCCCGTCCAAAACATAGGTCGCGTCGCGGTCACCAACGTTGACGAGTTTGCTGTGGAAGGGCGAGTACTGGTCCGAGACGTGCGGGTAGATCAGCCGGCCGGGCTCGACACCGTGCTTGGGGTTCACATGCCTGGTAGATTCGGCTTTGCTGCCGGCCCGGAAACGCTGCCCGGAAAAACCAGTGCCAACACTCGCCTGCACTATCCCGCAAACGCGCGGCCCGCTGTGCAGTCGGGTACTGAAAATGACACCTCTTAAATATGCCTTGAATTGCCTTGCAAACGATCGTTACCGTTCGGCGACAGGGGGTACGGCTTAGCGCCAGTTTTCCGCGGGATGGTCCCCGCCCCCCTGTTCGTACCGTGCCCGTCGGGACAAGACCGTGGGATGCGAGGCGCCCGTTGCGGCCACGATGGGCGTGTTTGCGGTCCCGTCGGCCGCCAGCAGCAGGATTCGCGCCCGCTGGACCAGCCTGGCACGCATCGACGTTGACCGGCGACCACCGGGTCAGGATCTCGAAATCACCATCACGCAGAATAAGTGCCGGGGCAGGAGGATGAGCGGAACGTGTGGAACCGCAGCGTTTATGATGCACCGGCCGGCATTGACGGAGCACCATCGCTGTTGCCCGTCGGGCGCAGGACCCCCATAAGCTGGTCGATCACCCCTGCGTCCTCGATGGTGGAGGGGATGACGTACTCTTCGCCGTCGGCGATCTGACGCATTGTCTTGCGCAGGATCTTCCCCGACCTCGTCTTGGGCAGCGCGTCCACAACGGTGACGTTCTTGAAGTCCGCCACGGGACCGATGTCCCGGCGGACCAGGGCGATCAGCTCCTGGGCGAGCACGGTGTCTGCCATCTGGACGCCTGATTTCAACACAACGTAGCCGCTGGCGTGTTGGCCTTTCAGTGGATCCGAGACGCCGATGACGGCGCATTCGGCCACAGCGGGGTGCTGGCCGATCACCTGTTCCATCGATCCGGTGGACAGCCGGTGTCCGGCGACGTTGATGATGTCGTCGGTCCGGCCCATGACGAAAAGATACCCGTCGTCGTCGCGGTAGCCGGAGTCGCCGGTGGCGTAGACGCCGTCGAAGGCCTGGAGATAGGAGGAGACGTAGCGGTCATCGTTCCGCCACAGTGTGGTGAGCGTGCCGGGCGGCAGTGGAAGTCCCAGGACGATGTTGCCTTCTTCTCCGCCTGCAACCTCCTCGCCGGCGCCGTCCACAATCCGGAGATCAAAGCCGGGCATGGGCACCGAGGGGGAACCGGCCTTGATGGGCAAAGGCTCCAGCCCCCGGGGGTTGGCGCAGATTGCCCAGCCCGTTTCCGTCTGCCACCAGTGGTCCACCACGGGGACACCCAGGGTTCCGGCCGCCCAATGGTAGGTGTCGGTGTCGAGCCGCTCCCCCGCGGCGAAGAGGGTCTTCAGGCTGGACGTATCGTAGCCCGCCAGCAGTTTCGCCTCGGGATCTGCCCTCCGGATGGCACGCAGCGCCGTGGGCGCCGTGAACAGGACATTGACCTTGTGGTCCTGGATGACCCGCCAGAACGCACCCGCATCCGGGGTGCCCACGGGCTTGCCCTCGTAGAGAACCGTGGTGGCGCCTGCAATGAGAGGCCCGTAGACGATGTAGGAGTGCCCCACTACCCACCCGACATCCGAGGCGGTCCACATGACGTCCCCCGGGCCGACGTCGTAGATGTTTTCCATGGACCAGGCGAGTGCAACGGCGTGACCGCCGTTGTCCCGGACAACTCCCTTGGGGGCTCCCGTGGTGCCGGAGGTGTAGAGAATGTAGAGGGGATCCGTGGCGCTGACGTCCACCGGCCCGGCGGGAATGGCCGTGGCCATCTCGGTGTCCCAGTCCAGCCAGCCACGGAAGTCGGCGGCGCTGGCCGCAAAACCCTCCCGGTCCTTGACCAGGACAGGGGTGTCCGGAACACCGGCAAGCTCCAGGGCTTCCGCGACCGCAGGCAGGTATTCCACGCGGCGGGACGGCTCGATGCCCCCGGACGCCGTGACCACTGCAACGGGAGCTGCGTCCCTGATGCGGGCGGCCAGCTCCTTGGGCGCAAAGCCGCCGAAGACCACGGAGTGGACTGCCCCCAGCCGTGCTGCCGCCAGCATGGCCACAACCGCCTCCGGGATCATGGGCATGTAGATCACCACGCGGTCCCCTTTGCCCACGCCCTGTTGGCGGAGCACACCTGCGAACCGGGCTACCAGCTCCGTGAGTTCCGCATACGTGTACCGACGCTGGGAGCCCAGCATGGCGGAGTCGTAGATCAGGGCTTCCTGCTCGCCGCGACCCGCCAACACATGGCGGTCCAGGGCGTTGAACGAGGTGTTCAGGACGGCGTCCGGGAACCAGCCGTAGAGCGGCGCCCTGCCGGAGTCCAACGCCTTCTCCGGAGCCGAGGACCAGGTGACCCGGTTCGCCGCCTCCAGCCAGAATTCGGCCGGCTGCTTCAGGCTGCGTCCATAGGCATCCCGGTAAGTGGTGGTAACCATAAGTGCTTCCTTCTCCACGACGTTGTGATGTGGCCCCATGCTAGCTGTTCGCCCTGCCCCAGACAAGGGGGTTGTATACAAAAACAGCCGTATTTGCCAAATTACACCTCAAAAAATGGGTAATTCCCGAATCTGTGTATACACTGATCATGCCAAACCACCGAAGGGGGCAGCATGCGAGCCAGCGAAAAAGCCTACGTCTCCCTTCGCGAAGACATTATTGAATGGCGGCTGCTCCCCGGCACGGTCCTTGCCGAGGTGGAGCAGTCCGAACGGCTGGGCATCTCGCGCACGCCCCTTCGGGAGGCGCTGAGCCGGCTCACGGCGGAAGGGCTGACGACGGCGGCGGGCGGCCGCGGCGTCGTCGTCACCGATATCTCGCTGGAGGACATCGACGAACTCTTCGAGCTCCGCGAAACGCTCGAAGGTCGGGCGGCTGCCCTGGCGGCAGAACGGGGCGATCCCGCCACTTTCCTGCAGCTCCAGGACGAACTGCTGGGAGCGCCTGCCCTGATCAACGGCACGGACCCGGCCCGCCACGACTACTACCATTTGGTGGGACGCCTCGACGCGGCAATCGACGCAGCCATCACCAATTCCTACCTGGCCCAGGCCATGCGCAGCCTCCGCGTGCACCTCGTGCGGGTCCGCAGGCTCGCCGCCGATGACGCCGCCCGCCTGACGGCCGCCGCCGCCGAACACGCGGCCATTGCCGAAGCGATCGCCGCAGGCACCCCGCGCCTGGCGGAAGCCGCCACCACTGTCCACCTGCACCGCAGTCTTTCCCACGTCAAAGCTACCCACCCACAGCACTAAGAAGGAGCACCATGGTTAAGGAACACCACGTCCGCGTCTACAAGAGCGACGAGAACCTCGCCCGTGAAGACCAGCTCGCACACAAGATCGCCACCGTCGCCGCCGACCCCGTCGAGGTCACGCCCGAGGTCACCGAGATGGTCATCAACCGCATCATCGACAATGCCTCCGTGGCTATCGCCTCCCTGAACCGCGGCCCGATCGTGGCTGCCCGCGCCCCTACGTCCACGCCGACATCACCATCAAGGAGAAAGCCCTAGCCCTGACCACGCCTGCATCCGCGCGCCCCGGCCGGTACCACCCACCAGACAAGATCCTTGCGTTCCTCGAGAGCCTGTAACTATGCCGAGCCGCGGCCTCGCTGACTGGGCAGAATGGGCGGTGGCCTCGGCATAGTTGCGGGCTCGGCAAGGTCAATCTATGCGGATGTCGGCATAGATCGACGAACTCGGTTACATGGAACTGGACAAACTCGGCGCTGAACTTCTCTTCCAGGTGCTCACCGAACGCGAAGAAAAAGCATCCGTGGCCATCGCCACCAACGAATCTTTCTCCGGCTGGACCAAAACCTTCACCGACCCACGTCTGTGCGCCGCGATTGTGGACCGGCTGACCTTCAGACCATCATCGAAACCGGCACCGACTCCTACCGGCTCGCGCACACGGTGGCCCAGCAAGCGGCTAGCTAAATCGCTAAGAACGCGACGATACGTCGGTGTCTCCAATCGGACTGCGGCCTGAGCCGTCCGGAAGTCGGGACTATTCCACTACGAGATTCTGATGTCCGTCCATTAGCTCTCGGACGATGTCGAGGTGGCCCGCGTGGACGGAAGTCTCAGCGAGCACGCGAAACAGGACCTCACGCCCATTGGACATCGGCGGTGCGTGG
This sequence comes from Pseudarthrobacter cellobiosi, assembly GCF_023913815.1. Lineage (NCBI taxonomy): Bacteria > Bacillati > Actinomycetota > Actinomycetes > Micrococcales > Micrococcaceae > Pseudarthrobacter > Pseudarthrobacter cellobiosi. The sequence continues at coordinate 203,433 of NZ_JAMXBK010000024.1, forward strand.
AAGACGCTGGTTGGAGGCCACCAGCGGGGAGGGGCATCTAAATCGATCTTCGCAAGGACCTCATCATTTCCAGTGATTTCACGCTTGTAGATGTTGATGGCCTCGGCTCCGGTCATCGGTTCGGACTTCCAACCGTTGTGAAGTTCGGCGATTGCCCTGTCATCACCACCGAGAACGGCCGATATCCAGAACATCTCGTCGTCGAAGGCCAGGTGGTTGAGCAGCTGCGTCATTGTCCAGCCGGATGGGCCTAAAGGTCGACGCATCGCATCGTTCTCGAGGCCGTCGACTGTTCGAAGAACATGTCTTCGCTCACTCGCCAGCTGGGCAAGCAATTGGTTGTCGCTCATGTCGCGGGCTCATATCCGACAAGCCAGTGAAGTCCATGACGATCTATGACTTGGCCGTCGGAGGCGCCCCATGGCTTTGACGAGAGTGGATCGAGCACCGACCCGTCAATGGAGAGTTTCTCGAACCACTCATGGAGGACTGCCGGTTCGGCGGTTCCCAACAGCGAGAGCATGATGCCTTCGAGCCGGACCGTTGCCTGGCCTTCCGCTGCGTCCGATCCTGCCAGAGCAACGACGCCGTTGAGCACTCCATGAGCTACGGCTTCTGGTGGGCCGTCGCTCCTGCCGAAGGCCTCGTACGTGTGTAGGGACAGCTCACCGCCGAAGATATCCGCATAAAAGTTCAAGGCTTCCCGCGCCGTTCCCGGAAAGAAGACATAGATCTGGGGCCCGGCCATGCGCCCATTGGTCACTGTGGTCATGGCGGTGCTGTCCTTGACCCGGTCAATGGTGGCGCCCCAGCCCTCCCGGGTACCTCCCAGCATGAGCTTCCGCACCTCTTCGATGTCGAGTTGCTCGGAGAACTGAACTGTGAGGACGAGCTCCGTTTCCTTGCCCAAGTCGTTCAGCTGCACCGTGACTACAGGGGCAGTCATTTCGTTCTCGCCGTCGAGTTCGGGCCAGCCTCCGACTGCTCCCCAGCGGAAGACGAGTCGTTCGTCGGGAACGATCTCCAGGTAAATTCCCCCAGTGGGGTAGCTGAGGTCTTCATTGACGATCATTTGTTGCTTCCATGTTCCCCCAACGCGAAGGTCGACCTCGATGGGTGTGGCGGGTGTGGGCATGTCGGGGTTGTAGAACCAGGCAAGGTGTTCAGGGTCAGTCCAAGCTGTGAACACGGCATGCCGCGATGCAGCCAAAGTTCGGGTAAGGGTGAAGCTTCGATCTTGTGTCGGCAAGTCGGTCATCATCTATCCTCCAGTTCAGTGAGAGCATCGGGGCGATCGGGGTTTATGGCGAGCTGTGCGTCAAGGCGATCCAGCCGTGTGCTCAGGAAATCGCGGTATGGGCGCATCCATTCCTCAACCTTTTGTAGCGGCGCAGGTTGAAGCCGGCAGTTCCTCCACTGGGCCGATTTGGACTTAGTGATCAGCCCGGCCTGCTCGAGCACTTTCAGGTGGCGCGATACGGAGGGCACGCTAATCGAGTGCGGAACGGCTAGTTCGGTCACCGTCGCCTCGCCCTGCTGCAGTTGCGCCAGCAGAGCACGGCGGGTGGGATCCGCCAGCGCAAGGAAAATCGTACTCAGTTCATCCATTTGCGCCCCAGCCTAATTACGCATCAGCGCAAATACAAGACTGGGTGGTCGCTGATGCTGTCAATTTCGTTGGATTTGTGATCCCAATGCGAAGGACCGCCAATCTTTTCCCACGGCTAGTGGACCCAAATGGGCCTGCAATCCCAAGGTCAAGTGGACCCAAATCAGATTGACATTCTCACCATGTCTTTCCGGACATCACCCTCCCCCAAGAGCAGATCGTCTACAGCTTCTCAGGCATCCGTCCACTGCCCCGCCAGGACTCCGAGCACACCGGGTCTATTTCCCGCTCCTACCGCATCGAACGCGACACGCGTAAGATCGCCGGAAAGCAAGTGCCAGTCCTGAGCCTGGTAGGTGACAAATGGACGACCTTCCGTGCTCTCTCAGAGCTCATGACTAATGACGTTCTGGCACTTCTCCAACGCCCCCGGACGGCATCTACTGCCCGGCTGCCGATTGGAGGCGGAAAAGATTACCCACGCACGGAAGTTGCACTTCAGTCCTGGATCACCTCACGGGTCTCCGGAAAATTCGATACCTTCCGCGTACGGGATTTGCTGGAGCGCTATGGCACCCGCGCTGACGAAGTCATGGCCTTCCTCGCAGCCGGGGAGGACCACCCGTTGCACTGCACGGCAGAACTAAGCAGCCGAGAGCTGGAGTTCATGGTCCAAAACGAGCAGGTCGGCCACCTGGTGGATGTGCTTATCCGCCGGACATCCCTGGCCTTCCGAGGGCTGGTCACCGTCGAGATGCTCGACGAAATCACCCAACACCTGTCTGTCCTTCTTGGATGGGACGACACCCGGGCGCTATGGGAAATCCAGCACACCCGGAATACCCTGCTGCGTTTCACCCCGTGACCGTAGCTGCGCAGGCCAACAGCAGCACCGGCCCCCGGCCCAAATAGCAGGCTTGGTCACTGCGCTACCGGGCAGCCGACCAACCCTGCTGATCACTAACGCCCTCGGAAAGCTTCAACGGCTAGGAACAACTATGCAGCAGTAAGTCATTGCCATCGACCGAGGCACCTCCAGCAGTCGCGCTATCGTCTTTGACCACACCGGCAGCATTGTTTCTAAGAGCCAAAAAGAGCACAAACAAATCCTTCCCCAGCCAGGATGGATCGAACACGACCCAGAGGAGATTTGGGATAACGTTCAGCATGTCATCGCGACAGCCCTCGAGAACGCGCGTCTGACCCCTAATGACATTGTTGCCATAGGCGTTACCAACCAGCGGGAAAGCGCTGTGGTCTGGGACAAAAGAACAGGAACACCGGTCTACAACGTCATCGTATGGCAGGACACCCGTACGCAAGACACCGTAGACGAACTCGCCGCTTTCGGGGGCACCGATCGATACAAGGACCGCGTCGGCCTGCCTCTCGCCACCTACTTCTCGGGGACCAAAATCAAGTGGATTTTGATCATGTCGAAGGCGCCCGGGACAAGGCTGAAGCGGGCGAACGTCTGTTCGGAACCATAGATAGCTGGCTGGTCTGGAACCTCACCGGTGGTGCCGCAAACAGCGGAGTCCACGTCACCGATGTTACCAACGCCTCCAGAACTCTATTCATGGACCTGGGCAGCCTCCAATGGGACATCAGGATCCTGGAGGAATTTGACGTCCCATCGAGCATGATGCCGGAAATTAGATCCTCTTCAGAGATTTACGGAACGGTAGATTCAACTCAGCTGCTAGTGCTCGACGGCGGGCTGACGCTGGACGGGCAGGAGGTCCCGCCCGGGCCGCTGGGCTACCTGGGCGCGGGGCGTTCGGCGCTGGAGTTCCAGGCCCTGCCCGGCACACGGTTCCTCCTGATCGGCGGGGAGCCGTTCCAGGAGGAACTGCTGATGTGGTGAAACTTCATGGGCCGCACGCACGACGAAGTGGAGCAGGCCCGTGCGGACTGGGAAGCCCAAGCCGCACTGCCTGACGCTGCTGCCCGCGGAGCCCGCTACGGGCTGGTTGAAGGGCACGGCCCGGATGCGGGCGCCGAAGCCGGACGCATCCCCGCCCCCATCATGCCGGCCGTCAGGCTGGCACCCCGGAAGCGGTCAGTGGGCCCCTGACCCTTCCGAGACCAGCTTCAGGACGCCAAACACAGGGTCCTGGTCCAGGACACGGACATCGGTGACGCCGACGGCGGCCAGGTGGCTCCGGAAAGAGTCCTGCAGCGGAATCACGTTCATGCCCAGCCCGCTGCCGAGAATTACCGGGCCGTCGATTCCAAGCTTCCGCAGGGCCTGCGCGGCCAGGCCGGCAAGATCCTTGCCGGCCTGGTCCAGCAGCTCCTGACTGACCGTATGGCCCGCCGCTGCCGCGTCCACCACCAGGCGTGCCTGCTGGGCCCAGAACCGGCGGCCGGTGTCCGGGGAATGGAAGAGGGCAATCAGCCTGTTGGGGTGGTCCACTCCGCAGGCGGTAAGCAGCGCAGCGGTCAGCTGGTCCGCCGGGAGTCCCTGGTTCATCCGGCGCAGGCTGTGCCGGACCGCCTCCCGGCCCAGCCAGTAGCCGCTGCCTTCGTCCCCAAGCAGGTAGCCCCAGCCGCCGGCCCGGGCCTCGTCGCCGGCAGCGTTCCTTCCCCAGGCTGCGGAGCCGGTTCCTGCGATCACGGCCACGCCGGTGCTGGCGCCGCCCGCGGCCAGCAGCAGCCGTGAATCGTGGACCACCGTGACTTTGGCTCCCGGAACATGGGGTTCGATCAGCGCGGCAAGGGCTGCAGCGTCGTCGTCGGTATCTATGCCACCGGCCCCGGCGTACACCCGGGCCACCTGGCCGCCGCCGATCCGGGAGAAGAGATCTGCGAGGTTCAGTGCCGCCTGTTCGCGGCTGACGTTCTGGACGTTGGAGCTGCCGGCGGACTCGTCGGCCACGGCAACCCCGTCCTCAAACCTGACGCCGCGGGTCTTTGTACCGCCGATGTCCAGGCCGATGATGACCCCCGCGAGGGGACCCGGGGCGGCCGCGGACGTGGCGCCGCCCAGCGGGTGGTTTCCGGAAGTTGTGGTTTGGGGGTGTTCGCTGTCAGTCACGTCCCCCAGCCTACTGAAACGCTGGCGGCGAATCGCTGCCGGGCCGCGGGACGCCGTCGTGTCTCAACGCCGTGGCGCCCTATCCGCTCCCTGAACGGGCGGCCACCAGCCCCTCCAGTAACCGGGGACCCTCTTGCAGGACCATCTCCCGGAAGAAGCGGACAGGATCGGGCTCGGCGTCGGGGCCGGGTTTCCGCAGGCGCCAGCCCAGCCCGATTTCGCGGAACGCCAGGCCGGATTCCAAGGCAAGTTCAACCCAGCCCAGGTTGCCTGTTTCCGGGCTGATGTGGCGCCCCGGGGCATTGCCTCCGGGCGGCAGGATGCTGACGCCAAGGCCCGCGGCGACCAATCCGCGGGCGGTGTGGGTGTCCTGGCTTTCGAAGGCGATCCGCGGCCGGAAGCCTGCCTCGCGGAACAGCGCATCTGTCAGTGACCGCATGCCGTACCCCGGCTCCAGCGCCACGAAGGGGTCCCGGCGGATGTCCTGCATCCTGACGCTGTCCCGTCCGGCCAGCGGGTGGCCGTGGTGAACCACCAGTCGGAGCGGCTCACGGTAGAGCGGCGCCGAGGAGATGGTGCTGCTTGCCGCCGGAACAGGGGCGGTCAACGCCAGGTCCGCCTGGCCCGAGGCGAGCTCCGAGAGACAGGTGTCCCGCGCCCCTTGTCTGAGGATGAAGCCGGCCTCCGGGTGGCGGCTTCGGAAGGCACTGATGAGCAGGGGCAGGGTGGCCTCTCCGAACGTGTGCTGAAAGGAGAGTGACACTTTTCCCCGCACCACATCCGACTCGTGCCGGACCAGATCCAGTCCGGCCTGGAATTCGGTCAGGGCCGACTCGATGTACGGCAGCAGAGTCCGGGCGGCCGCTGTGAGGCGGATGCCCCGTCCGTCCCGGATCAGCAGTTCGGTTCCGACGACGGCGCTGGCCCGGGACAGTGCCCTGCTCACCGTGGACTGGGGTACTCCAAGGAGCTCGGCCGTTTCCGTGACGTGCTGGGTCCGGCCCAGTTCAGCCAGGATGGGGAACAGCGGCAGGAGCTTCACCAGTTGCTTGTGGTCGGCGTGCATTGGCTCAACTCTTCCAAACGTTGCATTCTTGATATGAATTGTAGCTAAAACATGCATTGGAAGCATATATTCCAGAAGCCTACCCTTGAGCTATGCCACAGGATGCCGCAGCCCCAGGAACCTTCAGTCCTCCGCAGGGTGACTGGGCGGGACATCCCAAAGGCTCCGCCGCCTACAACAAGATCCTGGCCGGCCTGGCCTTCGCGGGCGTGGCAACGTTCGCCCAGCTGTACTCCACCCAGGCGGTCTTGCCGCTCCTGGCTGCAGACCTGAAGGTGACCGCGGCAGAGGCCGCGTTGACCATTTCGCTGGCCACCGTGGGCCTGGCCATCACCGTCATTCCGTGGTCCTTCCTCGCGGACAGGATCGGCAGGGTCAAGGCCATGGCATGGGGAATCTCCGCCGCCACTATCCTGGGCTTGCTGGTACCGCTCGCCCCCACTTTCGGCGCCCTGCTTGCCTTGCGGCTGCTTGAGGGAATGGCACTGGGCGGGATCCCGGCCATCGCCATCGCCTACCTGAACGAGGAAGTGAACAGGGCCCATGCGGCCATGGCCGCAGGCAGCTACGTTGCCGGCACACGCTGGGCGGGCTGGCCGGCCGGCTGGTGGCAGGCCCGGCAGGTGAGTTGTGGGGCTGGCGCACAGCCGCACTGGCGGTTTCCCTACTGGCAACAGGCGCCGCTGTGCTCTTCCTGGTCCTGGTCCCGAAGGCGAAAGGGTTCACCGCCGCCAAGGCCGCCGGGCTGCGCGGTGCCACGGCGACGCTCGGCGGGCATGTGCGCAATCCCCGGCTGCTGGCGCTCTACATCAAGGCCTTCCTGATGATGGGCGGGTTTGTGGCCGTCTACAACTACCTCGGCTTCCGGCTGTCCGCTGAGCCTTTCACGCTGCCTGCCACCCTGATTAGCCTGATCTTCCTGGCGTACCTTTCCGGAACGTTCTCTTCCCGCTGGGCCGGCGGGTTGACGGCCAGGTTTGGCCGCAGGAATGTGCTGCTAGCTGGCATCGTCCTGATGGTGGCCGGGCTGGCCCTGACGCTTACGCAGCTGCTCGCCCTGATCCTTGCCGGCCTGGTCATCTTCACCGGCGGCTTCTTCGCGGCCCACAGCATCGGTGCAGGCTGGACCGGAAGCATCGCCACCACCGGCCGCGCCCAGGCATCGTCGCTCTACAATCTGGCCTATTACCTGGGTTCGAGCGTCATCGGCTGGGCCGGCGGACTGGTGTTCCAATCCCTGGGCTGGACGGCGCTTGCCGTGGCAATCATGTCCCTGGCGTGCATCACGGCGGTGACAGTCGCAGTCGTACATCCCCGGGGGAACGACGAAACCGCACGCGCCGCCACACAAGGGCGGGCGGAAGCCGCGGGGCCGTAAAACTATCCGCCATTAAATGGCAAGTGTGTCTGGCGATTGTTCGGCAGGGATGGTTGCGTTCCGGGGTGATCAACAGGAATCCGGCGTCTAGGATGAACTGACGGACATTCAAGGAGATTCCATGAGCAGCAACCCAAAAAGCATCCGGCCGGCCAGCCACTTTGAGCCGCTGGATGCCATCGATGAACGGCTTCTGGCCGCCTTGGTGGACGATGCACGGATCTCCAACAAGCAGTTGGCAGAACTCGTGGGCATTGCACCGTCCACCGCGCTCATGCGGACCCGCGCATTATCCGAACGTGGCATTGTTCAGGGATTTGAGGCGAAGCTCAGCCTCTCGGCCATCGGCAGGTCCGTCCAGGCGCTCGTAGCCGTCCGGTTGCGGGCCCACGACAGGGACCAGATCGACCGCTTTACAGCCCGCGTTCCGCACTTGCCCGCGGTCCTCTCCACCTTCCACACGTCAGGCTCCGTGGACTACCTGCTGCACATCGCCGTTGCCAGCACCGAGGACCTGCGTGACTGGGTCCTGGACAATCTCGCCACCGATCCCGTGGTGGGCCACACCGAGACCACCCTCGTCTTTGATCACATCCAAGGGAACCACGGCCCGCTGCCGGACTAGGCTGTCCGCTGCAGCGCTGTCCGAAGCGTGACGGCGGACAGCGCCAGTGCGGCGGCGCTGCACAACACTACGAAGCCCGTGACCGCCGTCGGCAGCCCGAACACCCCTGTGGCCCAGCCCAGTCCAATGACCGGCACGGCGCTGCCCAGGTACGTGATGACATAAACGGTGCTGATGACCTGGGCGTGCTGTGACGATTCCACCTTGGCGGCCACATCATTAAAGACCGTGCGGAAGGTGACCCCCTGGCCCAGCCCCGCGCAGACGCTGGCGGCGGCCAGCAGCAGCGGACTGCTCCAGGCGGCCGCTGCAGCCAGGAGCAGCACCGAGGCTCCCAGGACCGCCAGCCCCGCGGGCACCACAAAGCGTCCCCGCACGGACAGTACCTGGCTCAGCGCGGAGGCGGCGAGCGTCATCCCGGCCAGGGCGCCGATCAACGGCCGTGAATCGGTCTGAATGATCGGGGCGAAATAGGCCGGTGCCAGCGACAGGCAAAATCCAAAGACGGAGAAGCTGAGGAATCCGACGGCGGCCGCAAGCCAGAAAGCGCCCCGTGCCTCGGTGGACACCGAAGGCCGGCGGGGAGCCAGGACCAAGACGGGCCGACGGCCGACCGGAGGCTTGATGGCCGGCCGGGCCTGAAGCAGGTACAGCGGCACCAGCATTGCCGCCAGGACGAGCGAGTGAACATAGTACGGGGCGGTGGTGGGTCCGGGCAGCAGCGACAGCAGGCCGCCGATGACCGGACCGGCAGCCACGCCTCCCGCCGTCGCCAGCAGGGTGAAACGGGTGGCCCACTCCGGCCGGGTTGGAAGCAGTTCCCGCAGTGCGGCGGCGCTGGCACCCGTGGCCAGGGCAACGGCCACACCCTGAAGGGCCCGTCCGGCAGAGAGCGCCACCAGGTTTTCTGCCTGCGAGAAGACCCAACTGCCCGCCAGTCCGGCGAGTACAGCCAGGATGAGCGCCGCCCGCCGGCCGATGTGGTCCGACCAGTGGCCGGCCAGCATCAGCGTTGCCACCAGGGCCAGGACATAGCTGGCAAAGGCCGCCGTGACACCGAGTGGCGAGAGGCCCAGGTTTGCCTGGAGCAGCGGATACAGGGGCGTGGCCAGGTTCGCACCGACCAGCAGGGTGAAGATGACGGTACCGGCCATCACCAGCCGTGCGGTGGTGGATGCATCCCAGCCCTGACGCCCGGCGGTGGCCGGACGCATGCGGAGTTCATTGAAGACTGTCATTGGTGCTGCCTTGGCGTCGACCGGGGAGGGAGGGCCTTGTGGGAGGCCGCCCCGGGTGGGAATTGATACCTACAGAATGCTTCAGGGCTGACTGATCGGGCGTTAGTTCGTGGAACAATTGAGCAAAATACGCAATTCTTGGTGTCTCCAATAACTGAAAGTGACAGTTTGCCTACCCTTGATCCCACTGACCTGAAGATCCTGCTGGAACTCATCCGCGATCCCCGCGTCCAGATCGGCGAACTGGCCGAGATGCTGGGGATTGCGCGCAACACAGCGCAGACGCGTGTGCGGCGCCTGCTGCGTGCCGGGGTACTCCACGACGGCGGCCGCGAGATCGACCTCGAGGCGGTGGGGTACGATGTCGTCGCTTTCGTCACGATTGAAGTGACGCATCGGGAACTGGACGGAGTTGTGGGCGCCCTCCGGCTGCTCCCCCAGGTCCTGGAGGTCCATGAAATCTCCGGGCGGGGTGATGTCTGGTGCCGGGTGGTGGCCACCGATACGCACAATCTGCAGTCCGCCCTCCGCCAGATCCTCCGCATCAAGGGCGTCATCCGGACCGAAACAGTCCTGGCGCTTCACACCCACATTCCGTACCGGACCGAACCCCTGATCAGCCGCCTCGCACAGGCCGTGCCCGGCACCCCAACACGGCCCACGTAATTGTCCGGGCGCGGCGGCGGGCCCCCTCAAGGCAGTTAGGATTCGAGCATGGATTGGCTTTCACATATTTCACAGATCAACTGGCTCGCCGTGGCGCTGGCCTTCATCTCGAGCATGGCTATCGGCTTTGTCTGGTACATGCCGGCCGTGTTGGGCAAGCGGTGGATGGCCGCCATCGGAAAGACTGAAGAGGACCTCAAGAACATTGGCGGCGGCGCGGGAATCTGGGTTCCCATGATGATTGCGGCCGCCCTGACAGCCGTCCTGCTGGCGGTCCTGATCAGCAAACTGAGCCTCGACAACGCAGCGGCGGGCGGCGGGTTCGCCCTGGTGCTCGCGCTGGTGTTCCGCGCCGGCGGGCATGTCATCCATAACGGGTTCGCCGGCCGCCCCACGGCTGTCACCCTGATCGATTCCGGACACGACCTGCTCGCCATAACGGTGGCCGGCGCGATCATCGGGGCCATGTCCTGACGTGACCATCATCGACAATGCCGTTTACGTGGACGGCGTCCGCAGCGCGGAGCCGGAGAGCCTGGAGCAGACTTTCGAAACCCTCTCGGAGCACGGGGGCATGGCCTGGATCGGACTGTACCGGCCCACAGCGGCGGAAATGACCGCTGTGGCCACCGAATTCGGGCTGCATCCGCTGGCGGTGGAGGACGCCATTTCGGCGCACCAGCGTCCCAAGCTGGAGCGGTACGAGGACAGCCTTTTTACGGTGCTGCGCCCGGCGCGGTACCTGGATGCCACCGAGACAGTGGAGTTCGGCGAGCTGCACATCTTCACCGGCCGGAATTTTGTGGTTACCATCCGCCATGCCGAAATGGCCGGCGTTGCCCGGGTGAGGCGGCGTCTGGAGGGCCGCCCCGACCTGCTCCGGCACGGCCCGGAATCGATTCTGTACGCGCTGCTGGACCTGGTGGTGGACGACTACGCGCCGGTGGTGGCCGGGCTGGAAAACGACATTGACGAGATCGAGGACCAGCTCTTCAGCGGGGACACCAACGTCTCCCGCCGCATCTATGAACTGGCCCGCGAAGTCATCCAGTTCCAGCGCGCCATCCATCCCCTGCCGGATATGATGCAGCAGCTCAAGCGGGGCTTTGAAAAGTACGGCGTGGATTCTGAACTGCAGCACAGCCTGCGGGACGTCGAGGACCATGTGGAACGGGTCATCTCGCGCGCGGATTCCTTCCGTGACCTGTTGCAGAACGCCCTCACGCTGGACGGAACGCTGACCGCCAACCGGCAGAACCAGGCCAGCGCCGAACAGAACGAACAGGTCAAGAAGATCTCCTCATGGGCGGCGATTTTCTTTGCACCTTCCTTCGTGGCCGGGGTCTACGGGATGAACTTCGACCACATGCCCGAACTCCACTGGACCATCGGCTACCCGATGGCCATCGCACTGATGGCAGCCACCGCAACCCTGATGTATGCCATTTTCAAGAGGAAAGGCTGGCTGTAGTGCTTTAGGGCTGGCGCCGCTGCGGCAGCCTCAGGCGGCGCTGGGCCTCAGGCCACCTGCAGGTCAACACTCCCGTGGCCCGAGTCCGCGGCGCTGAATACCAGCCGGCGGTTGGCAATCTTGTCGGTGAAGAATCGGTCGTGACTGACCACAACCACTGCCCCCGGGAAATGCAGCAGGGCGCGTTCCATAACCTGGGTACTGGAGAGGTCTAAGTGGTTGGTGGGCTCATCCAACAGCAGCACCGAGGCGCCCGAGAGGAGGCATTGGGCCATGGCCACACGGGCGCGTTGGCCGCCTGAGAGGTTGCCGATCTTTTGCTTGAGATCAGCTTCGGAGAACTGGAACATGGCAAGGAACCTGTTCACCGACTTCTTCGTCGCAGTCAGGGCCAGGCTGTCAGGCATCGCGTTGACCGCGTGCGTGACCGTGTCGTCGTCGTCCAATTCCTCCAAGACCTGGTTGTAGGAGACCATTCCGGCGCCCTTGGCCCAGGCCACGCTGCCTGAATCGGCCGGCTCTTCGCCGGTGAGCGCCCGGAGCAGCGTGGTCTTGCCGCTGCCGTTGGACCCGACGACGGCGATGCGGTTTCCGCGCCCGATCTCGAAACTGAGTCCGCTGAACAGCGTCCGGCCGCCGTAGGCCTTGCTCAGGGATTCCACCCGACACAGGACATCCTTGACGTACAGACCGCCGTATATCTCCGTGATGATCTGGTCCACTGGCCGGGGTGCCCGGGACTTCTTGATCCTGGCCAGCTGGTTTGCCAGTCCCTTGCCGGCCGCCTTGGCCGCTTCCCGCCGGTCGGAGATACCTTCGGCCTCGAAGGCGAGCAGCTCGGACTCATGGACGAACTGGCTCTCCAGGCTCTTGAGCTTGAACTGCTTCGCCACCACGTATTCGGCGAAGTTGCCCGGGTATTCGTGGAGGTGGAAGTTCTCCACTTCGATGATCCGGCTGACAACGGAGTCCAGGAACTTCCGGTCGTGCGAGACGATGATCGCAGCGCCTTTGAAGGTCCGGAACCAGCCTTCGAGCCATTCGACGCCGGCCACATCAAGGTAGTTGGTGGGTTCATCAAGCAGGAGGACGTCCGGGGTTTCCAGCAGGATCTTCGCCAGGGCTGCCCGGTTCCGCCAGCCGCCGGAGAGCTCGTCGATGGCGCAGGTGCGGTGGTGGTCGCTGAAGCCGAGGGTGGTGAGTACTTTGTCGATGCTGCGCTGATAGTCCCAGCCATCCAGCCGGTCCATCGCCTCAAAGAGCTCGGACTGGCGGTGGATCAGTTCATCCAGCCGTGCTGCGTCCGAGGAATCGGCGGCGATGGCCGCATCGATGCCGGCCAGCTCGGCTTCGATCTCTTTCACGTGGGCGAAGAGCCCGTCCAGGACCTCCGCAATAGTGGATTCGCCGTTCAGCTCTGAGAACTGGGAGAAGTAGGCGGCCTTGGTTCCGAGCTCGACGGCGACGGTCCCGGAATCGGGAGCCACCTGGCCCTGGATCAGCTTCAGGATAGTGGACTTGCCCGACCCGTTCTTGCCGATCAGGCCAACCCTGTCCCCGGCTTCAAGCTTGAAAAAGGCTTCGCGGAGAACCTGGGTTTTGTCAAAGCTCACGTTGACGTCGTTCAGCCGGATCAAACTCATTGATGGTGTCCAATCCAGTGCTAGCTAGCTGCGGGCCCGGGAAACACGGTTCTGGCCAGACAGATGATGTGTGGAGCTAAGGAGATTCGAACTCCTGACCTCTTCTCAGAGGACAGTCTATTTCATTGGTTGCCAAGGGTTTGTGCTGTGTTGATAATCCGCTGGATCTAGACGTTTTCTCGGACCCTCAGCTGTTCGAGTAGGCCTTCCGCTGCCAGAGCATGACGGAACAGATCCAGCGCCGGGCCGCTGTGCCAGCCCTTCGGAGCGGCCTTGCGGGAGGGCAGAGTCTTGACCCAGGTTCTTCTGAACGTCGTCGCTTCTCTGCACTTTCAAGTGCGCGTGACTGGCATGCCGAGGTTTGTTGGGCCAAGCCGGGCGAGTCGTTGTGCGTCGGCCCGCTTGTCCTGGAGGAATCGGAGGGTGAGGTCGATGCCTTCGAGCTCTCCGACCCAACCTTGGTGATGCGCCCCATTCGCAGGCGAGAGCCTGAACCACGGCTCGCCCACAACTCTTTGGCACCGGGGCGGGGGGGCTGGGCCGCTTAGGTCGGTCGGGTTTGCGGTTAGCAGGTGTTGGTGCCGGTGAATGCCGTTCCCGTCCAGGTGCCTACGAGGGCTTGGATGGTGAAGGTGTAGGTTCCTCGGCGGGTGGAGGTTTGGGTGAGGGTGAGGGTGTCGCTGGTGATGGTCTGTGGAGTGGAGGTGGTGCCGTCCGGGGCGGTGATGATGACACGGTAGGAGTCGGCTTTGCTGACCTTTCCGTACCCGGTGAGGTTCAGGGTGTAGCTGCGCCCGTTGCCTGAACAGCTGTGGGTCCATGTGGCGGTGGCCGGGGCCGGGATGGCGTAGGTTCCGATGGACATCGGCGAGGTGGTGGCGGCTTTGAACGCGGCCTGGGCGATGGCGGGCGTGAGGACGAGCACCAGTGCGGCGATCGCTGTGGCCAAGGCGCGGGCGGCAAAGGTCGTCAGGGCGTGGGGCAGCCTTTGGGTATGTTGCTTCGAATGACGTGCCACTGCCTGACCCTTTCCGATTCAATTGCCGACGTGCCGCTTCTATTGTGTGGCTGAGACCTCAAGGTCATCGGTGGGCGGGATCCGGTGATTTCCTCAACCCGGTACCGGGCAGGTCCGTGTTTCTGGACCAGGTGTCGGGCTGGTCCGTGCCGGTGTGGCCGAGCAGTTTGGTGATCTCCTGGGTGAGGGCCGCCGTGTGGCTGTCCAGTGTCAGGCTCGTGTGTCGGGCCCCGGCCAGGTTGACGGCATTGAATTCGCACCCGATGCTGCGGCAGTGCCGTGCGATTTGGTGTGCTCCGACCATGGAGGCCGAGGAGGCCAGGCTCCGCACGGCGGTCAAGGCGGCTTCCGGGTCGTTGTCTGCGAGTGCGTGTTTGATTCTGGCCACGCGTGCCGGGAGCATCTGCAGGAATTGCGTGATGAATTGCAGGGCCGTGGCACGGGAGTCCAGTTCCTCGGCCAGGGCCTCGAGCCGGGTCCGGTCCAGGACCGGCTCAGTGCTGGTCATCACGGCCCCTGTTCCGGTCATCTGGGTCCGCTGCGGGGCTTGGGGTTTTGCGCCAGATGGAGGTGAGCAGGGCGATCACCAGCAGGGCCGGTGCCCCGTAGAGCAGCACGGTGCGGACGGTGGGTTGGCTTAGTGCCCGGATGGCGTCTCCCAGGTGGGGAATCACCGCGACGGTGGTGTGGACGTAGTCGTCGTTGAGGGTGGCGGTCCAGGGATCGGCGCCGTTGTTGGCGTCGCCCTTGGTCCGGACGGCGATCGTGCCGTCCGGGTTGGTGATCACGTCCGTGACGCGGTGGGTTTCGATCCTGTGGTCATCGACGGGGATGGCGTAGGTGATGATGTCCCCGGCCTTGACCTGAGCAGTGGGAGTTTTGATGCTGACGACGACGTCACCGGGATTGATCAGCGGGGACATGCTGCCGGTGAGCATGGTGGAGGTCTGGTATCCGCCGAACCGGGGTCCGACGGCCAGGAACAGGAACACGGCCGCGGTGATGATCAGCAGCGCCGTGGTGAGGACGCGCGCACCGGTGCCGGCGATCCGGCGCAGGACCCGCCGGCCCTGCGTCTGTCCCGGGGGCCGGGCCGGTGTCTGTTCTTCCGGCGTCTTTTCCGTGGTGGCCCGGTCGGCAGCAGTGCCGGGGGCCGGTCCGCGGCGGGCGGGGAGGGTGTCGAGGTTACTCACGGTGTCTGCTCCCAGGATCGGCGTCGGTGGTGGTCCGGCGGTTGTGTCTGTGGTTGTTTCGGAGGTGCCGTCTGCCCGCCCCGGTTTCCGGGACGGGCAGACGATGCATGGGGCTTACTTGTTGGTGGCGGAGCGCTGTGTGCCGGTGAAGGTGAAGTCCACGACGCTGCTCTTGCCCTGGAACGCGTTGCCAGCGGCGGCCGGAAGCGTCGCGGTCACCCGCAGGTTATCGGTGCTGCCGGCGGTGATGGTGGCCAGGTTGGTCAGGGGCAGGTCCGCTCCGATGACCGGCCGGGCGGCCAGGACCGTGGTGGTCGTGCCGGAGCAAGTGTAGGTATAGGCGGGTGCCGTGCCAGCTTCGGTCCACGCAACGGAGCACTTGTCGATGGCCACCTGCAGGCCGTTCAGGACGTCGGTGTCCAGGACGGAGGATGTGGTGGCCGCCGTTGTCAGGGTGACCGCGGCCAGGTCCTGGCTGCCGGAGTTTGTCAGGGCGGCGGTGCGCTGGACGGTGTCACCGGCGACGAGTCCGGTGGAGGCGACGGCGAGACGGTTCGCCGCGGTGCTGGCGGCGCCCAGGGCGATGTTGACCGTTCCGGAACTGACCGACGCCGTCGCTGCCGTGGTGGAGGTAAACGCGCCGTACGTGCCCAGGCCGGCCACGCTCGCTGCGGCGGCGACAAGGGCAGCGGAGGCCAGGAGCTTGCCGGAGGTGGACTTGAGGTTGAGACCCATGGTGTTTTTCCGTTCTTGTGGCCGGCCGTTCTATGGGCCGATCGAGGATTATTCGGACTGTCAAGCCCCCCGGCCTGACAACACCAACGATGCCCGTCAAGTCTCAAGGGAAGCCCCGGCAACCTCCAAAGACTGGGTCAAGACTCCCTCAAGACCAGCCGCCCAACAGCGGTGTCAGGCAAAACCGGCCTACTCCGGGGGCCTGTCGCCCTCCTCCCCGCCGAAATGATCCCGTAAACCGGTCCCCACCGGAACACCAGGCGATCCTTCCCTCCAATGCCCGCTTCTAGCCGCAAAACGTCGGGTTGGCCCCAAAACGGGGAAAGAGAAAGCCCTCCAACCCAACGTTTCCGCAGGTCAGAGGGCCTTCTTTGTGGAGCTAAGGAGATTCGAACTCCTGACCTCTTCGATGCGAACGAAGCGCTCTACCAACTGAGCTATAGCCCCGGAACAGTCCGCGTCCCCGGGAAGGAACCGCGGTACCGGTGACCTTAGGCTACAAATTTTCGTCCCGCATTGCGAATTGACACTCCGCGCCCGCACTGACGACCGGGGCTGGGGCTGCTTGGGCGAACCTGGTGACTTATCAGGCGCGGCGGCGCTGCAGGACGTCGTCGAGGTTGCTCAGCGCGCTCTGCGCCTTGGTGAGGGGCTTGGCGGCAGGCGCGGCGGGCGCGGTTGTGGGAACCCCCTGTTTCAGGGACGGCTTGCCGACGGCTTTGGGCGCCTCGGGAAGATCAAGCGGCTGGGGAGCCGGGCGCTCGGCCTTGGCGGCCTCAACGTAGACCGGCTTCGGCACGTCCACCGGTTCCCAGGTTGTGTCGGCCGGCGCCAGCGACGCGGCGGCGGCGCTGGCATCTCCGGCGGCTACCGCGACGGCCAGTGCGGCTTCCCGGAGCTCCATCGCGGTCAGGGGCTTTGGCTTCTGCTTGGGCTGGTGGGCCTCGGCGTCAAAGAGCCGGCTTTCCGGCCAGGCGGCGGGACGGGCTGCAGTGTCCGTGGCGGCAGATCCCTGGCGTCGCACGGGGGCGCTCATCGCCGAGCGGAACGCGGCGTTCACTTTGGCTTTGCGGTCACGCACAGCCAAAAAGCGCAGCACGAAGACAGCTGCAACGGTGATGCCAAGACCGGCGACCGGCAGCAGCACGCTTCCGATTCCGAACGGCAGAAGAACACCCGAAACAAAGGCGGTCAGCAACGCCAGGACACCAACGAGGGCGATCCCTGTCCTGCCATAGCGGATCCGGAACGCGCCGCGCGTCGTCGCGTTGCCGAACGTTTCCGTGGCGGTTTCGGGGCTCTTCCTGATCTCCATGGCTTTCTCCTGCTGGGCGGCGATGTTCATTACCGTCCCGGCTCTCGGGTCCGATGATTCAATGGCTGGTACTTCCGCCAGGAAGTCGCCAGCGGCCTGGGCCTGGTGCCGGCGGTTCCGCAGAACGTAGGGCGCAACCCATACGATCCAGAGCACAACGGCAACCACAAGGATCACTGAGCTGCTTAGGGGGAAGTCCACAATCAAAACGGTATGAGCATTAGGGCAGCCGCCCCCGCATTAGCCACGGTGTGTCGCCGGCAACGTGGCAATTCATTGGATTTATGACCTTGGAAGTACCCATGGCCGGTTCAGGTCCGGCGGGTCAGGACCGGGACGCGAGCCACGGGGCGAGCAGCCCCTCCGGGACCTCGTCAGCGGTCAGCGCGAAGGACCGGTGGTCCGCCCACTCCCCGTTGATGTGAAGGAAGCGTGGACGGTATCCTTCGTCGCGGAAGCCCAGCTTCTCAACCACGCGCAGGCTGGGGCCATTCTCGGGCCGGATGTTGATCTCCATCCGGTGCAGGCCCATTGCTTGGAAACAATGGTCAGTGGCCATGGCCACCGCCGTGGGCGCGATGCCGTGACCGGCGCGCGCCTGGTCAACCCAGTACCCCAGCGTGGCCATCATGGCCGAACCCCACACAATCGAGGACACAGTCAGCTGGCCAACGATGACCGGGGCGGCCAACCTGGGCGTACGCTCAGTGATCAGGAACGGCAAGGCCGTCCCCTGGGCGGCCTGGATTTTCAAGGAGCGCACCATCTGCCGGTAGTCAGGCAGCGCACCGCCGGGTGCCGGGTTGGATGCTTCCCAGGGCGCTAGCCACTCGCTGTTGCGCCCACGGACCTGGGTCCATTCCTTCTTGTCCCGATATCGAATGGGGCGCAGGATCAGGTCGCCGCATTCGAGTGTTACGGGCCAGATGGGTCCGGGGCGCACGGCAGTTATTTAGCGAGGCCGGCCGTGAAGCCCGGCAGCCATTCCCGCAGGCCTGGGCCGAGGTCGTCGCTGTCAATGGCGAGCTGGACGCAGGCCTTGAGGTAGCTGAGCTTGTCGCCAGTGTCGTAGCGGCGGCCGCGGAAGACCACGCCATAAACTCCGTAGCCGTCACCGTCGCCGGCTGCCAGTTCCTGCAGGGCGTCGGTCAGCTGGATTTCCCCGCCCCGGCCGGGGCCCGTGTGCTCGAGTACGTCAAAAACTGCGGGGTGGAGGACGTAGCGGCCGATGACGGCCAGGTTTGAGGGCGCCTCGTCCACGCTGGGCTTTTCGACGAGCTTATTGATCCTGACGTAGCCTTCACCGTCGATCTCCTGCACGTCGGCACAACCGTAGGCACTGATCTGAGAGGGCTCCACCTCGATGAGGGCCACCACGGATCCGCCGGTCTTGGACTGGACTTCGATCATGGTGCTGAGGAGTTCGTCCCGGGCATCGATCAGGTCATCGCCGAGGAGGACGGCAAACGGTTCGTTGCCGACGTGCTGCTTTGCACGCAATACTGCGTGGCCCAGGCCGTTGGGGTCACCCTGGCGGACGTAGTGGATGTCACCGAGGTTGCTGGCTGCCTGGATGGACTCAAGTTTGGCCAGGTCGCCTTTGGCTTCCAGGGTGTCCTCCAACGAAGGAACCCTGTCGAAGTGGTCCTCCAGGGCACGCTTGTTGCGTCCCGTGATCATCAGGATGTCGTTGAGGCCAACGTTGACAGCCTCTTCAACCACGTACTGGATGGCCGGCTTGTCCACCACCGGGAGCATTTCCTTGGGCATGGCCTTTGTGGCCGGCAGGAACCTGGTGCCGAGGCCGGCAGCGGGAATAACGGCCTTGCGTACTGTCTGCTGAGTGGTAGTCACTGGACTAATCTAACGGAGGGGCCGACCATTCAGTAATTATTGGTGGCTCCTGGGCCAGCGCGGCGCAGACGCTGCAACGGCCACCCTGAACGGCAAAGAAGGAGCGGCATGTCCCAAGGCAGCAGCGAAGCCAAGGCGGACATCCGCGCACGCCATCGTGCGCGCCGCGCCGCGGCGGACCCCAGGCAACGCGACGCGGCAGGCGCCGCCCTGGCCGTCTACGGCGTTGCCTGGGCTGAACAGCTCACCGGGGGGACGCCGTCGACCTTTTGCGCGTACCTGGGCGTGGTACCAGAACCGCCCACGCTGCCCCTGATCAGCGAACTTCACATGCGTGGCCACACCGTCCTGCTCCCTGTCTGCGAGCCCGGCCGCAGGCTGAGCTGGACGTACTGGACCCCCGGCGTCGAGTTTGTCCGCAGCCGCTATGCCCCGGTGCTGGAACCTGCCGGACCGCGCCTTGACCTCGGCATCATGGCGTCCGTTACTGCCCTCTTCATCCCCGCCACGGCCGTGGACAGGGACGGCAACCGTATTGGCCAGGGCGGCGGCTACTACGACGTCCTGCTGGGCTCCCTGGCCGGGGACGGCCTTGAGATCCCTTTTGCGGCGGTCGTCTTCGATTCCGAACTGCTCCCGGCCGGAAGCATTCCGACCGAAGGCTTCGACCGGAGGGTTCCGGCGGCCCTGACACCCTCAGGTTTGATCCGGCTGCCGGACCCGGCCTGAAGGAGGGCTACTTTCCGGGGGTGATAGAATTGGCACTCAGGCCCTGCGACTGCTAATGGACGGTTTTCCGTTCAGCGCGGCACAGGACCTCTCGTTTGCCCCCGAGGAGGATCACCAGTGCCCACTTATGCTTACGCCTGCAAGGATTGCGGCCACGCCTTCGACGTTTTCCAGTCGTTTACCGACAGCACCCTGACTTCATGCCCGGAGTGCCAGGGCGCCTTGCGCAAGAAGTTCAACAGCGTGGGTGTGGTCTTCAAAGGCTCCGGTTTCTACCGGACCGACTCCCGGGATGCCAAGGGAAGCACCGTTTCGGCTGCCGCCCCCGCGGCCGCGCCGGCGCCGGCACCTGCACCTGCCACCGCCGCTGCCGCCAGCTGACCTCCGGCCTAAAAAGACGTAAGACTCCGGCAGCGCGGTTGTCCACATAGGCACCACTGCTTCTGTCCGGTTTGGTTGCCGCTACGTAGCGTGGTTCCCATGCCCGCTACCCTCTTTCGTTCCAGCCGCGGATCCGCCCCGCCGGGACGCCCGGTCCGCCGCCCGCTCCCGTCAGCACGCACCCGGGGCGCGCGCGGCCACAGGCTGTTGTCTTGGCTGGGCCGGAACCGGCGCCTCGCAATAGCGCTCCTGCTCTGCCTTGCTGCCGGGATCACGGTCCATCAGCTCACTCCCCCGCCCGCCGACACGGTCTCGGTGTTGGCGGCGGCGCGTGATCTCCCCGCAGGCACGGCCTTGACAGCCACGGACCTGACGGCAACGAAGATCCCGCCGGGGATGCTCACTGCCGGGTCCATGTCCGACACCAGTGACGCCGCGGGAAAGCAACTGGCAGCCCCGATGCGGAAGGGCCAACTGATGACGGACTCCCTGCTGCTGGGTCCCGGCCTCCTGACCGGAACGCCTCCGGGCTCCGCAGCCGTGCCCTTGAGGATGGCCGATCCTTCCTCCATCCAGCTGGTATCGCCCGGGCAACTGGTCAACGTGGTGCTGACCGGGGCGAACGGCTACGACCAGCAATCCCCCTCAGAGGTGCTGGCTTCATCCGTTCCCGTCCTGTGGACGTCAGGACAAGGCGGCAAGACGGGTCAGTGGTTGGGCACCGGCGAGACCGACGGGCTGATCGTCGTAGCAGCAGCCCCGGAGCAGGCTGCTAGGCTGGCGGGGGCCTCCACACAGGGCAAGCTGTTTTTTGTCCTGGTGGGACCCGAGGGCGGGGCCGGGTGACGCCGTTGCAGCCTGAAGGTCAGCCCCAGTGCGGCGGCTTGTTTTCCTTCAGCCATGCGTCGTGATCGTTGTCGGGGCCATCGCCCCAGCGCTTCGGGTCATCCTCCGCAGCCTTGTTGGGCAGGATGCCCGCAGTCCCTGGCAGCTGGCGGTCCGGCACACCGGCCCTCCCGTTTCCTGCGTCATCTGCCTGGTCGTTACCGTGTGTGTCGGCCTGATCGGCGTTCCGTGGGGTCACAACAACCGCCTCCTCACTGGCCAGGCGTCCGGCCTGGTCTTCATTCCTGTCGTTTCCTACGTTCCCCAGCGCGAGCGGGTCCATGTCCTCGTCAAAGAATCCGCCCGAGGCCGTGCCCCGTCCAGGCGGCAGAACATTCTCAAGGCCCAAGTAACCCGCGATCCGGTCCGCGCAGGCGGACGGGTCCGTGAAGACTTCGATGGTCCACAGCGGCATGTACCGCCAGCCCATCCGTTCCAGCAGCTGCGGACGGAGCCGGCTCCGCTCACGGACACTCATGGTGCGGTACTGCTCCGTGCCATCCGATTCGATGGCCACCGGCCGCGGAATCTCGGCGTCGTCCTGACCCATGGTGCTGAGCGGGTCTGCTGCGGCCACTACGTCAATCACGCCGTCGTACTGGTGCCAGACGCGGGCGCCGCGGGCACGCAGCCGATCACCAAGATCGGCGACGAGGGGATCGGCTCCAAGCGCCTGCTCACTAGCGGCGGCACGCGAGGCCGGGGTGCCGAGGTCGGTTTTTCCCGCAATTTCGCGGTTGAGGAGCTCATAGAAGTCCACCGCGCCGTAGGACAGCCGCGTGTGATCGAGGTCTTCGGGCTGGAAACACGTCAGGACGTGGAGCGAACGCCGGGCACGTGTCATGGCCAAAGCGAATTTTTCCCGCCCGCCCTCAGCGGACAGGGGTCCGAAGTTGTGCAGCGCCCGGCCGTGCGGAGTGCGGCCGAACCCGGGTGAGAAGATCACGTGGTCACGGACCAGGCCCTGCGCCCGCTCAAGGTCAACCACCCGGAACGACTCGGACCCTGCGCTGAAGAAGCTGGCCAGCCCCGGGTGGTTCGGGAGCTGAAGACGAATGGACTCACCGATCCGGGCAGCATGGCGCAGGCTGGCGGTGACCACTGCCAGCGATGTGCGCGGCCGCGTCCGGGCGTGCTCAAAGACCAGCTGCACCACGCGGTTAACCTCGGCCACCACGGATTCGACGCCTTCGTGGTCGGCGCTGGGCAGCCCGGTGCCGTCGGGCAGGTACTCCACCAGGAGCGCCCTGTCCAGCCCCGTGGCCGACTGTCCCTCCGGGAGCCTGCGGAGGGCGCCATCGTAAGAGTTCTTGCTCAGCTGCAGGACCAGGTCCTCGTCAACCGCGCGGTAGACAAAATTCAACCGCCAGACAGGCAGGATCGCGGACAGCGCCGAATACGAGCTTTCGACGCGCTGGTGGGTGGCTTCACCGGCCGCCAGCCGCTCGACACCCACAGTGAAAGTCCGGGGGCTGGCAATCTTGGCATCACCGAAAGCTATGACCTGCCGGGCGCGGGCGATGGCGGGCAGGACGGCCTGCAGCGACGTCGCTTCGGCGTCCAGGATGACCACTGCGTCGAAGCGCTGTTCGGCCGGCAGGAGCCCGGTCATGAGGTAGGGGCTGACCGACCAGACCGGCACCAACATGGGGACCAGCTCGGCGGCCTGGGCCGTCAACGCAGCGAGTGTGACCCGGCCGTCCTTGAGCAGGCTCCTGAGGAGCTGGGCCTGGCGCGGGTGTTCCGCAAGCGCGGCCCGCCACCGTTCGGACAGGTCCCAGCGCAGGCGCGCCGCGCCGCTGGCAATATGGGCGTTGTCCGCGAGCCGGTATTCGGCCTCCAGCTGCCGGAGTGCGTCCCCGTCAGACATGGCCAGGTAATCGTCGCCGCTGATCATGGCTTCCAGCGCGGACTGCCACCAGGCCAGCTCAAGCTCGGCTGCGACGGACTCTGCGGGAACCTCCCGCTCCGCAAGATCGGCCAGGAGCTCCCCCAGGCCGTGCTCGCGCATGTTTTCGACGAGCAACGTGCGCTCGGGCAGCGTTTTCAGCGTGTGGGTGTCGGCCACGAGCCGCTTCAGCCGCTCCATGAGTTCCTCATAGCGGGCCGTTGCCAGCGAGCCGCCGGCCTGCGTGTGCCGGAGCGCTTCCCCCAACTGGGTCAGCTCCCCGTCCAGCGACCGGTACATCACGTTCATTTCGGCAAGGCCCGAGGGGACGGCCGGGTGGCGCTGCGAGGTGGCGTACCCGGCCCAGAGGGCGCGCTGGTCCTGCACCAGCACCAGCGAACTGTGGAGATCGGTGATGTGGACGCCCGGGCGGACGTACTCCTTGGCGACGCGGCGCAGGCGGGAACGCTGCATGGAGGCCATGTCGACGTTGCGTTCCCGGCGCCAGGCGGAGGACGCCGTGGCGGAGATGAGATCGTTGACCGGCCTGTCGAAGATGTCCGGTGTGAACTTATCGAGGCTTTCGCGGACAGCCATGAGGAGTTCGAGCTGCTCCCCCCACTCCGAGAAAGACGTGCCAAGCCGGATTTCGGCATGTTCGGCCACGCTGTTCATCCGGTCGCGCAGGACAGGCAGGTTCTTCGCCACCGACCGGGCGAGTTCCTGGGCCTCCTCGGTCTCCTTGCGGGTGAGCAACCGGGCGCCGTGCCACGGGCTGGTGGTGGAGGCGCGGCTGAAGCTGCCAAGCTCGGCAGCACGGCGAAGCCTGCCGGCGAGCTCGTTGCGGTCACGGATGCTGTCCAGCACACTGCGCTTGAGCCGCACGGTGGTAGCGGGGGCGGGGTGGATGGAGGTCAGCTCGGCCAGTGACTGCATGGCCTGATACGGCGAGCAGCCCCAGCGCTGGCGCACGTTATGCAGGGACGCCACGTGGTCCATCAGCGCATGCCGGTGCTCGGTGAGGGTCCGGTGGAGGTTCCCCAGCTGCGGTTCGAGTGATTTTTCGTTCCGTACGATGGCCCGCACCAGCTGGGCCTTGAGCTGCTGTGGTGTGGCTGTGCCGGAGAGCTGGAACAGGATGGATTCAAGGCCAAGCGATTCCAGTTGCGCCGATACTTCGTTCAGGCTGGCCCGGCGGTCACCCACCACCAGGACTGACCGCCCAGCGTCCACCAAGGCACCGATGGTGTTGATGGCCGTCTGCGTCTGCCCCGTGCCCGGCGGGCTGCTGACCACCAGCGACTCTCCTGCACGGGCGGCATCAATGACGTACTGCTGATCCGGATCGGCGTCGAGGAGGAGGAGTTCGTCGTCCGGGTGGCGCGCGTCCACACTCGGGAAACGGGAGGGGTCCGGCGCGGGTACCTCTATGACTTCACCGCCGGCCGCCTTGGCCAGGGCGGCCACCAGCGGGTTGCCCTCATTGATCCAGGGATCTTCCAGGTTGCCGGAGAGGTCAGCAAAAGTGGAGACCAGCAGATTGTGCTGTGCTTCGGCGCCGTGGATGGGCCGGATGAGAGTTGCGAGCTTGTCCAGGACAGGCTGGGGATCGAAGCGTGCGGTGCTGTACGCGAGGCGTGTCACGGCGTTGACGTCAAAAACAATGCCATGGATGGTCTTAAGGTGCCGGACCAGGGCCGGGTTGATATTGGCCTGCTCGGTGAGCTGCAGTTCGTAGTCGTCCTCACCCGGGCGGACCGTGAGCGAGATTGCCGTGAGCATCACCGGCGCGGAAACCCGCTGGGGTTTGCCGCCAACAGCGGAGGTCCACACAACGGTGCCTGCGGAAAGGTAACCGGCATCTATGCCACGGTCATTTCCGAGTTCGAAGATTTTCGAGCGGATGTTCCGCGATGCCCGGGCCGCGACGACGTACTGCTGGTGGTCGCGGATGAGTGTGGACAACCGTGTGCGGCGGCCGGCCATGAGCTGGGCAAGACCGGACGGGTGCGCATGGGTCAGGTCAATGGAACCTTCGGGGGTCTTGGTGAAACGCAGCATGGTGTCTGCCCCGGTGACGGGTTTAAGCCCGGACAGCCATTTCCCTAGCTCCTCAGAACCCTCCGGGTGGCCTTGACCAACTGACACTACTGCCTTCTTTTCTGCGTTTGCACGTGACGCCTTGGACCATACCGGCATACTTTCGAGCGTAGCCGCAAAGGAGCCGGGATGAGAGACCGCAACACTGGATCAGGCCAAATTGCGGCGGATTTCAACCGATGATAGCAATGGCCGGCCTCCGCTGACGGAGACCGGCCACTCACACTGCTATTCCCACTCGATGGTTCCCGGCGGCTTGCTGGTCACGTCCAGCACCACCCGGTTGACGCCTTCCACCTCGTTGGTGATCCGGTTCGAAATCCGGGCCAGGAGATCGTACGGCAGGCGGGACCAGTCCGCCGTCATGGCGTCCTCGGACGAAACGGGACGGAGCACAATCGGGTGGCCGTAGGTGCGGCCGTCACCCATAACACCCACACTGCGGACGTCGGCCAGCAGGACCACAGGCATCTGCCACACCTCATTGTCCAGCCCGGCTGCGGTCAGTTCCGCACGAGCAATGGCGTCCGCCTTGCGGAGCAGGTCCAGGCGCTCCTGGGTGATATCGCCGACGATGCGGATTCCCAGGCCGGGGCCGGGGAACGGCTGGCGGCCGACGATTTCCTGCGGCAGGCCCAGCTGGGCGCCCACGGCGCGGACCTCGTCCTTGAACAGTGCCCGCAAGGGTTCCACCAGTTCGAACTGCAGGTCCTCGGGAAGGCCGCCGACATTGTGGTGGCTCTTGATGTTCGCAGCACCTTCGCCGCCGCCGGATTCGACGACGTCCGGGTACAGCGTGCCCTGGACCAGGAACTTGATCTTCTCGCCATGAGCCGCGGCCTCGGCGATGATGGCCAGCTCAGCCTCTTCGAACGCGCGGATGAACTCGCGGCCGATGATCTTGCGCTTGGTTTCCGGATCGCTGACGCCGGCCAGGGCCGACAGGAAGCGCTCCTGCTCGTTGGCTACATATAGCTTGACGCCCGTGGCAGCCACGAAGTCGCGTTCCACCTGCTCGGCTTCGCCTTCGCGCAGCAGGCCGTGGTCAACGAACACACAGGTCAGCTGGTCGCCGACGGCCCGCTGGACGAGCGCCGCTGCAACTGCAGAGTCAACGCCGCCGGAGAGCCCGCAGATAACGCGGGCGTCGCCGATCTGCTTACGGATCCGGTCCACCTGCTCCTCGAGGATGTTCCCCGTGGTCCAGTTGGGCTCCAGCTTTGCGCCCTTGAACAGGAAGTTTTCCAGCACCTGCTGGCCATAGGCCGAGTGCTTGACCTCGGGGTGCCACTGCACGCCGTAGAGGGCCTTCTCTTCGTTGGCGAAGGCAGCCACTTCAGCGCCGGCCGTCGTCGCCAGCACTTCGAAGCCTTCGGGCGCCTCGTGCACGGAGTCGCCGTGGCTCATCCAAGTGTTCTGGTGCTGCGGCATCCCCTCGAGGACAGAGCGGCCCTCGCCGAGGATGGTGGTCTGGGTGGAGCCGTACTCGCGCAGGCCGGTCTTGTCGACCTTCCCGCCCAGGGCGTTGGCCATGGCCTGGAAGCCGTAGCAGATGCCGAAGACCGGGATTCCGGCCTCAAAGAGGTCGGCGCCGACGGCGGGCGCCCCGTCCGCGTAAACACTGGAGGGGCCACCTGAAAGGATGATGGCGGCGGGGTCCTTGGCCAGGAGCTGCTCGGTGGTGAAGGTATGCGGAACCACTTCCGAATACACATTCGCTTCCCGGACGCGGCGGGCAATCAGCTGCGCGTACTGGGCACCGTAGTCAACAACCAGCACCGGCTTCTGGGAAGTCTGGGATGCAGTGGGAGTAGTCACCGTACTAGCCTACTTTGCGCGGTTGCCCCGCCGCACATTCAGGACCGTGGGTGTGACGCAGTGAACGTCCGACGGCGGGACTCCCCCACCGCTGCAGCGTTCAGTACCGCTGTGCGGCCTGCGGGTTCGCGGCCAGTTCGGCTTCCACCTCGGCGTGCAACTTCTTCTCCACCACGAAGGACAGGAACGGCACCACGCCGCCCAGGGCCAGGAGGATGAGCTTCATGAACGGCCACCGCATCAGCGTCCAGAGGCGGAAGTTGGAGATCAGGTACACCACGTACATCCAGCCGTGGACGATCAGCACGGCGACGGAGATGTTCGCGCCGCCCACCACGCCCTTGGGCTCGGCGTCGGCGAAACCCAAGCCGAACGGCTGGCCCGTGACGGCGCTGGTGCCACCGGCAAACAGGTACTGGCCAAAGGCGTAACGTGCGATGAGTTCGGCGCAAAGCAGCAGCAGCATGGCGCCTGTGAGGTACGCCAGCACCTTGTAGAACTTCAGGGCCGAACGGATCTGCCGCTCGGTACCGCCGAAGCGGCGCTTCTTGCCCTTGCCCTTGCCCTTGCCCTGCGCAGGATCCTGCTGGACGGCCGGTTTCGGTTCGATCATGGCTTTACCTTTTGTTGGAGCTGTTCAGAAGTTGCTGGGGTGGGGAGTGCATCATGGTGAGGATCGTCGTCGAGTTCCTCTTCGAGGTCCCGCCGGTAGTCGTCCTTGACCAGGCGCCACCAGATAAACAGGGCGAACCCGGCGAACACCACCCATTCGAGCGAGTAGAAGAGATTAAGCCAGTTGACCTGCTGCGCGGGCGGCTGGGGGCCGATTTCCAGGGGTTTCAAAGCACCGTCAACCGCTGCGGCGGATAAGTCGGACCCGGCCGCCAGTTCGGAAGCTGCGGCCACGAATCCCGGGTACATGCTGACGTCCCAGTAGTTGATGAGTTCGGCAACAGACACGGCGGAGGCCCGTCCGGGTTCCGGTGCGATGGAAGGCATCGGCGATTCTGACGGCAGCAGCCGTCCGGTCAGATTCACCATGCCCGACGGCGGTGCGCCGGCGTCGTCGGGATCCGCCACCCAGCCGCGGGCTACTGGAATCCAGGTCTCGGGTGAAGCAGCGACGCCGGTGACCACGGGCGCTCCGGTCACGGCGAAGGCGGAAACCACCCAGTAGCCGTTCTCGCCATTCTTCAGGCGGCCTGGCACCAGGACCTGCTTGGCGAGATCGTAGGTTCCGTCAGCGGAGACCATCTGGTCTGACACTGAACCGGGAAAGTAGGCTCCGGGCTCGAGCGTTTCCGTCAGGACCCTGACCTCTTCGGTGGCGGGATTCACCGCTACCTCGGGCTGCGTGGACCGACCGAACTGCCACTGGCTGAGCAGGACAAACACCCCGGAGACTACGATCGCGAAGACCAGGCCTGCGATCCACCGGGGCTTAAGGGCTGTTTTCCACACGTGTTAACCGTACTTCGTTCCTCTGTAGAACAACTAAACGACCAGGTACGTCCCGGCCTTGGAGTGGGGCAGCAGGGTCCCTACGTGGCGACGGAGTCGACACGAAAGGGCCTGCCCCACTCAATGGTCGAAGAACACCAGGCTGGAGTTGATGAGCTCGGCGATGACTTCGGCATCGTAGGCCCGCCGCAGCGATTCCCGGAAGGACTCCTTGGACAGGGAGCGGGCCAGGGTGGCCAGGACTTCCAGGTGATCGGAAAACGAGCTTGCAGGGGTGGCGATCAGCAGGATGACGGTGGCCGGACCGTCGGCGGCACCGAAGTCCAGCGAGTGGCCGTACTTGGTGATTCCCACGGCGATGGAGGTCCGCGAGACGAATTCGCTGCGGGCGTGCGGGAGACCGATCCCGCCGGGCAGGCCGGTGGCGAGCTGGTGTTCGCGGGCATTGACGTGTTCCAGAAACCGCGGCAGGTCCGTGACCCGCCCGGAGGCGAAGAGGCGTTCTGCGAGTTGCGCCGCGGCGTCCGACTTGTCCGTTGCCTCCAACTCCAGAATCACCAATTCGGAGGTGGTGAGATCGGCATCGTACCGGTCAAGTGGTTCCGCCAAGGCGTGTCCCTTCAGTCAGGAGAATTGCTGGTGTGCGGTGTCGCCTCAGCGCAAAGGGACGATGTCCTCCACGCCCAGCCGTGCGGCGTCGGCGGATTCGTCATCAGGCTGCTGCTGGCTCAGCCGTTCAGCTTCAACGCGTGCAATGTAGTGCTTTATTTCGCTTTCGCGCTGTACATCGCTCCAGCCAAGGACTTCGCCCATAAGTTTAGCGACAACCGGCACCGCCGACACGCCACGGTCCCAGGCTTCGATGGAGATGCGCGTCCGCCGGGTCAGGACGTCATGGACATGTCGGGCGCCCTCATGGCTTGCGGCGTAGACGGCTTCGGCCTGCAGGTAGTCGTCAGCACCGGGCAACGGCTCAGCCAATTCAGGATTCCGGGCGATGATGTCCAGCACCTCCGGAGTCATGGACCCGTAACGGTTGAGCAGGTGCTCTACCCGGGCCACGTGCACGCCGGACTCTTCAGCGGTGCGACTCCGGCGGTTCCAGGCCGCCTTGAAGCCGCTGGCGCCCAGCAGCGGAATAGTTTCGGTGCAGCTCGCAGGGACCCGCTCATCCATGGTGCGGGTGGCCTCGTCCACGGCGTCCTTGGCCATAACTCGGTAGGTGGTCCATTTGCCGCCTGCCACCACCACCAGGCCCGGTACCGGGTGGGCCACGATGTGTTCACGGGACAGTTTCGCCGTGGAATCGTTCTCCCCTGCCAGGAGCGGGCGCAGTCCGGCGTAGACGCCTTCAACGTCCTCCCTGGTCAGCGGGCGTTTCAGGACCCGGTTGACGTGCTCGAGGATGTAGTCGATGTCCTTGCTGGAGGCCGCCGGGTGGGCCTTGTCGAGGTTCCAGTCGGTGTCTGTGGTGCCGATGATCCAGTGCCGGCCCCACGGAATGACGAACAGCACGGACTTTTCCGTGCGCAGGATCAGCCCAACCGTGGACTGGAACCGGTCGCGGGGCACTACGAGGTGGATGCCCTTGGACGCCCGGACCTTCAGCTGCCCGCGGTCAGTGACCATGGCCTGGGTTTCATCGGTCCACACGCCGGTGGCGTTGATGACCTGTTTGGCTTTGATGTTGAATTGCGAACCGTCTTCGTGGTTGACCACTTTGGCCCCCACCACGCGTTCGCCTTCACGCAGGAAATCCACCACCGCCATCTGGTTCATCGCATGGGCGCCGTAGTGCACCGCCGTGCGGACGAGGTTTGCCACGTACTTGGCGTCATCCACCTGGCCGTCGTAGTAGCGGATGGAGCCCACAAAGGCGTCTTTTTTCAGGCTGGGGGCGGCCCTGAGGGTGCCCCGCCTGGTGAGGTGTTTGTGGAACGGCACGCCACGGCTGTGCCCGCCGGTAATGGACATGGCGTCGTACAGGGCGATCCCGGCGCCCACATAGGGCCGTTCGAAGAACGGTTTGGTCAGCGGATACAGGAACGGCACAGGCCGGGCCAGGTGCGGGGCCAGGACCGAAAGAATCAGGCCACGTTCGTGCAGCGCTTCCTTAACCAGCCCGAAATCCAGCATCTCCAGGTAGCGGAGGCCGCCGTGAATCAGCTTGGATGACCGAGACGACGTGCCGGCTGCCCAGTCGCTCGCCTCCACGATCCCCACACTCAGGCCGCGGGTCACGGCGTCCAGCGCCGCACCGGCACCGACGATGCCTCCGCCGACAATCAGGATGTCCAGCTCGTTGCCCGGCACGGACGTGGCCCGGAGCCTGGCGATCGATGCTTCCCTGGCCGCAGGCCCCAGGACCCCGCCTTCGTTTGGAACAGTGTTCACGGAACGCCTCCCTTGCCGCTGCTGCCGGTAGTAGATCCACACTACTTCTTTGCCGCACTGTTGGGCAGGGCGGGTTCAGCGAGGTAGGCGCTTCCGCTGACGTCACCGGCGCCGGCCGCTCGTCAGAGGCTGTCAGTTACCTGTGTACGGAGAAACCACGACGTCGACGCGCTGGAATTCCTTCAGGTCCGAATAGCCGGTGGTCGCCATCGAACGGCGGAGTGCGCCGATCAGGTTGGAAGTGCCGTTGGTGTGGTGGCCGGGTCCGAAAAGAACCTCTTCGAGCGGTCCGACGGTGCCGACGTTGGCGCGGTCACCGCGGGGAAGCTCCAGGTGGTGGGCCTCCTGGCCCCAGTGCCAGCCCTTGCCGGGTGCTTCTTCGGCCCGGGCGAGGGCGCTGCCCAGCATCACGGCGTCGGCGCCCATGGCAATTGCCTTGACGATGTCACCCGAGGTGCCCATGCCGCCGTCGGCAATTACATGGACGTACCGTCCGCCGGATTCATCCATGTAGTCACGGCGGGCGGCCGCGACGTCGGAGATGGCGGAGGCCATGGGCGAGTGGATGCCCAGGGCGCGCCGCGTGGTGGCGGTGGCACCGCCGCCGAAGCCGACCAGGACGCCGGCGGCTCCGGTGCGCATCAGGTGCAGGGCGGGCGTGTAGCCGGCCGCGCCGCCCACAATCACGGGGACGTCCAGTTCGTAGATGAACTGCTTGAGGTTCAGGGGTTCGTGGTCTTTCGAGACGTGCTCGGCTGACACAGTGGTCCCGCGGATCACAAAGATGTCGACGCCGGCAGCCACCACGGTCTTGTAGTGTTCCTGGGTGCGCTGCGGGGTCAGCGAGCCGGCCACCGTCACGCCGGCGGCGCGGATCTCCGCCAGGCGGGACGTGATCAGTTCCGGCTGGATGGGAGCGCGGTACAGCTCCTGCATACGGCCGGTCACCGCGGGGCTGTTGACCTCATCCTGGAGGGCACCGATCTCGTCAAGGATGGGCTGCGGGTCCTCGTAGCGGGTCCAGAGGCCCTCAAGGTCCAGCACGCCGAGCCCGCCCAGCCGGCCCAAGGCGATGGCCGTCTCCGGGGACATGGCCGAATCCATCGGAGCGGCAATCACGGGCATGTCGAACTTGTAGGCATCGATTTGCCAGGAAACGGATACGTCCTTGGGGTCGCGGGTACGACGGTTGGGGATAATCGCAATGTCATCCAGGGAGTAGGCACGACGCCCACGCTTGCCACGGCCAATCTCGATCTCGTAAGTCACGTGACCACTTTACTTGACCACACGGGATGCGGTGGGGCGCCTCCTCTTGGGTTCATCCTGAAACTGATAGTCCACACTTTATTGACATGTTTTGTCAACCATTTACAAGTTTTGAAAATACCTTTATGTTTACTCTCGGTTACCACCTGATCCACCACGTGACCACCCATCATTCCCCTTCATACGGGCCACACCTGTGCCCGTTCCGAGAAAGAAGCCCCTATGGGACGTTCATCAATCAGGCGCCACCGCATCCTGGCCCTGTCGCTCGCCGCAGCAGTCGGCACCCTGGCCTTCGCCAGTTCGCCGGTCTTCGCCACCCCCGGTGACGGCACTGCAGCCGGGCCGGCCGCTGTCCAAGGCACTGCGGTGCACGACGTGGCCGCCGGAGAGGCCTACACGAAGTTCATCGTCGAATTCAAGGAGACCACGGCGAACGCCACCCCAAACGGCCGCGCCAATGCCTGGGGCAAGGCAGCCAAGTCACAGGGCGTGAAGGTGCAGGAACTCCGCACCCTGGCCACCGGCGGAACGCTGATCGAGGCGGACAGGGCCCTTTCCGGGCAGGCTGCCGAAGACTTCATGGCCGAGATTGCGGCGTCCGGATCGGTCGACTACGTGGAACCTGACGCCCGCATGACGGTGGCTCTCACGCCCAACGACCCACGCTATGGCGAGCAGTGGGATTTCACTGGCACCAACGGCATGCGGGTCCCAGGGGCTTGGGACGTTGCCACCGGCACAGGTGTGACGGTGGCCGTGATCGACACCGGAATCACGGCCCATCCGGATCTCGACGCGAATGTGCTGCCGGGCTACGACTTCGTCTCCGACGCCACGGCAGCGCGTGACGGCAACGGACGGGACGCGAATGCGCAGGACCAGGGCGACTGGTACGCCGCCGGCGAGTGCGGCCAGTCGACAGCCGGCAACAGCTCTTGGCACGGCACGCACGTCGCCGGCACCGTTGCAGCCGTGACCGGCAATGCCACCGGCGTGGCGGGCGTCGCACCAAACGCCAAAGTGGTGCCGGTACGCGTCCTGGCCAAATGCGGCGGGTCACTGTCCGACATTGCCGATGCGATTATCTGGTCAGCCGGCGGCACCGTCTCGGGCATCCCGGCCAACGCCAATCCCGCCACGGTCATCAACATGAGCCTGGGCGGGTCCGGTGCCTGCGGCAGCACGTACCAGGCAGCCATCAACTCCGCAGTTTCGCGGGGAGCCACCGTGGTGGTGGCGGCCGGCAACAGCAACCAGGATGCTTCCGGATTCCGCCCGGCCAACTGCAACAGCGTTGTGAGCGTGGCCGCCAGCAACCCGAGCGGCAGCCTCTCCTACTACTCCAACTACGGCTCCACGGTTGACCTGACCGCACCCGGCGGCGACGTCCGTGTAGCAGGCGGCGGAATCCTCTCCACTATCAACACCGGTACCTCCACACCGGGCTCCGCCGGCTACGCCAGCTACCAGGGAACGTCCATGGCAGCTCCGCACGTGGCCGGGCTGGCCGCACTCATGAAGTCCAAATCGTCCACGCTTACCCCGGCCCAGGTGGAGTCCACGCTCAAGCAGGGAACCCGGGCAATGCCGGGCGGCTGCACCACGGGCTGCGGCACAGGGCTTTCGGACGCCACCAAGACCATGGGCCTGCTGGGCGGGGTCACTCCCCCGCCGTCCGGCAACCTGCTGCTGAACCCGGGCTTCGAATCGGGCGCAGCCTCCTGGACCTCTGACCACGCCGACACGTTCGAGACCGGAACGAATGCCAGGACCGGTTCCGGCTTCGCCGGCCTCAACGGCTGGGGCCAGGCAACGTCCTACATCCTCGACCAGGCGTTTGCAGTCCCGTCCACGGTGGCCACCGCGTCACTGTCCTTCTACCTGAAGGTGCAGTCGGACGAGACCACATCCAGCGCGGCCTATGACACCCTGAGGGTTCAGGCGGTCAGCAACGGTGTGACCACCACGCTGGCCACTTACTCCAATCTCAACGAGTCCGCCGGCTATCTGCAGAAGCAGCTGGACCTCTCCGCCTACAAGGGCAAGAGCGTGACCCTGCGCTTCCTGGGTGTTGAGGACTCGTCGCTGGGGACGTACTTCTACCTCGACGACACAGCGGTGACCACCTCTTAGCCTCGGGGCCACACGAATCCGGGACCGCCGGCCACGCCTTGCAGCGCGGCCGGCGGTTCCTGCGTGGAGTGCGTGACCCTAGGCCCTGCCGTCGTCAGACGCCCTCGGCCTCCTCCACCGTCAGCTGGGATTCGAACATCCTGAAGTAGCGGCCCCGCAGCGCCACCAGTTCCTTGTGGGTGCCCTGTTCCACAATCCGCCCGTCCTCGAGCATGTAGACAATGTCGGCCTTCTCAATGGTGGCAAGCCGGTGGCTGATGGCAATGATGGTGCTGCTGCGGTCCGCGAAAAGCCGGGTGAAGATCCGGTGCTCGGCCAGTGCGTCGATAGCGGACGTCGGCTCGTCCATGACCATGAAGGTGGCGTTGCGGTAGAAATTCCGGGCCATCGCGAGCCGCTGCCACTGGCCGCCGGAGAGCCCGCTCCCCTTCCGGCCGCGCGGATCCTCCATCCAGTTGCTGACGTAGTTGTCCAGGCCGTTGGGCAGCTTGTTGATGAACTCCAACGCTTCGGCGTCGCTGGCTGCCTGGCGGATCCGTTCGTCGTCACGGGGCGGGTCCACGTCGCCAAAGCGGATGTTGTCGGCAGCCGTGGCGAATTCGTACTTGAGGAATTCCTGGCTCAGGACGGCCAGGTGGCGGTGCCAGGACTTAACGTCGACGGCGGCGAGGTCGACGCCGTCCAGCATTACCTGCCCGGAATCCGGGCGGTAGAGGCCGGCGAGGATCCGGATCAGCGTGGACTTCCCCGCCCCGTTCTCACCTACGACGGCGATGTGCTGGCCTTCGCGGATGGTAATACTGATGCCGCGGATCACCTCGGTGTCGCTGCCCGTGTAGGTGAAGCGGATGTCCCGCAGCTCCACGGTTTTGGGTGCCTGGAGCAGCGGCGGCGAATGCTCCGAATGCACCGGCATTGCCATGAACAGCTCGTAGTCCTTGAGGTTGGCGAGATCCTCGTCGATCGAGCTGAGGGAGGACACCAGGCTGTTGGCTGTGGAAAGTGCACGGCTGACGATCTGCTGGACATAGAGGAACTGGCCAACGGGCTGGGCACGGGCGATGATCTGGCCCACCACCCAGATCAGGGAGATCACCTCGGCGCCATACTGCAGGGCGTCGGCGGCGAGCTGCTTGGGGATGTAGCGCTTCTGGAAGTCCAGGCGGCGCCGCTCATCAGCATCGCGCAGCCGGGAACGGAGGTCCATCAGGTAGCCCACGATCCCATAGAGCCGCATTTCGGCGATGTGCTGAGGGCGGAGCAGGTTGGTTTCGATCATCCGCCGTTGCCGGCGGGAGTCCACCTGGGTGTTCCAGTGGGAGATCTGTTCGCGCGAGAGTTTGAACTGCAGGTAGACGCTGGGCACGATCGCCACTAGGACAATCAAGGCGATCCACCAGCTGACCAGAAGCAGGGCTCCCACGGCCAGGATCACGGAGACCAACTGGGTGAAGATGGCCGCGATCCGGTCCAGCACACGGGCATAGGAATCAGAAAACCGTTTGGCCCGGTCGTAGAGGTCCACGGTTTGCTTATCGTCGTAGCGCCAGAACTCCAGCGCCAGGAAGCGCTCGTACATCTGGTCGCCCACGATTGCGCCCACCTTGAAGCTCATGAGCTGCTGGATGTAGCGGTCCACGCTGCTGAAGCCGCCCCAGAATAGCCCAAGGGCAGCCGTGATGATGACGTACACAATGGCCTGTTGGCCTGCTGCGGAATCTCCGGCGTAGGCAGCCGCCAGCGCAGTGGTGGTCAGCGCTGCGAAGTACGTGGTCACCAAAGGCAGCGTCGCCGAAATGAGCGAACCGACTACTTTCATAACGACGGCGGCGGGCGAGGCCCGGAAGCTGACCCGCAGCACCTGCGCCACGGCCCGGGCGTAGGGCCTCAGTGCCAACCGCCGCTGAGGGTCCTTTTTTGGGTTCAGTTCGGCGGGATGGCGTGGTTGGGACATGGATTCAGCCTAGTTCCACCGGTGGGCCCACGGCGCCCGGGTTCCCTGGCCGCAGCGAAGCAAGGTCAGGGAGGCGCCGGGTGGGCCCACGCCGGCAGGGTTCCCTGGCCGTGGAGCCGCTGCGGCGAGGGCCCCAGCCCGAGCTTGCGAGGGCAGGGAGCCGCTGCGGACTTGCGAGGCGAGGGTGCCGGTGGGGATTAGCGCGAACCGTAGTTCGGGGCCTCCACGGTCATCTGGATGTCGTGCGGGTGCGATTCCTTGAGGCCGGCCGGCGTGATGCGGACGAACTTGCCGCGGGCCTTGAGCTCCGGGATGGCGGGGGCGCCGGTGTAGAACATGGTCTGGCGGAGGCCGCCGACCAGTTGGTAAGCCACTGAGGCGAGCGGACCGCGGTAGGCGACGCGGCCTTCGATGCCCTCGGGGATGAGCTTGTCGTCGCCGGAGACGTCTGCCTGGAAGTAGCGGTCCTTGGAGTAGGACGTGTTCTTGCCGCGGGACTGCATGGCGCCCAGCGAGCCCATGCCGCGGTAGCTCTTGAACTGCTTGCCGTTCACGAAGATCAGCTCGCCCGGGGACTCATCGCAACCTGCGAGGAGGGAACCCAGCATCACGGTGTCGGCGCCGGCAACCAGCGCCTTGCCGATGTCGCCCGAGTACTGCAGGCCGCCGTCGGCGATCAACGGTACGCCGGCCGGGATGGCTGCCTTGGCGGACTCGTAAATGGCGGTGATCTGCGGGACACCCACGCCGGCCACCACGCGGGTGGTGCAGATGGAGCCGGGGCCCACGCCCACCTTGATGCCGTCGGCGCCGGCGTCGATCAGTGCCTGGGCGCCTTCGCGGGTGGCAGCCTGGCCGCCGATGATGTCCACGTGCGCTGCTACGGGATCGGACTTCAGGCGGCGGATCATGTCCAGCACGCCCTGGGAATGGCCGTTGGCCGTGTCAACGAACAGTGCGTCAACGCCGGCGTCGACCAGTGCCATGGCGCGTTCCCAGCCGTCACCGAAGAAGCCGATGGCGGCACCGACGCGGAGCCGGCCCTCATCGTCCTTGGTGGCCAGCGGGTACTGCTCGGCCTTGGTGAAGTCCTTGGTGGTGATGAGGCCCTTGAGCCGGCCCTGCTCGTCAACGAGCGGAAGCTTTTCGATCTTGTTTGTGGCCAGCTTGTGGGAGGCTTCCTCACGGCTGATGCCAACATGCCCGGTGATCAGCGGCATCTTGGTCATCACGTCGCTGACCAGCCGCAGCGGGAAGTCGGCTTCGGGCACAAAGCGGGTGTCGCGGTTGGTGACAATACCGAGGAGCCGCATGCCCTCGTCCACAACGGGGAGGCCGGAGACCCGGTACTGCGAGCAGATCTCGTCCAGTTCCGCCAGCGTTGCCTCAGGGCCAATGGTCAGCGGGTTGGTGATCATCCCGGACTCGCTGCGCTTTACGCGGTCCACCTGGTCGGCCTGGTCCTGGATGGACAGGTTGCGGTGGATGACGCCCAGGCCGCCCTGGCGTGCCATGGCAATCGCCATCCGGGATTCGGTGACCGTGTCCATGGCGGCGGACAGCAGCGGCGTGTGAACGGTGATCCGCTTGGAAATCCGCGAAGACGTGTCAGCCTCGGACGGGATAACGTCCGTGTGGCCCGGAAGGAGCAGGACGTCGTCGTAGGTCAGGCCGATGAAGCCGAAAGGATTGTGCTCGGGCTGGGTCATGAGTGCGCCTCTTACCTTGGTTATGGGTTCACGGGTAGGGGTTGCAGCTAATGACCAGCCCGTCATTACGGGACTGGTCCGTGCAGGGCCTTAGTACATGCGGGTGCCTCATGCGCGGTCACCGCGCAGAAAGCTTTGAGTAAATATTAGAACCTCGACGCGGATCCCCCTATTCCGGGAGTCCATTGTGAGCAACGGCACGGATGCCCACCCGATCCCTGACCTCGCAAGTCCGCACCGGCTCCACAGCCAGGGAACCCTGCGGGCGTGGGCCCTACTGCCGAGGAGTCAGTTCCAGCCCGTCACCGCCAGCATCCGCTCCTCAAACATGGGAATCATGCTTTCCACGTAGGTCCGGCTGAGGTGGTTGTCGTCCTTGTACACGTAAACGTTGCCCACCACGGCCGGGCAGATACCGCCGGCGCAGATGAAGTCGCTCAGGTCCATCAGGTGCAGCCCCTCCACCTTCCCGCGGTAGCTCTCCAACGGTGACGGCTCCACCAGGGATTCGTTCAGCGGCGGGTTGCACGCCGGGGCGTCCGCACTGTGGCGCTGGACGCACTCGGGCATGTTGATGGTGAAACGTGGGTTGTCCCGGATGCCGACGATCTCGATGCCGGCATCCGCGATGGGCTGGATGCCTTCGAGGTACGCCGGCACCTCGGTCTCGAACGGGGCTTCCTCATGGGTCAGGGTGGCTACGGTGAAGACGGCATCCGGCCGGTGTTCCAGCACGTACGCTGCGCTGGCCCGGTTGTAGGCGTTGCACTCGGCGTTCCGGGTCTCGGATTCGGCCCCGAACCGGCAGGCCGGCATCAGCAGGGTGACCAGCTCCCAGCCGCGGGCTTCCGCGATGGGTGCCAAGGCGGCCAGATACTGCTGGGCATGGGAATCGCCCAGCACAACGATCCGTTTGGTGGGTTCGCCTCCGGGGAGGGCCTGCCGACAACCTTCAAGGACAGGGTCCTCGGTGGCATTCGCTCCCGTACAGGCCTGGTGGATTCCGGCCCAGTCGTTGTCCAGGGCGGTGGGACCAGGAATGATCCTGCCCTGCGGTGCCGGTGCTCCGACGTTACCCGGGGTCAGCAGGGCGGCTCCCGGCGTCAGCTCGCGGGGCTGGGCGGCGGTGGCAGCTTCCTCCGCGGTGAGGCTCGTCTGCAAAACCGCCACGGGTCCGGCCAGCAGGGCGCAGCAGGCAACCACGACGACGGCGGTGCGCCAGGTGCGCACCTGCGGCCAGCGCCATTCCCGCAGGGGTTTTTCCACAAAGCGGGTAGTGAGGACGGCCAGGACCACCGAGGCGGCGATGATCGCGGCGCCCTGGATGAGGTTGGGTGCCTCAACGCCGGTAGCGGCCAGCGCAAGCACCAGGACGGGCCAGTGCCACAAATAGAGGGCGTAGGAGTTGTCCCCCAGGGAAACCAGCGGCTTCCAGCTCAGGAGGCGGTCCACACCAAACCGGCTCCCGCTCTGCCCGGCCACAATGATCGCCGCGGCAGCCAGCGTGGGCCACAGTGCCACGAATCCGGGGAACGCCCTGTCCACGGTCAGCAGCAGACCACAGGAGACCATGGCCGCCAGGCCGGCCCAGCCGAGCACCACACGCAGGTACTTCCCGGGCTTCAGGTGCGGCAGGCCAAGTGCCAGCAGTGAGCCCAGCGCGAATTCCCAGAGCCGCGTCCGGGTGTCGAAGTAGGCGTACGACTGATTGGTGGCCGTCTGGTCAATCGAAAACGCGAGCGAGGCAACCAGGATGCCGGCGAACGCGACTGCCACCACGGCCCGGTAGCTGGCGTTGAACCGGTGCCGGAGGAGCCGCCACACAACAGCGGAAGCGGCGAAGACGAGAGGCCACAGGATAAAGACCTGTCCTTGGATGGACAATGACCAGAAGTGCTGCAGGGGGCTCGCCGCGGCGTGGTCCTGGGCGTAGTAGTCCACGGCGGTGTCCGCCAGCAGCCAGTTCTGCCGGTACAGCAGCGCCGCCCAGGCCTGGTCCAGGATGACGGGCCAGCGGCCTTGCGGGAGGACCAACCACGTGCCTGCCAGGACCCCGAGGATCACCACGACGGCGGCCGGCAGCAGCCGCTTGAAGAGGTGCAGCCAGTGCCGGAGGAGATTGAGGGACGCGCCGGCCTCCACCTTCCGGACGAAGGACAGCGTCAGCAGGAAGGCCGAGATCAGGAGGAAGATATCCACCCCGCCCGACACCCGGCCAAGCCACACATGGTAGGTCACCACCATCAGGACGGCGAGCGCGCGTAGGCCTTGGACTTCGGGACGGAAGGTCGGTTTCCGGGCAGGCTTCCGCTCGCCGGTCTTTGCGTCCAGCGCAGTGCGCGGAGCAGCCTCGGCTGGTGCACTGGACACAGAGGACCTCTCCAAGCGGGTAAGCAAAGCATCGAGCCTACGGAGCCGCACGGCCGATGGCCAATCAGCGGCCACCTTCGAGCCCCGTCGGAGCGTGCCACAAACTATGCTGGCCACAGGCCAGCGAAGGGAGACCACGTGATTGTCCAGCTGCGGATCTGTGTGCCCAGTGAACTGTCGGCAGTGACGCTGGACGCTTGCAAGGAGCACACGGGAACCGCCGAGGTAGCGCTCTTTCCGGGAGCATCCGTGTCGCCGCCGGGCGACGTCATCGACGTCCAGGTTGCCAGGGAAGCGGTGGAGGAACTGCTTGAGAAACTCCACGTCCTGAAGGCGCAGGAGGTGGGATCCATTGCCATCTCCATGCCGGAACTCGTCCTGTCCCGGCGCGCGGACAAAGCGGAGGCGTCTGCCCCCGGAGACGGCGCAGACGCCTTGATCTGGGACGAGGTCACCCGTCAGACGGGCGAGGACTCCCGGCTCACGTGGAGCTACCTTGCCTTCCTGATACTGGCCACGCAGCTCGCCGCCATCGGCATCGTGACGAATTCCACCATTGCCATCGTGGGGGCGATGGCCGTGGGGCCGGAGTTCGGCCCCCTGGCAGCGCTGGCAGTGGCCTTGGCCCGGCGCCAGTGGGCACTCGGGCGGCGTGCTGCCCTGGCGCTTGGTGTGGGATTCCCGCTGGCCATGCTGCTGGCGGCCTTGACCACGTGGGTCTCCGCGGCACTGGGCCTCTTCGCGGACAACACCCTGGACACAGGGTCTGCGGTGGAGTTCATCTACCACCCGGGACCCTATTCCTTGATCGTGGCCGTGCTGGCCGGCACGGCGGGCATGCTGTCCGTCATCAGCCGGCGGTCGGCGGCACTCATCGGTGTCTTCATCTCCGTGACCACAGTTCCTGCTGCCGGGTTTGTGGCCGTGGCGCTCGTGCTCGGCGAGTTTGAGAAGGCAACGGGATCGGCCCTGCAGCTGGCGCTCAACCTGATGGGCATCGTGGCGGCGGCAGTTCTGGTGCTGGTCTTCTACCGGTTGGTTTCCCGGCGCTTGCCCGAAGCCGCCGCCCGGCGCCTCAGGTGGCAGCTGACGCGGACTCGCGGGTGACTGGAACCGGGATCCTGCCGGCCAGGTACCGGGCGTCACGGCTGGCACCCGGAAGGGTTGCCGACGCAGCCGCGTACATGAATTCCTGGCCCAGGAAGAACAGTCCAGGGGTATCCAGTGCCACGCCGCGCCGCTGCCTGGGCAGCGCGCCGCCGTCGAGCATTACCGGATCCATCCAGCCGAAGTCATCCCGGAACCCGGTGCACCAGATCACGTTTGAAACTTCCAGCCGGGTCCCGTCCGCGAGGACCGGCAGCCCGTTCTCCACCCCGGCAATCCGCGGCACGAGCCGGACGCCTGCGGCGGCCAGGTCCTTGGACTTCGTCCTGATCAGGGGCGCCGCGTGTGCTTTGAAGGACGGTGCCGCTTTGCGGCCGATCGGGTTGTTGAGGGTGAGGACGTGGAGCCCGACGAACCGCACCACCGGCAGGAAGTAACGGGCCGCCGTCCGGCCATGCTTCACGGGAATTTCACCGCCGGGCTTGCCGGCAAGGACAGTGGGATGGCTGCGGGACACTTCCAGGCCGATCTCTGCTCCGGAGTTCCCCAGTCCCACAACCAGGACCGGGCCCTCCTGCAGTTGCTCCAGGTTGCGGTACTCACTGGAATGCAACTGGACGACGGCGGGCTCCAGTTCCGCAGCGAAACCCGGTACCTTGGGCGCTTGGCTGCAGCCGGTGGCCACCACCACGTTGTGCGCCTCCCAGCGCCGGCCGTTGGATGCTGCGATGAAGCGGCCATCCTCCCGCCACAGGTGTTCGATCCGTGCCCCGTTGAGGACGGGCAGGTCGAATCGTGCGGCGTAGCCCTCAAGGTATCCAGCCACGTCGTCCTTAGTGGGGAAGGACAGCGGGTCAGCGGGGAACGGAATGCCGGGGAGTCCGTCGTACTTTGCCGGCGTAAAGACCCGTAGCGAATCCCACCGCTGGCGCCAGGCGTCACCGAGTCTTGGATTCGCGTCCAGGATCAGGAACGTCCGGTTTTGCTCTTTCAGGTAGTGGCCCAGGGCAAGGCCTGCTTGCCCGCCACCGATGATCAGGGTGTCCAGTGTGCCGGTCACGCCGTTGTTATTCATGGCTGCTCTCCTTTGTTTTCCATGGGGATGGTGATGGCTGAACCTTCCGTGGGCTGGCTGTCCGGCTGGCCCTGTCCGCCTTCCCGGTACCGGAGCCACCATGCCAGCATCAGCGCGGATGCCAGGAGATAGGCCAGGTGCAGGGCCCAGATGGGTCCGGCGGGGAGGTTGAAGACGTAGACGGAGTGGACTGCGTTGGCAATATTGGTCAGCAACAGGTTCCCGAGGCTGTAGGA
This sequence comes from Pseudarthrobacter cellobiosi, assembly GCF_023913815.1. NCBI lineage: Bacteria > Bacillati > Actinomycetota > Actinomycetes > Micrococcales > Micrococcaceae > Pseudarthrobacter > Pseudarthrobacter cellobiosi. The sequence goes on from NZ_JAMXBK010000024.1 coordinate 245,796, forward strand.
CGCCAGGTTCTTCGTCCGGACTGCCTTGACCAGCATCGGCAGCATTCCGGCGGCGAACAGCACCGTCGAAAGTGTGCCGGCAAGGACTGGAAGGTTCATGCTTTGAGGCTATGGCCGCGCCCCTGGTGTCCGCGTCGGCCAAATCATGCAACTTCAGTCACGGCGCAGCTGGGTATTTCTATGTAGGCCAGAGCGGTCCTATGTGGGCCGTCAGCCTGCGAGTCCGTGTTCGTAGGCGTAGCTAGTGGCGGCTGCCCGTGAAGACAGGCCCAGTTTTAGGAAGATGTTGCTGACATGCCGGGCTACGGTCTTTTCGCTCAAGTACAGTTCGGCGGCAATGGCCCGGTTGCCTTTTCCGGTTGCCACCAACTGGAGGATTTCAAGCTCGCGGCGCGTGAGGAGGCCCGCTGTGTCCGGCGTGGGTCCGCTGTCCAACATGCCTTCGTGCAGCAGCGCCGCCGCCCAGGTTGCCGCGGGCGCCGCGCCCAGGTCCAGGAGTGCAGCGTGGGCCGCCTCCAGGTACATCAGCGCCGAGGCCTCATCGCCAAGTGCGCGGCAGGCACTGCCGGCCAGCGCCTGGCAGCGCGCCGCTTCGTACGGAACACCAAGCTCCTGCCACAGCCTCCACGCCTCCCGGAGCTGTTTCAGGGCAGCGGAGGGGTCGCCGCCGGCCAGTCGGACCGCGCCGTCCGCCTGGCCGGCAACGGCCCGGACCATGGGCATAGGGCATTCACGGGCCAGGGTTTCCAGCTCCTGAACACCTCGCCGCGCGGCTTCCAGGTCGGAGGCGGCCAGCTCGATCTCCACCAGTGCCGGCAACATGTTCCGGCGGGTAGCGGCGTCTGCCGTGCCGGCCGCCCTGCGGACCATCAACTGCGCCTGCTGCGCGTCTCCGCGCGCCAATAAGAGGAGCGCAAGGCCAGGCTGCGGCTCGTAGCCGCTCCGGGCAGCCTGCCGGTAGGAAGCTTCGGCGTCGTCCAGTTTTCCACTCAGCCGTTCCACTTCTCCCTGCTGGTAGTAGCCTCCGTAAAGCGCCTGGGGATCACCCTTTACGGAAAGTCCCTGGGCAGCCGCAGCCGCCATCAGCGCCTCGGCCCAGGCCCCGTGGAGCATGAAGAGTTCGGCCCGGTGTGACTGGCACTGACCGCTGAACGTCACCATGTCAGGGCGTGCACTGCACCAGCGGTCCAGGGCAGCCGTCCATTCCAGAGCCCTCTCCAGGTCGAAGGCCAGGTGGCAGTTGCCAATGACAGCGCAGTAGATAATTCCTGACGGGATCGGGGAGAGTTCACCTGCCGTAACGGCCACCATGACCTCGTCGAACATCCTGAGGCCCTTGCCGGCCTGCCCAAGCATGAGAGTCGCCTGGCCTGTACCGAGGAGGCCCAGCGCGGACAGGTCTTTGTCCTGGAACCGCTGGCCGAAGTCCGCAACCTGGGAGAAAACCTGCAGTGCGCCCGCCGGATCACCGCCATAGAGCTTGCCGAGGCCCATCGGAACGAGCAAGAGGCCCTGCACAGCGTCCGGCTCGGCCAATTCATCCACGAGCCGCTGGCCGCGGGCAAACCACCCCCCGGCCCGAGCCGGCTCATCCAGGAACATCAGCTGCATCCCCATCCAACCGGCACACCGGGCGGCACCAACGACGTCGCCCACAACCAGGTATTCCTCATGGGCCCGGGTGAGGGTCTCCAGGCCTGTGGTCATCTTGCCGGTCAGGATCTCCGCGGTTGCGAGCCGTTCAAGGTCCGGGGCCGGCAGTCCGCCGCGCTGGTCGGCGTCGCGGAAGTTCTCGAAGGCATCGGTCCAGCGGTTCTCGCGGAACGCTGACCTGCCCTGGTCAAGGCCCGTCTCAGCTGACATCTGGCCTCCTTTCGGATACCGCCCACCCAGCCGGTCTGGCCCGCCGCACGCTGGGCGTGACGGCGGTTAAGCGCCACGGTACGCCCGCTGGAGATCCGGCACAAGCGGGCCGCAGATGCCTCGTGGCCCTGATCCTGGTGTCATCTCCGGCGCGTCGAGTGCGGCTGGCCCGAAGGATTCCCCTTCATACGGCTACGAACGCAGCAGTGCGCGCAGCGTCTGAATAGTGTCGGCCTCCGCCGCCGTCTTGTCGTCGCGGTAGCGCTTGACACGTGCGAACCGCAGCGCGATTCCGCCCGGATAGCGCGAGGAACGCTGCACGCCGTCGATCGCGATCTCGACCACGGTAACGGGCTCGACCCAGACGGTGCCCGCCGTGCGCCGCACCTCAAGCTCTTGGAACCTCTCGGTCTGCCAGCGCAGCAGGGCGTCGGTGAGGCCCTTGAATGTCTTGCCCACCATCACGTAGCCGCCGGGTTCGCCGAACTCGCCGGTCGGGTCGAGGGCTCCGAGGTGCAGGTTCGACAGCAGCCCGGTTCGCCGTCCTGACCCCCACTCGCAGGCAAGCACCACCAGGTCGTAGGTGAGCACCGGCTTCACCTTGATCCAGTTGGAACCACGCCGGCCGGCCGCGTAGGCCGATCCGACCGCTTTCACAACCACGCCCTCATGGCCCGCGGCGAGCGCATCGCGCGACACTCTCTCAGCAACGGCCGCATCCGCCGTGACCTCCCCCGGGATCCGGTGCTTGGGGGCGATGCGCTCGAGCACGCCGAGGCGCGCCGCCAGCGGCTCGTCGAGCAGGTCGCGCCCGTCGATGTGCAGCACGTCGAAGAACCACGGATGCAGCACCGTGGCACGCGCCGCATCCGCCCCGAACCGTGCCATGGTCTCCTGGAACGGTCGCGGGCCGCCGTCCTCGTCGAGGGCGAGGGTCTCGCCGTCGAGGATCACATCACGCACTGGCAGTCCGCGCACCACCTCCACCACCTCAGGCAGCCGGTGGGTCACCTCGGCCAGGGTGCGTGTGTAGATGCGAACTTCGTCGCCGACGCGATGCACCTGGATGCGCGCCCCGTCGAGCTTGTATTCCACGGATGCTTCCCCCGTCACCTCCAGCGCCGCGCTGGCACTGGCCGCGGTCGCGGCCAGCATCGGCTGCACGGGACGGCCGACGACGAGGCCGACAGCGTCAAGCTCGGCCGCCGTTCCCGTGATCGCCAGCAGGGCGGTCTCGCCGAGATCGCCGGAAAGCATCGCCGCGCGGCGTACGGCGTCGACGGGCCGATCGGCGGCGCGGGCAACGGCATCCGTCAACACCCCCTCAAGCGCACCGGTACGCAATTCACCCAGCAACACGCCGGCGATGAAGGCCTGCTCGCGCTCGGTGGCTGCCGCCGTGAGCAACCGGAGGATCGCGGCGCGCTCCGCGGCCGATCCAGCGCCTGCGGTGACGAGCAGCCGATCCAGCGCAGCGTCGAGGTCGGCCACAGTCAGACTCGGCTCGGCAGCCGGCTCCCCCATGGCCGCTGTCATGCCGCGCCAGCCGATCCCTACGCGGCCCTGTCGCGGCTTGGCGATGAGCAAGCCGACCGCCGTCGCGATGTCCACGGGCTCGAGCCGGAACAGCAGGTCGGCCAGTGCGTCGACCTTCGCGAGCCGGGAGCGGGTCGACGCGACGGCATCCGTGGTTTTCACGAGCTCGTCGAGCAGCATGGCACCAGTCTGCCATTCCCGCCGACGCTGTACAGTGCCGCAACGCTGTCGGCCGCACGCTCAACCGTTCACTACTCGCGGCAGACGTGATCGACAGCCTCCATCTCTGGCTCTATCCAATCACCCTCCCGCAGGACGTGCCGGGCGCGTAGGGCGGAAAAGCCGGCCGCAGGATTTGTGGCACAAAAAACCGGCCCAGCGGAGGCTGGACCGGTTCTTTGTGTGGAGACCGTGCTGGGCCCACGCCGGTTCCCTGACCGTGGGCCCACATCGGCGAGGGACCCAAATCGAGCGAAGCGAGGTTTGGGAGCCGATGGGGACGAAGCGAGGTGAGGGAGACGGTGGGGACTAGTGGCTGTGGCCTGCGTGCTCGTCGTCGTTTACGGGCTTCTCCACTACGAGGGTCTCGGTGGTGAGAACCAGCGCAGCGATGGAAGCCGCGTTGCGCAGGGCTGCGCGGGTGACCTTGACCGGGTCGATGACACCGGCGGCGATCAGGTCCTCGTACTCGCCCGACTTGGCGTTGAAGCCGTTGTTGGTTTCGAGCTCGGCAACCTTGGCGGTGACAACGTAGCCGTCGAAACCGGCGTTCTGGGCGATCCAGCGAAGCGGCTGAACCAGCGCGCGGCGGACGATGCCCACAGCAGCGGCGGCGTCGCCTTCGAGGGCCTTGACTGCAGGGTCCTCGTCGAGGGCCTTCAGTGCGTGGATCAGTGCGGAACCGCCACCGGCCACGATGCCTTCTTCGAGGGCGGCGCGGGTGGAGGACACTGCATCTTCGATGCGGTGCTTCTTTTCCTTCAGCTCAACCTCGGTGGCTGCGCCGACCTTGATGACACCGATGCCGCCGGCCAGCTTGGCCAGGCGCTCCTGGAGCTTTTCGCGGTCCCAGTCGGAGTCGGTGCGGGTCAGCTCGGCGCGCAGCTGGGAAACCCGGGCTGCGACGTCTTCTGCGGAACCGGCGCCGTCAACGATGGTGGTGTTGTCCTTGGTGACCGTGATGCGCCGGGCGGTACCCAGCACCTCAAGGCCAACCGAATCCAGGCTGAGGCCCAGTTCCGCGGAGACGACCTGCGCACCGGTGAGGGTGGCAATGTCCTGCAGCATGGCCTTGCGGCGGTCGCCGAAGCCCGGAGCCTTCACGGCAACAACGTTCAGGGTGCCGCGGATGCGGTTGACAATCAGCGTGGATAGGGCCTCGCCCTCAACGTCTTCGGCAATGATGAAGAGCGGCTTGGAGCTCTGCAGCGCCTTCTCCAGCAGCGGCAGGAAGTCCTGCACGGAGGAGATCTTGCCCTGGTTGATCAGGATAAGGGCGTCTTCGAGGACGGCTTCCTGGCGTTCGGAGTCGGTCACGAAGTACGGGGACAGGTAGCCCTTGTCGAACTGCATGCCTTCGGTGAGGACCAGCTCGGTCTGCGTGGTGGAGGACTCCTCGATGGTGATCACACCATCCTTGCCGACCTTGCCGAATGCCTCGGCGAGGAGCTCGCCGATTTCGTCGCTCTGGGCCGAGATTGCTGCCACGCTGGCAACCTGGGTGCCTTCAACCGGGCGTGCGTTCTCGAGCAGGCGGGCTGCAATGGCTTCTACGGAAACCTCGATGCCGCGCTTGATCTGGCCCGGAGCGGCGCCAGCCGCAACGTTGCGCAGGCCTTCCTTGACCAGGGCCTGGGCGAGCACGGTGGCCGTGGTGGTGCCGTCGCCGGCAACGTCGTTGGTCTTGGTGGCTACTTCCTTGGCCAGCTGCGCGCCAAGGTTCTCGTAGGGGTCATCAAGCTCAATTTCGCGGGCGATGGTGACGCCGTCGTTGGTGATGGTGGGTGCCCCCCACTTTTTGTCGAGTACGACGTTGCGGCCGCGGGGGCCGAGCGTCACCTTGACAGTGTTGGCGAGCTTATCGATGCCGGCTTCAAGCGACCGGCGTGCAGCGTCGTTAAACGCAAGCTGCTTTGCCATGGTTTTGTCCTTTCAAAGACAGAACCCCGCACTGTTGTTCAGTCAGGGACGGAACAGCAGTACGGGGATCCAAAGAGTTACTTTACGACGATCGCCAGAACGTCGCGGGCGGACAGCACGAGGTACTCGGTGCCACCGGTCTTGACTTCGGTTCCACCGTACTTGGAGTAGATAACAACGTCGCCAACGGCTACGTCGATCGGAACGCGGTTGCCGTTGTCGTCAAAGCGGCCGGGGCCTACTGCAACAACTTCGCCTTCCTGCGGCTTCTCCTGCGCGGAGTCCGGGATAACCAGGCCGGAAGCCGTGGTCTGCTCGGCTTCGAGCGGGCGGACAACAATACGATCCTCAAGAGGCTTAATAGAGACCGACACTCGGACCTCTCCTTCTACGTCAGCAAATTCATGGACAGTTGAGCTGCTTCGCCGTGGCTGGCAAACCGTCGTCGCGGTGCCGGCAGCAGCCTGGCTGGCAGCTCTTCATGTGTTAGCACCCTCCTAGGGAGAGTGCTAATGATGACTCTATGTATTGGTTAGCACTCGGTCAAGGCGAGTGCCAGAATTATGTCTCCGGCGAACAGCCATTACCGGCCGGTGAGGTCCTCGAGATCGACGTCCTCGTCGCCGTCGTCCCCTTCACTGACGGTGCCCCGCCGCAAGTACAGCACCACGGCGCCGCCCACGGCAGCCAGCAGCGAGACCACCAGCAGGATGATGCCGCCTACGCGCGCCCCGGCGTAGAGGCCGCGGATTTCCTGCGCCTCATCCGTGGCGTCCTGGATGTTCTTGCCGCCCACGGAATACACAGTGGCGTTGAACGTGTCCAGAAAGAAGATGATTACCAGCAGCGCGACGCAGACCACGGCCACTGCGGATCCTGCAATCAGCGCGGGGCGGGCGAACTTCACCAGGTCCGGGTTGCTGGCCTGGGGTAGTCCGGACGGCTGGGTGCCTGCGCTGTCTTCCATGCCCTCAACCCTAGCCGGATCTGGCCGCCGGGCCACCTCCATTAGGCTTGAACCCATGGCTCAAGCACCGCAGGACCAGATCGCCCCACTGCTCACGAGCGAAGGCTGGGAGCTCCTGGCGTCCTTGGGCCCGTACCGCGAGGACAAGGCCTTTGAGCTCAACGCGGCCCTCCGCAAGGCTGGACACTCCCCCGCGCTGGTCTCTGCCGTCCTCACCCAGTCCCGGCTGCGCACCAAGGCTGAGCTGAAGTTCGGGGAGTTCGCCCGGAGCATGCTCTTCACGCAGGCCGGGCTGGAACAGGCCACCCGTCTCACGGTTGCCGCCAGGCATGCCGAGCGCTTTGCGCAGGCCGGAGTCCGCCACGTGGCCGACCTCGGGTGCGGCCTTGCCGCGGACTCCCTGGCCCTGGCATCGATGGACATCACGGTCACGGCCGTGGAAATGGACGAAACCACGGCCGCCTGCGCCACGGTCAACCTCATCCCCTTCCCCAACGCCACGGTGGTGCATTCGGACGCCACCACCGTCCCTTTGGAGGGGGTCGACGGCGTCTGGCTGGATCCCGCACGCCGGGTCACCTCCACCTCGGGTACCAAGAGGATCTGGGATCCTGAGGCGTTTTCACCGCCGCTGTCCTTTGTGGAATCGCTCGCCGCCACCGGGCGCGCCGTTGGCGTCAAGATGGGCCCCGGCATGCCGCACGAATCAGTTCCCGCCGGCTGCGAGGCGCAGTGGGTATCGGTGGGCGGCGACGTCACCGAGGTGGCCCTGTGGTTCAACTCCGTGCGCCGGCCCGGAATCCGCCGCGCGGCGCTGCTGCTCGGACCGCAGGGTGCCGCCGAACTGACCAGCACTGAAGACTTCGACGGCGGTCCGGCCGCGCCGGTGGGTCCGGCAGAGGGTTACCTGTATGAGCCCGATGGTGCGGTGATCCGCGCAGGCCTGGTGGCCGACGTCGCGCTTCAACTGGGCGGGCACCTGCTGGACGAGCACATCGCCTACATCTGCGCTCCGGAGCTGGTGGACACGCCGTTCGCCCGCGCCTATAAGGTCCTGGAAGTGATGCCGTACAACGTCAAGGCGCTCAAGGCCTGGGTGAAGGAGAACGGCATCACGGTGCTGGACATCAAAAAGCGCGGCACCTCGGTAACCCCGGAGGAACTGCGCAAGCAGCTGTTCGCCGGAAGCAAGGTAGCCGGTAAGAAGGCCGGACAAAAAACAGCCACCCTGGTCCTGACCCGCATTGGGGAGGACCGGGTGGCCATCTCGGTGGAACCAGTCTGAAGCAGCGAAGCCTTCTGCGGCCGGGCCTTACTGGGCGCGCATAAAGTCCTCGGCGGCCCGGACTTGCTCGTCGGTGGGCCGGACGCCCGTGTAGAGCACAAACTGCTCGAGCGCCTGGATGGTGGCCACCTCGGCCCCCGTGATGACCTGTTTCCCGGCGGCGCGGGCCGCCTTGATCAGCGGCGTCTCCGCAGGCAGCGCCACGACGTCGAACACCACTTTGGCTGCGGCGATCGCATCTTCCGGGAAGGACAGCGAGTCCACTTCCGGGCCGCCTGCCATACCGATAGGCGTGACGTTGATGATCAGGTCCGCCGTGCCGCCGTCGAGCGTTGCCCGCCATTGGAACCCGTACTGCTCTGCGAGCGCCCTGCCGGTGTCTTCGTTCCGGGCGATGACGGTGACGTCCGTGAAGCCGGCGTCGCGCAGGGCCGCGACGGTGGCCTTGGCCATGCCGCCGGCGCCTTGGACCAGCACCGAGTAGTCCGTGGGCACGGCGTTGCTTGCGAGGAGCTGCTCGATGGCGGTGTAGTCGGTGTTGTAGGCCAACAGACGCCCGTCGGTGTTCACGATTGTGTTGACCGAATCGATGGCTTTGGCAGAGGGATCCAGCTCATCCACGAGCGCCATCACGTCCTCCTTGTACGGCATGGACACCGCACAACCGCGGATGCCCAGGCCCCTGACGCCGGCGATCGCCTGGGCCAGGTCGGTGGGGGCAAAGGCCTTGTAGATCCAGTTCAGGCCCAGCTGCTCGTAGAGGTGGTTGTGGAACCGGGTCCCGTTGTTGCTGGGCCGGGCCGACAGCGAAATACACAAGGTCATGTCTTTGTTCAGAATGGGCACCTGTCCATTAAACCGCCGTTGACCGATTCGGCGATATGTTGCCGCCCAAGTTACGGGCAGCCCGTCCCGGCCGGATAGCTTCCGACGGCGGCGGGCAGCTTCCCCGGGGCAGCCGCCTTGCCTGCCAGCACGGCAACCAGGGCGTCAAAGGCACCCGGCGTCCGGCCGTACAGCGCGATTTTCACCGGCGCGCTGGAATCCTGCAGCGGCCAGGGCGCATCCAGTGCGACGGCGACATCGCCGCCGACCGGCCGGCCGGCGTAGCCGATGAGGCTGACCAGTGGGCCCGCCCCGGTGCCGAGCCCGGCCTTCGCTGCGGCCGCCTCGAACCGTGCCCTGTCCTGCGGTGATCCGCCGGCAATCCGGAGGCTTCCCTGGACGATTGGCGCGCTGCAGTGTCCGGACAGCACGGTGACTGCGGCCGCGGAGACCCGCGCCGAGATGTCAGCGCCGCTGCCGGGGGCGGTTCCCTCGGGCGCAGCTCCCGGCGGCGGGGCGATGCGGCCGCGCCAAGTCAGCATGGTGGCCACCCGGTTGGCCGCTTCGTCCAGGCGTGCCGCAGGCAGGGTTCCGGCGGCCACGGCGCCCACGATGGCTGCGTGGGCCTGCCCCACGTCCGTGGGCATCAGGAGCAGGTCCGCGCCCGCGGCGAGCGCCGCCGTTGCTGCGGAGCCACCCGGGTATTGCTTCTGGACGGCACCCATGTTGAGGGCATCGGTCACGGCCACACCCTTGAAGCCCATGCCACGCAGCGCAGCATAGGTGGGGCCGGACAACGACGCCGGGACGCCGGGTTCCAGGGCCGGTACGGCGATGTGCCCGGTCATGACCATGGGCATACCGGCGGCGATGGCCGCCCGGAACGGCTTCCAGTCCCGGGCTTCGAGTTCCGCGATGCCCGCGGGCTGCACCGGGAGGTCCTGGTGCGAGTCAACGGTGACGGAGCCGTGGCCGGGGAAATGCTTGACGGCGGGCAGGACGCCGGCCTCCTGCATACCTTGGGAAAACGCCACCGCCAGCGCTCCCGCTGCGTCCGGGTTGCCGGACATTGACCGGGCACCGATGGTGGGATCCGCTGGGCCGATGGTCACGTCCGCATCGGGGGCGAAGTCCACGGTGAAGCCCAGCGACGCGATCTCCGCGGCCAGGGCGCGGCCGGCGTCCTTGGCGAGTGGCGCATTGCCGGCAGCCCCGTAGCTCAGGGCCGTTGGCCATTCGGTCAGGGGCGCACCCAGCCGCGCCACAATCCCGCCCTCCTGGTCCACGCCGATGAGCCCGGGCCAGGGCCTGCCGTCAGCCGTGGCGGCTTGGGCCAGCCGGGCGTTGACAGCAGTCATGGCAGCCGGATCCGCTTGACCGCGCGCGTCAAGCGGGACGTTGTCGCCCATGATGATGGACCCGGCCAGATGGAGGCGCTCTATGGTGGCGGCCTGGGCTTCGGAGTCGGTCCCGGTGTACACGGGCATCAGCACCTGCCCGGCCTTCTCCTCGACCGACATCGCTGCCACTGTGGCGGCGGCAACACTCTGGTCCCGCTGTTCGGGGCCCCAGCCCAGCGGCCGCAGCCCGGGGTCAGGTGAGGGAGAAGCGGACGGTGGTGCCGTCGTCGGCCGCTCTGATTCCGGGGTTGAGGCGGACGCAGGGCCGGAGGTCGCCGGGGCGGTGGCGGGAACTGCCGTGCAGGCAGTCAGGGCGGCCACGGCAGCGGCCGCAATAAGGAGGGTGGTTTTGTGAATACTGTCACGGGTCCACAGGAACAAGGCCATCAAGACGATGCTACCCCTGCATTAGACTTGAATGCGGCGCGTGCCCAGGGATGTCTGAACAGTTAGGGGAACGCATGAAGATTGATTTCGCTTCATCGAAGCAATCAACTCTTGGTGTGGAATGGGAGCTGGCTCTGGTGGACGGCCAGACCGGCGAACTGGCATCAGTGGCCAACGAAGTACTCAGCGGCGTCGTTGCCAAGCACCCCGAACTCAACGAAGACGACGAACACCCGCACATCAAGCAGGAACTCCTGCTCAACACCGTGGAGCTCGTCACTGGCATCTGCGAGACTGCCGCCGAAGCCAAGGAAGACCTCAGCCGGTCCCTGGCCGCGGTGCGCGAAATCACCGATCCCATGGGCGTGGAGGTTTTCTGCGCCGGCAGCCACCCGTTCAGCCCGCCGCAGCTGCAGCCCGTGACGGACAAGGCCCGGTATGCCAAGCTGATCGACCGCACCCAGTGGTGGGGCCGGCAGATGGTCATCTACGGCGTGCACGTCCACGTGGGCCTGGACCGGCGCGAAAAGGCACTCCCCGTGCTGGACGGCCTGGTCAATTACTTCCCGCATTTCCAGGCGCTCTCGGCGTCGAGCCCGTTCTGGGGCGGCGAGGACACCGGCTACGCGTCGCACCGGGCCCTGATGTTCCAGCAGCTGCCGACGGCGGGCCTGCCCTTCCAGTTCCCGTCCTGGGACGAATACGAGTCCTACGTCCAGGACATGTTCACCACCGGCGTGATCGACACCCTGTCCGAGATCCGCTGGGACATCCGGCCCGTTCCCAACCTCGGCACCATCGAAATGCGCATCTGCGACGGCCTGGCCACGCTGGAGGAAGTGGGCGCGATTGCCGCGCTCACCCAGTGCCTGGTGGACGAGTTCTCCACCACGCTGGACAACGGCGGCACCATCCCCACGATGCCGCCGTGGCACGTCCAGGAGAACAAGTGGCGGGCCGCCCGCTACGGCATGGAGGCCATTATCATCCTCGACGCCGCCGGCAACGAACAGCTGGTCACCGACCACCTGCTGGAGACTTTGAACCGGCTTGAGCCGGTGGCCGCGAAACTCGGCTGCCCCGACGAACTGGCCGACGTCGAGAAGATCATCCGCCGCGGCGCCGGGTACCAGCGGCAGCGCCGCGTCGCTGCCGCTCACGGCGGCGACCTGCAGGCCGTGGTGCTGGACCTGGTCAAGCAGATGCGGAACGGGCCGACGGGGTAAATCCCCCCCGTTGCTCTATCAGTTCGAGTCGCTAAACCTGTGGGTTAGGGACCACAACTGATAGAGCAAGTGGGTTTCGACAGGCTCAACCACCGAAGGCGGGGAGGGACACCGCGGTGACCGGCATCGAGGAGTCCGGGGCGAAGCGGATGCCGCTGGGCCCGATCCCGGCCATCACCAGCTGCGCACCGAGGGCCGCCACCATGGCGCCGTTGTCCGTGCACAGGTCCAGCGGCGGCACGTGGAGTTTGATTCCAGCTGACGCACAGCGCTGACCGGTGAGTTCCCGCAACCTGGAGTTGGCCGCCACTCCCCCGCCCAAGAGAACGTCTTTGATGCCGTGCTCGCGGCAGGCCAGGACGGCCTTGGACGTGATCACGTCCACCACCGCTTCCTGGAAGGCTGCGGCAATGTCGGCCACCGGCACCTCTTCGCCACGGGCCTCGAACTGCTCGACGCACCGTGCCACTGCCGTCTTCAGGCCGCTGAAAGACCAGTCGTAGCGGTGTTTTCCCGGTTCCTCGGCGGTGCCCATGTACTTGGGCTGGCTGAGGCCGCGCGGGAACCGGATGGCTTTGGGGTTGCCGTTGCGGGCCAGCTTGTCGATGGCCGGGCCGCCCGGGTAGCCGAGGCCCAGGATGCGGGCCACTTTGTCGTAGGCTTCGCCGGCGGCGTCGTCGATGGTGGAGCCGAGGAGCTGGACGTCGCTGGTGATGCTGTTGATCTTCAGGATCTCGGTGTGCCCGCCGGAGACCAGCAGGGCACCCAGGTTTTCCGGGAGACGGCGGGCGTGGCCGAGCCCTGCGGCAAGCCCGGACGCAGCGCCGGCGGAACGGCCGGCCACGCGGCCGGCGGCAGCACCGCCGTCGGGGTTTCCGTCCAGCAGCCCGACGCCGACATGCGCCACAAGGTGGTTGATGGCATACAGCGGCTTGCCGGTGGCCACGGCAAGGGCTTTCGCGGCGCAGACCCCCACCATCAGGGCGCCCGCAAGCCCGGGCCCGGAGGTGACGGCAAGGGCATCCACGTCCTCCAGCGTTACGTCGGCGTCGGCCAGGGCCTGGCGCAGCGTGGGCACAAAGGCATCAAGGTGCGCGCGGGAGGCGATCTCGGGGATCACGCCGCCGAAGCGGACGTGCTCGTCCATCGAGGAGGACACCGTGTTGGTGAGCAGCGTGGTACCGCGGACGATGCCAACGCCGGTTTCGTCGCAGGAGGATTCGATGCCCAGCACCAGGGGCTGCGAGCGGTTCATGCCTGGCCTGCTTCTGTGGTGGCATCGGATTGGGTTATGGGATCGGCTTCGGGGGCCAGCTGCAGCCGCATGATGAGGGCGTCGACGCCGTCGCGGTAATACCCCCGGCGGACGTGGATCTGTTCGAAGCCGAACCGCACGTACAGCTGCTGCGCCCGGGGGTTGTCCGCGCGGACCTCGAGGAGGACGTCCGCGGCCCCGCGGAGCCGGGCTTCCGTGATCAGCCGGGTCAGGAGCGTTGAGCCGATCCCTTGGCCTTCGAATTCAGGCACGACGGCGATGGTCTGGACGTCCGCGATGGGCTCGATGCACATCAGGCCGGCGTAGCCCACGATGTCCCCGCCGCTTTCGGCCACCAGGTAGCGGCGCGTTTCCGGCTGGGACAGTTCGGACAGGAACATGTGCAGCGGCCACGCGTCCGCCGGGAACAGCCGCTGTTCGAGGGCGTCCACGGCGGGCACGTCCTCCAGGGTCATGTCCCGGAAAACCACTCCGTCAGCGCTGGTCGGCATGCTCACAGGGCCCGCTTCCGTGGGCCGGGGACCTGGGCGTCCGATTCCCGGAGGTACAGGGGCGTGGAGTCGAGCAGCTGCCCGCCGGCTGCGAGCCGGGCCAAGGCGAACTGTCCGAGGTAGAGGGCGTCGGGCTGTTCGTTGCTGAAGCCGGGGTCTGCGCGCAGCACGTCACTGTAGAGTCCGGCGCCGGCGCCGTAGGCCGGGAGGTCCGGCAGGTCGGCCGCGAAGCTGACGTGCGGGCCGTCCTCAAGCTGCGGCAACTGGCCGTCGGCGAGGCTGTACCGCGCCCAGTAGACCTCCTTGCGCCGGGCGTCCGTGACCACCAGGAATTCGGCCGCGGCATCGGTGGACTCAGCCACTTCCAGTGCCACGGCGTCCAGGCTCATCAGCCCGTACAGCGGTTTGTCCCAGACGAAGGCGAGCGTCCGGGCGGTTGCGATCCCCGAGCGCAGGCCGGTGAACGGGCCGGGGCCCACGCCTGTCACGATCGCGTCGATGTCCCCGCCGGTGACGCCCGCAGAGGCCAGCAGGTCCTCGATGCCGGGTGCAAGCACTTCGGCGTGGCTGCGCGTGTCCTCGGTGGAGAAGCTGGCCACCACGCCTTCGAGGGCGTCGTCCGAGACGAGTGCCGCACTGGCCACGGCGGAGGTGTCGATGGCGAGAATGAGCATCAGGGTGTCCCTTCGAAGGCGCCGCCCAGAGCAGGCTTGGTGCTCCAGCGGGGACCAAACCCGCGCAGCACGATAGTGCGGGGTTCGTCGAAGTCCTCGGTGTCAAAGTCGAGGATTTCGGTGTGGCCGGGCATTGGTTCCGCGGCGCCTATGGCGTCCAGCCCGATTGCCCGGTGCAGGTCCACTTCCAGCCGGCTCTCGCTCAGGTGCTCCACCCGGCCGCGCCCCCATTCCACCACGGTCACGGACGAGTCCAGCGTGTTTTCCAGGTCAATATCGTCAATTTCCGACGCCGATCCCAGCCGGTACGCGTCCACGTGCACCAGGTCCGGGCCACCGGGCCGCGGGCCGTCGGGCAGGTTTGGATGGATGCGGACCAGGACAAACGTGGGCGAGATGATTCCCGCGCGCACGCCCAGGCCTTCGCCGAGCCCCTGCGTGAAGGTGGTTTTCCCGGCGCCCAGCTCGCCGGTCAGCACCAACAGATCCCCGGACTGAAGCTCCGCCCCTACAGCGGCACCGAGCGCATGCGTCTCATCCGCCGTCGTGACTCTCAGCGTCTGTTCCCAGGTTGGCATCTCTGCCGGGAGCACGCTCACGGTGTTGCCTGCCCGGCGTCGGGATTGCCAACGGCAGAACGCCCGGCGCCAGGAGCGTCGCCGGCTGGGCGGCTGCCGGAAGGCTCGACGGCGGGACTGTCGTTGATGAACCGGCGCGGCACGCGCGGGCTGATCCGGGTCACGATCTCGTAGTTGTTGGTGCCGGCGGCGATCGCCCAGTCATCCGCCGTGGGCCCGCCGTCGTCCCCGTCGCCGAACAGCACCGCCTCGGCGCCGAAGAGCTCCGCGCCGGCGGGGCCGATGTTGCCGAGGTCGATGACCATCTGGTCCATGGCGATGCGGCCCACCACGGGGTAGGTCCGGCCAGCCACCCGGACGGGACCGCCGGTGGCAATGCGGGGCACACCGTCGGCGTAGCCCAGCGGGATCAGCGCCAGGGTGCTGGGGCCGCTGGTGCGGTAGCGCAGGCCGTAGGAGACGCCCTGCCCGTCGGGGACCTGCTTGCATTGGGACACCAGGGTGCGCAGGGTCATCGCAGGCCGGAGGCCCAGTTCGGCGGACGTCTGGCCTTCGAAGGGCGAGAGGCCGTAGATGCCCAGGCCCACGCGGACCAGGTCAAAGTGCGTATCGGGGCGGGACAGCGTGGCCGGGGTGTTGGCCAGGTGGCGGACTTCGGGGTCCACGCCCGCGTCCTCGGCCACGGCCAGCACCTCGCGGAAGGCGGCCAACTGTTCGTCGGTTTCCGGCCGTTCGGGTTCGTCCGCCACGGACAGGTGGGAGAAGATGCCCACCACGCGCAGGAGGCCCTGGTCCTGGTACTCCATGGCTTCGCCCAGCAGCTGGTCCCAGGCATCGAGCGCTACGCCGTTCCGGCCCAGGCCCGTGTCCACTTTCAGGTGGATCCGCGCGGGACGTTCCTGGTCACGCGCGGCGGCCACAATCCGGTCCAGTTCCCAGCCGGAGCAGCCGATGTCGACGCCGGCAGCCACCGCCGCCGCAAAGTTGCTTTCGGCCGTGTGCAGCCAGGCCAGCAAGGGGGCGTCGATGCCCGCGGCCCGCAGTGCCAGTGCTTCGGAGATGTGCGCGACGCCCAGCCAGGACGCGCCGGCTTCGAGGGCGGCCCGGGCCACCGGAACCGCGCCGTGTCCATACGCGTCGGCCTTAACCACGGCCATGACCTTGGCGGGTGAGGCCGCGTCCGCCAGCCGCCGCACGTTATGGCGGACGGCGTCCAGGTCGATGACGGCGGACCGCTCGGACAGAGGATCAGGTCCTGAGGCCGCGCGGAAGTCACCGGTTGTTACGGGATAAGTCACGTTAGTGATTCTAGTGCGGGCGCTCAGGTCGGGATAATCGCGCCGCGTTCCGGCTCAGGACGTCAGGCGTCGGAAAGGTGCGCGATGGTGGCGGTGGCGCGGCGCTGCGCTGCCAGCGGGACGTCGCTGATAATGTCCGCCAGGAAACCGAAGCGGCGGAGCCACTGGCTGCTCTGGCGTTCGGGCCGGGAGTTGGCCCGCTTCCACCAGTCCGCGATGTCTCCCCAGCCGGGCGCTGCCAGCGATCCGCCCACTTCCTGTACGGCCAGGGAGGCGCAAAGGTTGGCGAAGCGGAGCCGGTTTCCCAGCGGCCAGCCGGCCAAGCTGCCCACGATGAACGCTGCATCAAAGCAGTCGCCGGCTCCGGTGGGATCAAAGGCAGTCACCGGCAACGACGGCACCCACTCCTCCTCACCGGTTTCCGAGTCCACGGCCATGGCACCCTGCGCACCGAGTGTCACCACGGCCACGGGCACGCGGTCCGCCAGCGCATACAGCGCGGACCACGGATTGTCCTTCCCCGTGAAGGCCATGGCCTCGCGCTGGTTGGGCAGGAAGGCGTGGAAATACTGCAGGTTCTCGAGCCGGACCGGTGACCACTTCCCGCTGGGGTCCCAGCCCACGTCCCCGAACAGTCTCACGCCGGCCTGGTGCGCGGCCACGGCCCAAGGTTCAATCTCCTCGTCGAGCGCGGCAATGCCGGCGAGCGCAGTGGGCGGCGAACCGATCAGTTCCGACGACGTCACGGGGGCCGGGTGGCCGTGAGTCACCAGGGAACGGTCGTTGTGGACGCTGAGCGAGACGGTGACCGGGGAATGCCACCCCGGGATGCGGCGGGACAGGCTCAGGTCCACGTGTTCCTGCCCGGCCAGGATTTTCCAGTTGTAGTCGCCGTAGCCGTCGTCCCCGAAGGCGGCAGCCAGTCCCGTGCGCAGTCCCAGCCTCGCCGCGGCAATGGCCTGGTTCGCGACGCCGCCGGGGCAGCTGCCCATGCCCTCGCTCCAGATTTCCGTGCCGGGCTCGGGCGCGTGCGGCAGCCCTGTGAAGATGATGTCCTGGAAAACCGTGCCGGCCAGCAGCAGGTCGAACCCGCCGTCGGACGGTGTGCGGACGGTTGAGAGCGGATCGAAGCGGCGGTCCGGGATGGCGTCCATGTCCGGCAGACTACGCCCTGCCGCGGCCCCACGGTAGGGGCGCGCCCGGCGGCCCCCTAGACTGCTGACTATGCGGCTTATGATTGCCGGCGGCGGCGGATTCCGCGTTCCGCTTGTCTACCGGGCGCTGGCGTCCGGCGCGTTTGCGGGGCTGGTCAGCGAACTGGTGCTGTTCGACGTCGATCCCGCCCGCCTGAGCGCCATCACCGCGGTTCTGCGCGCCATGCCGGAATCCGACGGCGGCCCTCACTCCGGCCCGAACGCAGGTGTCCAGCCGCCCGCCGTGCGCACCACGACGTCCCTGCCGGAGGCCCTGGCGGGTACAGACCTGGTGTTCGCGGCCATCCGTCCCGGCGGCACGGCCGGCCGGATCAACGACGAACGCGTGGCCCAGGACCTTGGCCTGCTCGGCCAGGAAACCACCGGCGCGGGCGGCATTTCCTACGCCCTGCGCACCATCCCCGAGATGCTGCACCTGGCGCGGCAGATGGGGGAGTTCTGCCCGGACGCCTGGCTAATCAACTTCACCAACCCGGCCGGCATGGTCACCGAAGCCTTGCTGCCGGTCCTTGGCCGGCGGGTCATCGGGATCTGCGATTCCGCGGGCGGGCTGGTGCACCGGGCGGCCCGGGCGGCCGGCCTGCCGCTGCCGGACGGAACGCTCGACGGCGTGGGCTACTACGGGCTGAACCACCTGGGCTGGCTCCACCGGCTGGAGTCCGGCGGCGGGGATCTGCTGCCCGCGCTGCTGTCAGACGCCGCTGCCCTCAGCACCTTCGAGGAAGGCCGGCTCTTCCCGCAGCCGTTCCTCCAGGACCTTGGCGCCCTGCCCAACGAGTACCTCTATTACTATTACCAGCGGGACGGCGCCGTCGCGGCCATGCGCGCCATGGCCCAGACGCGTGGCGAGTCCATCCACCACCAGCAGGCGGAGCTGTACCCGCTGCTCGCCTCAGCCGGGGCGGATGCCTACACATTGTGGGACGCCGCCCGCCGCTCGCGGGAGGAAGGCTACCTCGCCGAGGCGCGGACCCACGGTGAGCAGCGCGACGAGGACGACCTCGCCGGCGGCGGCTACGAACGCGTCGCCCTGGCCGTGATGCGCGCGTTGGCGGGGGCCGGGGACGCCCAACTCATCCTCAATACACCCAACATGCTTCCGACCGGTACTGGCGGGGCGCCCGCCTCCGGAAGTACCACGCCGGAACCGGCCATTTCGGGACTGCCGGCGGACGCCGTCGTCGAGGTCCCCTGCACCGTAACGCCCGACGGCGCCGTGCCGCTTGCGCAGTCAGCCCCGGGACCGGAGCAACTCACCCTCCTCCAAAGGGTCAAGGAGGTGGAGCGGCTCGCTGTCCGGGCAGCGACGCACGGAGACCGGGCGGCCGCCGTCGACGCTTTCAGCCGGCATCCCCTGGTGGACTCCCCCGCTCTCGGTGCCAAGTTGCTGGCCGGCTACGAGCACGCCTTCCCTAGGCTGCGCGGGCTTTGGCGCGGCTAGAGCTTACGGTACATCACGTGCAGACCCACGTATCCGAGGGTCGGGTGATTGAACGCTTCGGGGATGGTGCCGAGTATTTCGAAGCCCATCCCCTGCCAGGCGGCCACCGCGCGGACGTTGCTTTCCACCACGGCGTTGAACTGCATGGCCCGGAAGCCAGCATCCCGTGCCGCGTCCAGGGAGTAGGCGCACAGTGCCCGTGCCACGCCTTTGCCACCGTGGCCGCCGTGGACCATGTAGCCGGCGTTGGCCACATGGCTGCCGGCGCCGCCCTGGTTGGGGTGCAGCTCGCCGGTGCCGATCACGCCGCCGTCGGCCGTCACTGCCACAAACGCCTGGCCGGGGGCGTCCTTGAACCAGCGGGCCCGGGCGTCGGCCTCTGTTGTGTCCTGGTCCCAGGTGAATGTCTCGCCGGACCGGATGACCGGCTCCAGCACCGCCCACATGCCGGGCCAGTCGGCGGCCGTGGCGGGGCGGATCGAGAATTCTGCGGAACTGGGCGGATTTGTTGCTGCATTCACACGCGCCACGTTAGCAGCCGGCCAAGTACCGGGAGGCCGCCCGGGAGGGGCTGGAGTAGTGTTTTACCGAGTGGGCAACAGCGGGGCCCGCGCCGCGCCAGGGCTGGGAAGGAGAAGCCATGACATTGATCCGCAGGGTCGCTTTACTCTCCCTCCACACCTCCCCCATGGAGCAGCCAGGCTCCGGCGACGCCGGCGGGATGAACGTCTACATCCGGGAGCTGGCCTCGGCGCTGGCCGAGACCGGAGTGGAGGTGGAGATCTTCACGCGCTCCACGTCAGCCAAGCAGGCCGCCGTCGAACATCCGGACCCCGGCGTGTGCGTCCACAACGTTCTGGCCGGCCCGCCGCGGAAGATCCCCAAGGAAGAACTGCCGGCGCTGCTCCACAGCATGGTGGCGGAGATCGACCAGATCCGACAGCGCCAGCCGCACGGCCGCTACGACGTCATCCATTCGCACTACTGGGTGTCCGGGATCGCCGGACTGGAGCTCTCGGAGCTCTGGGGTGTGCCGCTCGTCCACACCATGCACACGATGGCCAAGGTCAAGAACCTCCTGCTGGAGTCCGGCGAACAGCCCGAGCCGCGGCGGCGAGAGGAGGGCGAGCACCGGATCGTCGACGGCGCCGCCCGCCTGATCGCCAACACCACCGCCGAAGCCGAAGAGCTGGTGTCCCACTACGGTGCCGATTACGACCGCATCGATGTGGCACCGCCGGGCGTTGACCTCAGCACGTTCACACCCGCGTTCCGCGCGCGGTCCCGGGCAGAGCGGGGAGTTTCACCGGAGACGTTCCACCTGGTGTTCGCCGGCCGGATCCAGCGGCTTAAGGGCCCGCAGGTCCTGCTCAAGGCCGCGGCCCTGCTCCGCGCCCGGCGGCCCGAGATCGACCTCCGGCTCACCATCCTGGGCGCCCTCAGCGGCAACAAGGACTTCAACCTCCGGCACCTGATCGCAGAGTCCGGAATGGACGACGTCGTCACGCACCTTCCCCCGGTCATCGCGGCTGACCTGGCGTCCTGGTTCCGGGCGGCCGACGTTGTGGTGATGCCGTCCTACAGCGAATCGTTCGGGCTGGTGGCCATCGAGGCGCAGGCCTGCGGGACACCCGTGGTGGGCACCCGGGTGGGCGGACTGTCCCGCGCCATCTGCCATGGCCGGACCGGGCTGCTGGTGGACGGGCACCACGCCTCGGACTGGGCGGACGCGCTCGAAGCCATGTACGACGATCCGGACACCCGCGCCGATATGGGGCGGGCCGCGGCCATCCGGGCGGAGAACCTCGGGTGGAACCGCACTGCCGCCATCACGCTTGAGACCTACCACGCCGCTGTCGAACAGCAGCTGGCCAGCAGGCTGATCCCCGCTTCCCCAACCCTCTCTCACCTTTGAACCGTTTCCCCCCAACCCTCTCTCACCTTTGAACCGTTTCCCCCCAACCCTCTCTCATCTTTGAACCGTCGGCTGATAGATTGTCGCGCACAGTGTTCCGCACAGAGCCAAAGGACATCGATGTCTGAAAACAAGGTCCTCACC
Source organism: Pseudarthrobacter cellobiosi (assembly GCF_023913815.1). Classification (NCBI taxonomy): domain Bacteria; kingdom Bacillati; phylum Actinomycetota; class Actinomycetes; order Micrococcales; family Micrococcaceae; genus Pseudarthrobacter; species Pseudarthrobacter cellobiosi. Next base: position 266,455 of record NZ_JAMXBK010000024.1, read on the forward strand.
GATCTTGAGATCGCGCAAAAGGCCGCCATCCTGCCCATCGGGGAGATCGCGGAGCAGGCCGGTATCAATGCCGATGCCGTGGAGCCGTACGGACGGTACAAGGCGAAAATCGACCCCGCCCGGCTGCGGCTCCCCGCGGGAAAGACCGCCGGGAAAGTGGTCCTCGTCTCGGCAATGTCCCCCACCCCGGCCGGCGAGGGGAAGTCCACCACCACGGTGGGTCTGGCCGATTCCCTGGCACGGGCGGGCCACAAGGTCATGATCGCGCTGCGCGAACCGTCCCTGGGCCCCATCCTGGGCATGAAGGGCGGTGCGGCGGGCGGCGGCTATTCCCAGGTCCTGCCCATGGACGAGATCAACCTGCACTTCACCGGCGACTTCCACGCGATCACCTCGGCTAACAACGCGCTCATGGCCCTCGTGGACAACCACATTTTCCAGGGGAATGAGCTCAACATCGATCCGCGGCGCATGACGTTCAAGCGGGTCCTGGACATGAACGACCGCTCGCTGCGCGAGGTGATCATCGGCCTCGGCGGACCGGCGCAGGGCGTGCCGCGCCAGGACAGTTTCGACATCACAGCGGCCTCCGAGATCATGGCCGTCTTCTGCCTGGCCACGGACCTGGACGATCTGCGCGAGCGCATGGGCCGCATCACTGTGGGCTACAGCTACGACCGCCAGCCGGTCACGGTGGCGGATCTGGGTGTCCATGGCGCGCTGACCATGCTGCTCAAGGATGCCCTCAAGCCCAACCTCGTCCAGTCCATCGCCGGAACGCCGGCCCTGGTCCACGGCGGCCCATTCGCGAACATCGCGCACGGCTGCAACTCCCTCATCGCCACCCGCACAGCGCAGCAGCTGGCCGACATCGTGGTCACGGAAGCCGGCTTCGGCGCGGACCTTGGCGCCGAAAAGTACATGGACATCAAGGCGCGCATCGCTGACGTGGCGCCATCCGCCGTCGTAGTTGTGGCAACCATCCGCGCGCTCAAGATGCACGGCGGCGTCCCGAAGGACCAGCTAAAGGAGCCGAACGTCGAGGCGCTCGCCGCCGGCGTCGGGAACCTGAAGCGGCACGTGCACAACGTCGAGAAGTTCGGCATCGTGCCGGTGGTGGCCATCAACAAGTTCGCCACAGACACGCCTGAGGAGCTGCAGTGGCTGCTCGCCTGGTGCGCCCAGGAGGGTGTGCAGGCCGCGGTCGCCGACGTCTGGGGCCGGGGCGGAGGTGGCGACGGCGGCGATGAGCTCGCGGCGAAGGTCGCCGCCGTCGTGGCAGCGCCGTCGGACTTCCGGCATCTGTATCCGCTGAACCTGTCGGTGGAGGACAAGATCCGGACGATTGTGCAGGAGATCTACGGGGCCGACGGCGTGGAGTTCTCGGTGCCGGCACTCAAAAGGCTGGCCGACATTGAGAAGCACGGCTGGGGCGGAATGCCCGTGTGTATGGCGAAGACGCAGTATTCGTTCACCGACGACGCCTCGCAACTGGGCGCACCCAAGGGCTTCATCATCCACGTACGCGACCTCATTCCGAAGACCGGCGCCGGCTTCATCGTGGCCCTGACCGGTGCCGTCATGACCATGCCCGGCTTACCCAAGGAGCCCGCCGCGATGCGCATGGACGTCGACGCGCACGGCAACCCGGTCGGCCTCTTCTGACCTATCCCGCCCCCACCCCGGACGCTCTCTCACATATGGTGGGTTTCCAACGAACCCTCTCTCACCTTTGGGGCCTTTCCAGGCAACGCTCTCTCACCTGTGGATAACTTCTGCGGGCACCGGCCACTCTGAGGAACAATGCCGGTATGCACACGCAGACTGCGCTTCCCACCACATTGGCATCCGGCCCGTTCACACTCACGGACGCCACAGCAGAAGGCGTCCCTCGGAATCGTCTCCTCCGGCCCGACGTCGCGCATGTCAGCCGCGGACTGTACCGTCCCGCAGACTGGGATTTCGAACTTGAGGCTGCCGCCCGTGCGCTCTCGGCAGCCACTCCGGGTGCCTGGATCTCGCACGTGACGGCGGCACGCCTTCGCAGCTCGTGCCTTCCACCGTGGCTCTCCGACTCCACGGAACTGCATCTCAGCAAACCGCGGTCCTTGCCGAGCGTTCGCCGCAAAGGCGTGATCGGGCATACCGTGACCGCGGCTGATGACGAGGTCGAATCGGCTGACGGAATCCGCATCAGCACGCGGCCACGCACGTGGCTGGACATGGCCCGCGTGCTGCCGTTGAAGGACCTCGTCTGCCTCGGTGATGAGTTGATCCGGCTGCCCCGGCAGGAGTTTGAAGGCCGCGACGCACCATTTGCCACCGTTGAGAAGCTGCGCGCCCTGACGGATCTGCACAAAAACCTGCAGGGAATCGTCCGCGCCCGCGAAGCCCTGGAACTCATGCGCGTGGGAGCGGATTCCGGCCCGGAGACCCTGCTCCGGCTGGCAATGCTTGACGCCGGGGTCCCCGAGCCCCAGCTTCAGCTCAGGCTGCGCGAGGCAGACCCGCTGTCGCCGTCGGCGGATCTGGGATACCGCCATCGGCGCGTGGCCATCCAGTACGACGGCGGCCATCACCTCGTGCCCAAACAGCGGCTCAGCGATCGGCGACGGGACAAAGCCTTTGAAGCCGCTGGCTGGACGGTCCTCATTTTCGATAAGGATCATCTGGCCGACGGATTCGAACGCGCCGTCAGGATGATCAAAAGGGAGCTGCGGTCCGCCTGGGTGGATCCCGCCGTCGTGTCCGGCTTTTCGCGCTCGATGTAGTGAGAGAGCGTCCGTCAGAAACGCCCCAAAAGTGAGAGAGCGTCGCAAGGGGCGTTAAACGCCGGACGCTCCCCCACCAAAGTGAGAGAGCGTCCGCAATGCAGGGTGTCGCGGGGTCAGCGCTCGAGGTCTCCGCGGATGAAGGCCTCGACCTTTTCACGGGCGAGGTCGTCGTTGAACTGCTCCGGCGGGGACTTCATGAAGTAGCTCGAGGCGGAGAGCAGCGGGCCGCCGATGCCGCGGTCCAGGCCGATCTTGGCTGCGCGGATGGCGTCGATGATCACGCCTGCGGAGTTGGGTGAGTCCCAGACTTCGAGCTTGTATTCCAGCGACACGGGGGCGTCACCGAAGTTGCGGCCCTCAAGGCGGACGAAGGCCCATTTGCGGTCGTCGAGCCACTGGACGTAGTCGGACGGGCCGATGTGGACGTTGCGCGGCGCAATGTCGGCTTCGACGTTGGAGGTCACGGCCTGGGTCTTGGAGATCTTCTTGGACTCCAGGCGGTCGCGCTCCAGCATGTTCTTGAAGTCCATGTTGCCGCCGACGTTCAGCTGGTACGTGCGGTCCAGCGTGACGCCGCGGTCCTCGAAGAGCTTGGCCATAACGCGGTGCGTGATGGTTGCACCGATCTGGCTCTTGATGTCGTCGCCCACGATCGGGACACCGGCGGCGGTGAACTTGTCGGCCCATTCCTTGGTGCCGGCGATGAACACGGGGAGGGCGTTGACGAACGCCACGCCGGCGTCGATGGCAGCCTGCGCGTAGAAGTGCGCAGCATCCTCGGAACCAACCGGGAGGTAGCAGACCATAACGTCTGCCTTGGACTCGCGGAGCGCGGCGACGATGTCAACGGGCTCTTCAGCGGACTGTTCGATGGTCTCGAGGTAGTACTTGCCGAGGCCGTCGAGGGTGTGGCCGCGCTGGACGGTCACGCCGGTCGGGGGAACCTCGGCGATCTTGATGGTGTTGTTCTCGCTGGCCAGAATGGCGTCGGCGAGGTCCACGCCCACCTTCTTGCCGTCAACATCAAAAGCGGCAACAAACTGGACATCGTTGACGTGGTACTTGCCGAACTCCACGTGCATCAGACCCGGGATCGTGGCCTGGGGATCGGCATCACGGTAATACTGCACGCCCTGGACGAGCGAGGCGGCGCAGTTACCCACACCAACGATGGCAACACGAATCGGATTTGCAGACACGGAACTCCTTTGAAGACAACTTCAGCCGCCAGAACGGTCAGTACCGGAAAGTACGACGGCGGCACGCTGGCAGTGCGCCATTCGGCGCCATTTCATCTTACCCAACCAAGCGGGGGCCGGGATTGTTCCCGGCCCCCACCAGAGAAGCATTACGTGGTTACTCTTGCTTCCACAGGTTGATGTCCGACTCGACGGCGAACTCGTCGATGGCAGTGACCTCGTCGGCGGTGAAGTCCAGGTTGTTGATGGCGGACAGGGTGTCTTCCAGCTGCCGGACGCTGGAAGCGCCGACGAGTGCAGAAGTCACCGAGGAGCCCTTGCCCTGCTCGCGGAGGATCCAGCCGATCGCCATTTGCGCCAGCGTCTGGCCCCGGCCCTCAGCGATCCGGTTGAGCCCGCGCACGCGGTCCAGGTTCTCCGGAGTGATCATGGCTTCGTCCAGTGACTTTTGCTGCGCTGCCCGGGAATCCGCGGGCACGCCGTTGAGGTAGCGTCCCGTGAGCATCCCCTGGGCCAGCGGCGAGAAGGCGATGCAGCCGGCGCCCACCTCCTCCAAGGCCTCGTAGAGGTTGGGGCTGCCGTTCTCGGTCCAGCGGTTAAGCATGGAGTAGCTTGGCTGGTGAATCAGCAGCGGCGTGCCCAGTTCCTTCAGGATCCGCGCGGCCTCGAGGGTCTGCTGCGGGGTGTAGGACGAGATGCCCGCATACAGTGCCTTGCCCGAGCGGACTGCGTGGTCCAGCGCGCCCATGGTCTCTTCCATCGGCGTTTCCGGGTCCGGGCGGTGGCTGTAGAAGATGTCCACGTAGTCCAGGCCCATGCGCTCCAGGGACTGGTCCAGGCTGGCCAGCAGGTACTTGCGGGAGCCAAAGTTGCCGTACGGGCCCGGCCACATGTCGTAGCCGGCCTTGCTGGAGATGATGAGTTCGTCGCGGTACGGCTTGAAGTCGTCCTTGAAGTGGCGGCCGAAGTTGGTCTCGGCGGCGCCGTAGGGCGGTCCGTAGTTGTTCGCGAGGTCGAAGTGGGTGACGCCCAGATCGAAGGCGCGGCGCAGGATGGCGCGCTGCACTTCGAAGGGCTTGTCGTCGCCGAAGTTGTGCCACAGTCCCAGGGAAATGGCCGGCAGTTTCAGTCCGCTGCGTCCGACGCGGCGGTAGGGCATGGATTCATAGCGGTCTTCCGCGGCTGAATAAGTCATACATACCATCCTGCCATCTGTGACGCGCGCTACAGACCGCAAGGCCCCGGGTTACGGCCTCGGGGCCGGCAGGGAATTGACGACGGCGGCAATCGCCTCGTCGTATTGGGGCGCCTGCAGGTAGTCGCTGTGGCTGACCACGAGGAACTGGTACGTGAACGGATCCATCTCCTGCGCGTAGCGGTCCGGAATGCTCCCCACGTTCTCGGCACCTCCCGGACCCTGATAGAGGACCGGGAAACCGAGGTAATCGGTCTTGCGGTAGAGGTTCACCCAGCGATTCGGGCCGGCCCCGAGGACGTGGCTGAGATTCACGTCGAACTGAACCGTCGGCTCGCCCGTGACAACGCGCTCATCGTCCGGACTTCCGGCGGCGGTGAGTTTTGTCCGGCCCACCGGTGCTGTGGCGAGCACGGCCGGCCCCAGGAGTTCCGGAAAGAACCGGCCAAAATAGGACCTCAGCTGCGTGCCGTAGGTCAGCAAGCCGATCCTGTTAAACGGCAGGTCAGGCCGCGTTGACTTTAGATGGAACAGCGCACTGACGGCGATCACCGCGCCCAGGCTGTGCGCCGAGATCGCCACCATGCCGGTTTTGGCGGCCGGCGCGCCGTCCATGCCATCCAGCCACGCCGCGATCCTGGCGGCAAATTCCGGGACCGCCCGCTCGCCGTAGCTGGGGGGACCGAACGGGTGGGCGGTCTTGGGCATAAAGCACATCAGATCCCAGAGGAGTGCCAGCGGCCGGGAGTTCGGTTTGGCCGACATCACGGCCAGCGCAACAATCGTGGCGCCAGCCGCAGCCAGGCCCAGGGCTCCCATGCTTTCGATCAGCCGGTAAAGTCCCGCCGCAGGGCCGGCATTCCACCAGTCCTTGAAGGTGCCCAGAATCAAGGCTGACAGCAGCCCCAGGAAAATGAGGATGGCCAGCAGCGACACCACGGCCTCCGCCCGGTGAGCCAGGGAAGCGGTCCGCCGGGCAGCCACCAGTTTGCGGCCCGCCGCTTCCTGCTGCGGCAAGGGCGGAGCGGCAGAGTAGGCGGAGAGCAACTCAGACACTGCGGCTTCCTGCGTGTTCCACGTCATCGAACGCACGGCCCGCCACGTGCACAATCCCCACGCGACAGCGCCCGCGACGATCACTCCCAGCAGCAGCCCGCTGAAGAGCGAAAACACCGACGGCGGCATCAGGACGTCACCGGCCATGGACCCGTATCGCCACATCCCGTCAGCCGTGGCAGCCCGCCGTTCGAGGTTGCGCTGGAGTACGGTGGCGGCAGCCCCCACAATTGCGCAGCTCAGAATGGTTGCCGCTCCCAGAGCAAGGGTGGAGAAGACCGCCGAGCCCTTGCCATGCCAGCCGAGAGTCCGTTTGTCGTAGCCCTCCCTTCGGAGCTGGCTCATGGTGAGGATCAGCACCAGCATCACGAACATGAGCCCGGCCGGGGCCGTGCCCAGGCCCAGCATTCGCGTCGCGCCCGGGACCTCGCCGTCGGGAGCACCTGAGAGAACGGCTGCCAGCCCGGCCGCAAGGACGCTGATGATGGCTCCGCCGGAAATCCAACCCATCAATGATGATCCGTCCCGGGACGGCATGTCCGGATTGTCCGGGGACTTCCGGACCGTCTCAATCCCCGCCAGCACCACCGCGCCGGCCGCGACCAGCCACGCGAAGGCCATCGCGATGCCAGTCAGGTCGATTCGCCCGGGCGCCATGCTAAGGGCGCACTCCGTGAAGAACGTGCCCAGGCTTCCACAGGCAATGCCGTCGATCCGTGTCCAGAGCCCGTCCCAGGCGATGATGGCGCCAACCGCGGCCAGCGCCGCCCACACGTGCAGCCACCCGTTATAGCGGATCTCCTTCCGCGCTTCCCACAGATTCCGGATCATCAGTGTGGGGAGCGCTGATATTTCCTCGGCACCCGCGCCGGCCGCCTCCTGGGCAGCGGTGCCCAGATTCGGTCTGGGGTGGAACCGGGTCCGCGCCAAGTAGGCGATGGCTGCCAGGACGGCCACCGACACAATGGGAATCAGGGCGAACACCACGATGCGCTGGCCGCGGGTCCAGCCGGCCAGCCCGTCCAGGAACGCCGGCAGCGCAGAGCAGACGCGGCGTTCCTGGCCCGGAACGTCGGCCGGAAAGCATTGGACGGCGATGAGGTCCATCGAGACCACGGCCGCCGTCACCACAAAGTAGAGGGTCAGAACCAGCGCGAAGAGCCTGATCCGTCCCGCGCCGTCGCGCCCGTGCCCTACTCCGTCGGCGTAGTCGATGCGCGGTTCCGCCTGCCCGGACGCCGGATCGGTAACCACCTGCTGCTTAACGGCCGGCAGGGGCCGGCTCCAGTACGCGGCGTTGGTCAGTCCGAACGGCATCAGCAGGAACCAGGCCGTCCGGACTGCGGCGTCGGCGACCTTCCCGGCCATTCCTACTCCAGTGAAGCGAGCCAGCCGCCCCCACGAATACGCCTCCACCACCCGAGGGCTGCCACCGTTTGCCGCGGCACCGGCACCGGAGTCCACGACGGCGCCCGCCCCGACTTTGGCCCGGTAGAAGCCGGCAAGCTCATCACCCCAGGACAGCTCGACGTCGTCGGGCTTGAGTGACCGCTTCCCCGATCGGAGGAGCTCATGGGGCGGGGTATTGCGGATGCCATGGATCCGGAGTTCGAGCGTGGCAGGAACCTTCGGCGCATTTTCCGCTGGGTCACCCATAACGGCCTCCATCGCCCGTACACCACCGAGCCGCCCATCACGGCTGGTCAGTACGCGAATAGTACGCCCGCGTCACTCCAGTGTCTACGTTAACTCGAGGCTACTTCTGCCCCTGTAGTAAGAACCGCCCCACTGTGTCCTGCCAGCACCAACGAATCGCCGTCGAGCAGGGTGGTCCCGTCCGTCGACAGCAGCACCGTGCCCCCCACACCGTCCAGCCGCACCGGCGATGCCGAGAAGTTCAGCAGCACCTCCACCGACCCGCGCCGGAAGCGCAACCAGCCGGCGTCGTCGTCGAACATCACGTCCATTTCCGCGAACCCCAGGCCGGCCAGTTCGGGGTAAGCGCGCCGCAACGCGGTCAGCGCGCGGTACAGCGACAGGAGTCGCGCGTGGTCACCGTCCGCGGCTTCGGCCCAGTTGAGCTTGGATCGCCGGAACGTTTCGGGATCCTGCGGATCGGGGACGACGGCGGGATCCCACCCCATGCGCTCGAACTCGCGGATCCTGCCCTCCGCCGTCGCCTTGCCCAGCTCCGGCTCGGGGTGCGAGGTGAAGAACTGCCACGGCGTGGAGGCACCGAATTCCTCGCCCATAAACAGCATGGGCGTAAACGGCGAGGTCAGCGTCAGCACAGCGGTCACGGCCAGCGGGCCGTACGGCAGGGACTGCGACAGCCTGTCCCCGGTGGCCCGGTTGCCGATCTGGTCATGGTTCTGGCTGCACACCACCAGGGCCGCGGGGTGGACCAGCGAGGTGTTGATGGGCCGGCCATGATGGCGTCCGCGGAAGCTGGAGTAGCTGCCGTCGTGCAGGAATCCGTCCTTGAGGACCTTGGCCAGCACGCCGAGCGACGCGAAGTCGCCGTAATACCCCGCGGTCTCCCCGCTGACATTGACGTGCACCGCGTGGTGGAAGTCGTCGCTCCACTGCCCGGCGAGGCCGTAGCCGTTGGCATCGCGGGGGTAGATCAGCCGCGGATTGTTGAGGTCCGATTCGGCGATGAGGGTCTTGGGCAGCCCCGTCTCCGCGGAGATGGCATCGCCCAGCGCGCCGAGCTCCTCCAGGAGGTGCACGGCGCGCTCGTCACGGAGTGCATGGACGGCATCCAGGCGCAGCCCGTCCACGTGATAATCGCGCAGCCACAGCGCGGCGTTGTCCAGGATGTATTCACGGACGACGTCGGACCCCGGGCCATCGAGGTTGACCGAATCGCCCCACGTGTTGGCGTCGCCCTGCTTGAGGTACGGGCCGAACCTCGCCAGGTAGTTCCCGCTGGGCCCGAGGTGGTTGTAGACAACGTCCTGGATGACGCCCATCCCGGCTGCGTGGGCGGCGTCCACAAAACGCTGGTAGGCCGCAGGACCGCCGTAGCCTTCGTGGACCGCGAACCACTGGACACCGTCGTAGCCCCAGTTGTGGGTGCCGTTGAACCCGTTGACCGGCAGCAGCTCCACAAAATCGATGCCGAGGTCCGCGAGGTAGCCGAGTTTGTCCGTGGCTGCATCGAGTGTTCCCGCGGGCGTGAAGGTTCCCACGTGGAGTTCGTAGATGACCGAGCCGCGCAGTTCCTTCCCCTGCCAGCCGGCGTCCTGCCAGGCGTAGGAGGCGGGATCGTACGTGCGGGACAGCGCGTGGACGCCGTCCGGGAGGCGGCGGGACCGGGGGTCGGGCAACGGGTGGGCGTCGCCGTCGAGCAGGTAGCCGTAATCCACGTCGGCGTCAGCCGGCGCGTCCGGCGCGGACCACCAGCCATCCGCGCCGGGGGCTCCCGCCACCTGCTTCATGGGGTAGTGGTGCCCGTTGGCGAGCAGCGAGACGGCCGAGGCGTCCGGGGCCCATACGTCGAACCGGCCGGAACCGTGGTGCGTCAGGCTCATGCGTTGTCTCCGTTCACGGGCGCGAGCAGCGCCACAGGGTATTGCTGGAGGATGCCGGCCACCGGCACCGGGCCGGGGCCGTGCGTCCGTCCCGTGAGTTCGTCCCGCATGGCGGTGGAAAGTTCGACGGCGGTATCCCGCCACCCGCCAGCGCGTTCCAGTCCGACGGGAAGCCGCGTCGCAAGGGTCAACGCACCGGGCGCGCCGCCAGTTCTGCTGCCGTCCGCCCCGCGGTCGAAGGCCACCAGGTGGTCCGCCGCAGCGTGGGAAGCCAGAACGGGCCGGTAGCCCTGGAAGAGGTCCGGCCGGTTCCGGCGGAGCCGGAGCGCCCGGGAGGTCACCAGCAGTTTGGTGGCCTCGTCCCGAAAGTCCGCCGGACTCGTGCCGGCATCCAGTGCGGCCAGGGCGGTTTCGCGGCGTTCGAAGTCAAATGCCCGCCTATTGTCCGGATCCGCCAACGAGCGGTCCCAGAATTCGGTGCCCTGGTAGACGTCCGGCACTCCCGGCATGGTCAGCTGGAGCAGCTTCAGGGACAGCGAGTTGGCGGCGGCAAACCGATCCGTCCTGGCGACGAAGTCCTCGATCACCGTGGCGACCCGAGCGTCGTCGAACACTGCATCCACCGCTGCCTTGACCCGTGATTCGAACTCCTCGTCCGGATCCGTCCAGGTGGTGGAGTTGGCTGCTTCCCGCGCAGCCTTCTCAGCATAGGCCTGCAGGCGCTCCCGCGACGCTGGCCACGCACCGATGACCGCCTGCCACAGCAGGTTCTCGAACGGGCCGTCGGGCACCGGGGCTAGCCCGCGAAGGGTGTCCAAAGTCGCTGCCCACTGGTCCGGCAGCTCGGCGATGACGGAGATCCGTGCCCGCGTGTCCTCGCTGCGTTTGGTGTCGTGGGTGGTCAACGTGGTCATGGACAGCGGCAAAGACTCCTGGCGCTCGGCCATCCGCCGGTGGAATTCGTCCAGGGCGAGCGAGAAGTGGGACGGGTCCGCTCCCACTTCGGTCAGTGTCCCCAGCCGGGTGTAGCGGTAGAACGCCGTATCCTCAACGCCCTTGGCCATCACCATGCCGGACGTCTGCTGGAAACGTCGGCCCAGTTCAGTCTCGGGCTTCAGCAGCAGGGGCAGCAGCGCGTCCAGCACGTCGGCCAGGTCAGGGCGCTGGCGAGCCGCAGCCGCGCATGCCTCGCGCAGCACTTCCTCACCCGTGGGCAGGTACGTGCGGTACACGGGGAAGGCCGCGATGACCTGCGCCAGGGCATCCGCCGCAACGTCCTCGGACAGACTCGCGGAAGCGGGAACAAGGCGTGCCAGCCGCAGGATCTCGGACCGCAGCATGCCGTCCGCCACGGCACGCTTGGTCTCCAGGATCATGGCCGCATAGTCCGCAGGCTCGCCGGAGCGCAGCTGTGCATCAAGTGCGTCCAACGCAGCCTCGCCGGCCGGGTCCACCAGCAGGCGGTCCAGGTCGGCCAGGGCGTCGTAGCCGGTTGTGCCTTCGCAGGCGAATTCCGCCGGCAGCTCCTCCCCCGGCTCCAGGATCTTCTCCACCAGGACGTAGGCTCCGCCGCTGAGGTCCTTAAGCCAGCGAAGGTACCCGGCAGGATCCGCCAGGCCGTCCGGGTGGTCCACACGCAGCCCGTCAACCAAGCCGTCGTCGAACCAGCGCTTCACCTCGGCATGGGCCTGGTCGAAGACCCAGGGGTCCTCCACCCGGATGCCCGCCAGGGTGTTGACCGCGAAGAACCGCCGGTAGTTCAGCTCGCTGTCCGCCCGGCGCCAGGAGACGAGCTCGTAATGCTGCCGGTCATGCACAGCCCGCGGAGAGTCGCCGTCGGAGTATGAACCTGCGGCCAACGGAAAGCGGTGGCCGTAATAGCGGAGCTCGCCATCTGCAACCTCCAGAAGTCCAAGGTCATCGTCGCTGCCCAGGACGGGGATCCGGATCCGGCCGGCACCAAGGTCCCAGTCGACGTCGAACGCTTCCGCGTAAGGCGAGCCGCGCCCCTCCTGCAGCAGCGACCACCACCACGGGTTCTGCGCCGGCGAGGCCACGCCCACATGGTTGGGGACGATGTCCACCAGCACGCCCATGCCATGCTCCCGCGCGGCTGAAGAGAGTGCCAGCAGGCCTTCCGGGCCGCCCCGCTCCGGGTCCACCAACGACGGATCCGTCACGTCATAGCCGTGATCGGACCCACGCTCCGCCGTCAGGATCGGAGACAGGTAGACCCAATCAACACCTAATGACTTCAGGTAAGGAACGGTAGCAGCAGCATCAAAGAGCGTGAAACTGCTGCGGATCTGGAGCCGGTAGGTGGACGCCGGTGTCTTCACTTTGCCTGGTCTTTCGGTTTGCTGACCTTTTTCGTTTTCTTGGGCTCGGGCACGGTGGGCGTACTGAGGGCCTCAGTTTCACTGGTGCTGGTCTGCGTCAGGGCAGCCAGCGATGCAGCTACTGAGTGGTCCGGCTCCGCTTCCTGCATCATGTGCGCTCTGAGGACCACCAGTGACTTGGCATCCACAGGAAGGGTCTGGCCGGCTTTCACCGGAGCAGTGTCCGCGTTATGCCCGGCGGTGTCGATGATGATGTCCCACGCCGGTGCGTACTCGTCGTTTGGAAGGGTGAAGTCCACCATGTCGTCGTGCGCGTTGAAGTACAGCACGAAGTTCACGTCGGTAATCCGGCGGCCTCGGGCGTCCTTGCCCTGGATGCCGTCGCCGTTGAGGAATACACCTACCGAGCGGCCGAAACCGCTGTCCCAGTCCTCCGGCTTCATGGTGTCGCCGTCGAGGTCCAGCCATACGATGTCCGGCAGCCGCTCACCTTCGCCTCTGCGGACAGGGCGGCCGTCGAAGAACCTGCTCCGGCGGAAGGTGGGGTGCTTGGCGCGGAGCGCGTTGACGGCGGCGGTGAATTCGACGAGCGGCTGGTCGATGTTCTCCCAGTTGATCCAGGTCAGTTCCGAATCCTGGCAGTAGCCGTTGTTGTTGCCCTGCTGGGTGCGGCCCAGTTCGTCACCGTGCAGCAGCATGGGCACACCCTGGGACAGCAGCAGCGAGGCGATGAAGTTCCGCTGCTGGCGGGCGCGCAGCCCCAGGACAGCCGGATCGTCGGTGGGGCCTTCGGCGCCGCAGTTCCAGGACCGGTTGTGGGATTCGCCGTCGTTGTTGTCCTCGCCGTTGGCGTCGTTGTGCTTCTCGTTGTAGGACACCAGGTCCGCCAGGGTGAAGCCGTCATGGGCGGTGACAAAGTTGATCGATGCCACGGGCCGGCGGCCCGAGTGCTCGTACAGGTCAGCGGACCCGGTGATGCGGGAGGCGAATTCGCCCAGGGTGGCCGGTTCACCGCGCCAGAAGTCGCGGACGGTGTCGCGGTACTGGCCGTTCCACTCCGTCCACTGCGGCGGGAAGTTGCCCACCTGGTAGCCGCCGGGACCCACATCCCAGGGCTCGGCGATGAGCTTGACCTGGGACACCACCGGATCCTGCTGGATGAGCTCGAAGAAGGTGGAGAGTTTGTCCACATCGTAGAACTCGCGCGCCAGGGTGGACGCGAGGTCGAAGCGGAAGCCGTCGACGTGCATTTCGGTGACCCAGTACCGCAAGGAATCCATGAGCAGCTGCAGCGAGTGCGGCTGGCGGACATTGAGCGAGTTGCCCGTGCCCGTGTAGTCCATGTAATGCTTCTCGTCGCCCTCCATGAGCCGGTAATAGGAGGCGTTGTCGATGCCCTTGAAGGAGAGCGTGGGGCCCAGGTGGTTGCCCTCGGCGGTGTGGTTGTAGACCACGTCCAGGATTACCTCGATGCCCGCACGGTGCAGGCTGCGGACCATGGCCTTGAAGTCCTGGACCTGCTGGCCCGTGTCGCCGGTGGAACTATAGGTGTTCTGCGGCGCGAAGAAGCCGATGGTGTTGTAGCCCCAGTAGTTGCTCAGGCCCTTGTCTTTCAAGGTGCCCTCGTTGACGAACTGGTGCACGGGCATCAGTTCGATGGCGGTGACGCCCAGCTTCTGCAGGTGCGAGATAACCGATGGGTGCGCAACGCCGGCATAGGTGCCCCGCTGCTCCTCGGGGATCTCGGGGTGGAGTTGGGTCAGGCCCTTGACGTGGGCCTCGTAAATGACCGACTTGTGATACGGAATGCGCAGGTTATGGTCGCCGTCCCAGTCGAAGAACGGGTTGATCACCACGCCCATCATCATGTGCGGCGCCGAGTCCTCGTTGTTGATGGAGTCCGGCTCGCCCAGGTTGTAGGAGAAGAGCGCCGGTTCCCAGTCCATCTGCCCGTGCACGGCCTTGGCATAGGGGTCCAGGAGCAGTTTGTTGGGGTTGAAGCGGTTGCCGGAGTCCGGGTCGTAGGGCCCGTGGACGCGGTAGCCGTACTTCTGGCCCGGCTGGACCTGCGGGATGTAGCCGTGCCACACGTAGCCGTCCACTTCATCGAGCCTGAACCGGGTTTCCACGCCGTCGTCATCGAAGAGGCACAGCTCCACCTTTTCGGCGCGTTCGCTGAACAAAGCGAAGTTCGTGCCGGTCCCGTCAAAAGTGGCGCCAAGCGGATATGCCGTTCCGGGCCAGATTTCCATGCGTGCTCCTCATCGTTGTTCGACAGCGGTGTGTGTACACAGAACCGCCCCTGCCGGTACAAAACCTATGCCCACGGTAGCGGGTGGGTGTGACTATTACGTTTCCGGCCCGCCGGTTTACTAAGCAGGCTGACTTTATACCAAACGTCTGGTATTGCGTCCGCAATCCGGCCGGCCGTTAGCGGCCCGCTGCCGGAGGCGGCCGCTCCCGCGCGGCCGTGGAGGCTGGCCCCGAGGGCGGCAATCGCCGCCCAGCGCTCGTCCGGATCGATGCCCGCATCACGGAAGCGCCCGACGTCGGACCCCAGTTGGGCGAGCAGCGCACCGATGATCCCGGCCAGGACGTCGCCGCTTCCGGCGGTGGCGAGCCACGCTGTGCCGTCCGCCTGGCTGTAGAAATCCTGGAAGGGCGACGCGACCAGGGTGGTGGCACCCTTCAGCAGGACGGTGGCCTCGGTCAGCACGGCGGCATGCCGGGCCGCGCCAAGGGTGGAGGCTTCGACGGCGGTACGGTCGGGGGCGGGATCAAAGTCGGGGCTGTCCGGAGACGAGGCGAGCCGTTGCAGCAGCGACGCTAGTTCGCCGGCGTGCGGCGTGAGCACCACCTGCGGCCCCCGGACCGCGGGCAGGGCAGGCAGCGCACCGGCGTCGGCGATCACGGGCAGGCCGGATTCCACGGCATCGTGGGCGCGCTGGAGCTGTTCGGTGTCCCCGGGACCCATGCCGGAACCCACCAGCCACGCCTGGACGTGCGTCTCCGCGACAGAGCCCGTGCTGCACACAACCTCCGGGCACGACTGCCGCACCAGGTCGGCCACCTCGGGCAGGCCCACGTAGCGGACCATCCCCGCGCCGGCAGCCAGCGCACCCCGGCAGGCCAGCACGGCGGCGCCCGGATAATCGGCGGATCCGGCCACGACGCCCAGGACGCCGCGGGAATATTTATGGGAGCGCCTCCCGGGCTGCGGCAGGAGCCGGGCCAGGTCCACCGGCTCAAGCCTGCGCAGCGCCGGCCAGGGCAGTTCGCCTTCGATGCCGATGGGGACCACGTGGATGCGGCCGGCGTGATCGGCGCCGGGGTCCGCCAGCAGCCCCACCTTGGCTGCGGCGAAAGTGACGGTCACATCCGCGGACAGCACCGGCGCATAGGCTTCGCCGGTGTCGGCATCAACGCCGCTGGGGATATCGCAGGCCACCACAATCCCCGCATCCCCGGACGACAGCCGCGAATCCGAAAGGCCGCGCACCAGGTCGGCGGCCGCTCCTCGAAGACCCCCACTGGCGCCCGTCCCCAGGATTGCGTCAATTACGACGTCGGCACTCGCGAAGTGTGCCGCCAGCTGGCTGGCGTTGAATTCAGTGAGGAGGTGCACGCGCCCGCCGGCGCGCTCAAAAGCAGCCAGCGCCTCGGGGTGCGCCGCTCCGGCGGTGAGCACCGCCGTCGTACGCATCCCCCTGGCCGCCAGGAACGAGGCGGCGAAGAGGCCGTCTCCCCCGTTGTTGCCTTTGCCCACCAGGACGGCCACGCTGGCGCCATAGATGCGCCGGCCGCGTGCCTTCAGCTCGCACACCACTGCGTTGGCTAGCCCGTAGGAGGCCCGCTGCATCAGAACATCGCCCATCCCGGCAGCCAGGGACGGCTGTTCTGCCGCCCTGATCTGGGTTCCGGTATAGGCGCTGATCATGGTGTCAGGTCCGTCGTTGGGCTGAGCAGTAGGTGGCTCAGCCTTCGGCCAGGACCGTGGCGGTGGCGATGCCGCCGTCGTGGCTCATGGAGACGTGCCAGCGTTTGACGCCCTTGGACTCGGCCACCGCAAGGACGGTGCCTTTGACCTGGATGATGGGTCCGTGCTGGTCCAGGCCGATCCAGCAGTCCTGCCAGTTCATGCCGGCCGGCGCGCCGAGGACCTTGGCCACGGCTTCCTTGGCGGCGAACCTCGCGGCGAGCGAGCGGGTGTTCAGCTCGCGTTCCGCGGGCACGAACAGCCGGTCCCGGAGCCCCGGGGTCCGCTCAAGCTGGCGGCCGAACCGCTCGATGTCTACAACGTCTACGCCAATGCCAACGATCATGGCGCTATTATACGGGGACGCTCACCGCCTGCCGTGCACACAGGGCCCCGCCATTACGTTTTCGTAATCACGCTGGTATGATTACGAAAAGGTAATCATCGCGAACCTATTACGAGTAACTCATCAAGGAGGCCGCGTGCACGGCGTCATGAAGTCAGTGGCCGACCTGGGCCTGATGGTCTACGGCGTCCGCCAGCGCAGCGGGCTCTCCCAGCGCGAGCTGGCCAGCCGGCTCGGAGTCAGCCAGCGGTACCTCTCCGAGCTGGAGACGGGCAAGCCCAAGGTGCTCAACGACCAGTTCTTCGCCGTCATGGAAAAACTCGGAATCGAACTGACGTTCCGGGAAGGCGCCGACCGTGGCTGAAGTGCAGGATGTCCACCTCTACGGCACCGTCGTCGGGCGCATGGTCCGCCACGGCGCGACCACAGTGACGTTCGAATCCTCCGACGCCGGGATGGCCCGGTTCGGGATCGGCTCGCGGATCCTGTCCGCCAACCTGCCACTTGGGCCCCGCCCCTCGACCCCGGAGGCGGCCACTGCGTTCTTCGGTGGACTGCTGCCGGAAGGATCTGGCAGGTCGAACCTTGCCAAACAGGCACAGGCCAGCCGCGATGATGTCTTCGCGCTGGTGTCGTATGCCGGCCGCGACGTCGCCGGTGCGATCCGCGTCGGTGGGGACCCCGAAGAACCGGCCGAATCCTATGAGGCACTGACCGATGAGCAGGTCGCCGAGAGGTTAACCCTTATCAACGACTATGCGCTTGGTGCCGTGGGCGGCGGCGGCTCTCTGGCCGGATACCAGCCCAAAACCACGCTTGCCCTGCTGGACGGGGTGTGGCACGCGGGGGTCGACGGCGCCGCCTCCACCCACATCCTCAAGCCGGTGGCGGGCGGAAACGAAGGCGCCCTGCACGCCGAGGCGTTCTGCCTGGAGCTTGCGCGGCGGATCGGGCTGACCACGTTCGCCAGCGACGTGCGCACCTTTGCAGGCCGGACCGTCCTCGTTCTGGAACGCTACGACCGCCGCGTCTCTGGCCGGAGCGTGGAGCGTATCCACCAAGAGGACGGCGCCCAAGCCCTTGGCCTGGCTTGGGACACGGACAGCAAGTTCGAAGGTGTCAATGCCGCCGCAAACCTGAAGAACCTCGCCGGACTTCTGCGACGACGCCGGGACATCCTCGGCGCCGGGCCCGACGACCGCGAGACGCTGCTCGCGCACACGGCCTTCAACACCGCCATCGGCAACACCGACGCCCACGCCAAGAACTTTTCCACCCTCCGAAGCCCCGACGGTGCCGTCCGGCTGGCGCCGCTCTACGACGTGTCAACGCACGCCCTGGCGCCCAACGGCCAGCTGAACATGTCCCTCCGGATCAACTCCCGCGCCTATCAGCCGTCGTTAACAATGGAGGACCTGGTTGCAGAAGGCGTCTCCTGGGGACTCGATGAACGGCATGCATGGCGCGCAGTCACCGGAACGCTCGAAGAGCTGGCGCACGCCCTCGAACAGGTCGACGGATCGGCCGTCGGGGAAAAAGTGGCACGGTACATCGGGCACGGGACGAGGAATCTTCTGGACGGCAAAGCCGCCGGGATGGGCGGCGTACACCCGTCTTTGGTCACACTCGGTCCGGTTCCTGGCTCTAGCTGAGCCGGCGGTATTCATCGATCAGTGATGAAGGCACCGGCGTGACGCCAGGAAGTTCTTTGTCCCGGGTGAAATTCGGCTTGTGCAGGCGGAGCAGGGCCACGCCGTCGTGCTCCCAGCGGAATCCGGGGCTGGACAAGGCAGCCCGGTAGGCGGCGTCGACCGTGTCCGGGTATTTCGCTGCCAGGTCCTCAAGGACGTAACCGGGAACCGTCTTGTCCTCCACATAGCCACGCAGGACTTCCGCAGCGGGGTCCTCCGCATTGGCCGGCGGCGTACGGTGGGCTGCCTCGACCTGCCCGTAGCAGACGAGGAAGGACACACCCATCAGCGGATGATGGTAGAGCGCTACGTCGTCGGACTCTGCCAAATCCGGCGGGAAGGAATCATCCGGTGCGATCTGTTCGGCCGCGGTCACCAGAGCGGAAGCCTTGGGATTTGCAGCGACAGACGCCTCGCTGCAAGCATCCAGGAAACCGCGGTACGCCGCGATGATGTCGGCCCCGGTACCGCTCACCATATGCGCGTCAAAGAGGTTCAGGAACGTGGTGTGGTGCTCTCCGACGATCCTGCGTCCCTGCTCGACCTTCGCCGGATTATTGAATACCAAGGTGGGAAAGCGTTTGAGCAGGGACGCCGCAAGCGTCTTGACCCCGGGGAGGTCCCGCGGGCCGAACAGGCGCATGGTCCCGCTGATCGTCCAGAGATCCCCGATGGGCACCAGACGCGTCATGACGTAGCCGCCTCGCTGGACGAAGCTGATTGCCTCCGCCCCGGCGGTGGCGTAGGAATCGTAATCCATCTGATCGATGAGGTTATGCAGGCTAAGCCGGGCACCTTTGCGGGCATCGACGCGGAAGACGCCGATAACATTACGCTCCCGCCAACCCTCGTAGACGAGTCGCTCATCAGGCTCAATATTCTTGTTGGTGCGCAGATAGCGGTCGAGTAGCGGCTCGCGTCCGCCCTGGTCCGGGTCATAGAGCAGCGACTCGACGGCCTCCGCCCATTGATTCTGTTCCCCACCCCCAAGCCCAGAGAAGTCTGACATGGCCTGCGAAAGACGCCGGGCGAACCCCGGTGAGGATGCGTAGACGACCAGCGCTTCCTTGAGGTTCCCCGCCCGGTCCAACAGTTCGTCGGTGTTCATCAGTCTGCGATTACTCTACGGTGACGCTCTTGGCAAGGTTGCGGGGCTGGTCCACGTCGTAGCCCTTGGCCGAGGCCAGGGCCAGGGCGAAGATCTGCAGCGGGACCGTGCTGAGCAGCGGGGCCAGCAGCGTGGGGGTTTCCGGGATGTAGAAGACGTGCTCGGCGTACGCCTTGACTGCCTCGTCGCCTTCTTCGGCGATCACAATGGTCTTGGCGCCGCGCGCCCGGACTTCCTGGATGTTGGAGACAACCTTGGCGTGCAGCGAGTCGCGGCCGCGCGGGGACGGGACCACCACAAACACGGGCTGGCCTTCCTCGATCAGCGCGATCGGGCCGTGCTTGAGCTCACCGGCGGCGAAGCCCTCGGCGTGGATGTACGCGAGCTCCTTGAGCTTCAGCGCACCTTCCATGGCCACCGGGAAGCCGACGTGGCGGCCCAGGAACAGCACAGACTTCGCGTCCGCCATGGACACGCCGAGTTCCTTGATCTGGCCCTCGTTGTCCAGGATCCGCTGGATCTTGGCGGGGATCTTGTTCAGGTCCGCCAGGATGTCCTTGATCTCGCCCTG
The DNA here is from genome assembly GCF_023913815.1 of Pseudarthrobacter cellobiosi. Classification (NCBI taxonomy): domain Bacteria; kingdom Bacillati; phylum Actinomycetota; class Actinomycetes; order Micrococcales; family Micrococcaceae; genus Pseudarthrobacter; species Pseudarthrobacter cellobiosi. Next base: position 286,246 of record NZ_JAMXBK010000024.1, read on the forward strand.
GAACTTGTTCCCGCGCAGCTGCGCCAGGTACAGGCCCAGCAGGTACGCCGCGGTGATCTGCGCCAGGAACGCCTTGGTGGAAGCGACGGCGATTTCCGGGCCGGCGTGCGTATAGAGCACGGCGTCGGATTCACGCGGGATGGTGGACCCGTTGGTGTTGCAGATGGACACGGTCTTGGCGCCCTGTTCCTTGGCGTAGCGGACGGCCATCAGGGTGTCCATGGTCTCCCCGGACTGGGAGATGGAGACGATCAGGGTGTTCTCGTCCACGATCGGGTCGCGGTAACGGAACTCGTGGGAGAGCTCCACCTCGGTGGCGATCCGGCACCAGTGCTCGATGGCGTACTTGGCCACCTGCCCGGCGTACGCGGACGTGCCGCAGGCCAGGACAATGATCTTGTCGATGTTCTTGAGCAGCTGCGGGTCAATGCGGAGCTCATCCAGGGTCAGTTTGCCGTTGACGTCCGAGCGGCCCAGCAGGGTCTGCAGCACGGCGTTGGGCTGGTCATGGATTTCCTTCTCCATGAAGGACGGGAAGCCGCCCTTTTCCGCGGATTCGGGATCCCAGTCAACGTGGTATTCCTTGCCCTCGGCCGGGGCGCCATAGAAATCTGTGATCTCCACCGTGTCAGCGGTGATGGTGACAATCTGGTCCTGGCCCAGCTCCACAGCGCGGCGGGTGTAATCGATGAACCCGGACACGTCCGAGCCCAGGAAGTTCTCGCCCTCGCCCAGGCCAACCACCAGGGGTGAGTTACGGCGGGCAGCAACCACAACATCCGGCTGGTCCGCGTGCACGGCCAGCAGTGTAAAAGCACCCTCGAGGCGCTGGCAGGCGAGCTGCATCGCCTTCGTCAGGCCGCCGTCGGACGTCTCGCCGTGAAGTTTGGTGCGGAAGATATCGCCCAGCAGCACGGCCGCGACCTCGGTGTCCGTCTCGGACTCGAACGCGTAGCCCTTGGCCACGAGCTCCAGCTTGAGCTCGGCGAAGTTCTCGATGATGCCGTTGTGGATCAGGGCCAGCTTGCCGCCGTCGGCCAGGTGCGGGTGCGCGTTCTGGTCCGTGGGCCCGCCGTGCGTGGCCCAGCGGGTGTGGCCGATACCGGTGAACGTCTCCGGGAGCGGGTGCGCCTCCAACTCGGCGAGGAGGTTGCTCAGCTTGCCTGACTTCTTCCGGGACTCGATGGCACCTTGCGAGACCACCGCAACCCCCGCAGAGTCATAACCCCGGTACTCCAGACGGCGCAATCCTTCAAGGACTACATCCAACGCACTGTGACCGGCATTCACACGGCCAGCAGAATGGCCCACATATCCCACGATTCCACACATGGGCTCCAGCTTATCGGCAGCCGGGTTGAGATCTAAACTTAGCGTGCTCCATTTCGCTCTCAGCCGCGCGAGGGGCAGAATCTCTAAAGTGACTTTGCAACGCAATGAAGCGAACGGTGAGGGTGTCTCCCCGTTCGTTGAGCTGGACCGCCAGACCTGGTCCCGTCTCGCCGCCCAGATGGAGCAGCCCCTTAACGAAGAGGACATTGTCCGTCTGCGTGGCCTCGGCGATCCCCTGGACATGAAGGAGATCCGCGAGGTCTACCTGCCCCTGTCGCGGCTCCTGCACCTTTATGTGGAGGCCGCGGGCCAGCTTCATTCGGCCACCACCACCTTCCTGGGAGAGCAGACCCAGCGCACTCCGTTTGTCATCGGCGTGGCCGGCTCGGTGGCCGTGGGAAAGTCCACCATCGCCCGCGTGCTCCGGGAGATGCTGCGGCGCTGGCCCGGCACGCCGAACGTTGAACTGATCACCACAGACGGATTCCTCTACCCCCTGGCCGAGCTCAAGCGGCGCCAGCTGCTGGAACGCAAGGGCTTCCCCGAGTCGTACGACCGCCGCGCGCTGCTGCGTTTTGTGAGCGAGATAAAGGGCGGCGCGGAGGAAGTCCGGGCACCCTGGTACTCCCACGTCACCTATGACATCGTGCCGGACAAGGAAGTGGTGGTCCGGCGCCCGGACGTGCTGATTGTGGAGGGCCTGAACGTGCTGGCCCCCGCCCGCCCGCGCCACGATGGCAAGCAGGGGCTGGCGCTGAGCGACTTCTTCGACTTCTCCATCTACGTGGACGCCAAAACCTCCTACATTGAGGAGTGGTACGTGGAGCGGTTCCGCAAGCTCCAGAGCACCGCGTTCGCGCAGCCGGAGTCCTACTTCCACCGCTATGCGACACTGTCCGAGGCCGAAGCGGAGACCACTGCCCGAGACATCTGGAAGCGCATCAACGAGCCCAACCTGGAGGAAAACGTCCTCCCCACCCGTGGCCGCGCCCAGCTGGTTCTGACCAAGGACGCGGACCACTCCATCCGCCGCATGCTCCTGAGGAAGGTTTAACACACGTGTGCCACAGCTGCGTGGCAGGCGGCGTCCACTCTGGGGCCAGCCGCCGGTCCTTCGCCCGCTTCCTCGCCGCCGGGGCCGGACTGACTGTCCTGGCAGCGTGCACGCCGGCGGCACCGGCCGGGGTGGCGCTGTCGTCGTCCTCCCTTGCCCCAGCGGCGACCTCCGCGTCCCCCTCCCCTGTAGCGGTCCCCTCAGTGGAAAGCACGACGGCGGCCGCTGAGCCGCCCGCGCAGGTTCCCGCATCGCCGTCGGCAGCACTGCCCCGTCAGTTCTCGCTGACCGATCCGGCCAGCCCGTGGCTGGTGGTCAACAAACACCGTCCACTGGCGCCAGCGGACTACCTTCCGGCGGATCTGGTCCAGCCCAACGTCCCGCTGGCTGTTTCCGGCGAGGCAGCCCTGCTGAACAGCACGACGGCGGCTGCCGCGGAAGCGATGTTCGCCGCGGCCGCTCTGGACGGCGTGAGCATGACGCTGGCGAGCGGATACCGCTCTTATGGCACGCAGGTGGCCACGTACAACGGTTACGTGGCGGCCCGCGGCCTGGCCGATGCCGATACAGCCAGCGCCCGGCCCGGTTACTCGGAACACCAGACCGGCTGGTCGTTCGACATCGGCGACGGCGGCGGGGCGTGCGGCTTCCAGCCATGCTTCGCGGATCAGCCGGCGGCCGTATGGGCGAAGGCGAACGGCCACCGCTTCGGATTTGTGGTGCGGTATCCATGGATGTTCCACCCGATCACCGGCTACTACTACGAGCCGTGGCACCTGCGGTACATCGGAGTGGAGACCGCCGCCGACATGGCGAACCGGGGCATCAGCACCGTGGAGGAGTACTTCGGGGTGGAAGCCGCTCCCGGTTACCCCTGAACACCGTGCTGATGTGTTGCAGGGGCGTCATCCCCTGTTAACGGCGATGCGCTAGCTTGGTAATCATGCTGACAGGATTCAAGAATTTCATTATGAAGGGCAATGTCGTTGACCTTGCCGTAGCCGTTGTGATGGGTGCCGCATTCAGCTCCGTCGTGACCTCTATCGTCCAGGGCCTGCTGACGCCCCTGATCGGACGTCTGTTCAGTGCCAAGGGCGTTGAAGAGATGCAGTGGGAGGGATTCATGTATGGGTCCGTCATCTCCTCCATCATTTCTTTCGTGCTGGTGGCCGCCTCCATCTACTTCGTGGTGGTACTTCCCATGAACCACATGATCGAGCTCCGTAACCGCAAGCTGGGAATCAACAAGGACGTCAAGGAAGAGGCTGCGGAAGACCCGCAGATCGCCCTGCTTACCGAAATCCGGGATGCGCTGAAGGTCAGCGACCGCTGACCAAGGAGAATGGCCAGTCTCCCTGCGGAGGCCGGCCATTCTTTTTTGGTGCTTTCCGGGTCAGTCCGCCACGAGCTCGAGGGCAAGTTCGGTCCTGACCACCTGGGCAAGGCGCTCGGCGACGGACTGGGCCGTGGCTTCGTCGCCGGCCTCCACCATGACCCGGACAACGGGTTCGGTACCGGAGGGCCGCAGCAGGACCCGTCCGGTGTCGCCAAGCTCCGCCTCGGCTAGGGCCACGGCCGCCGTCAGTGCCTCAGAGCTGCCCACGCGGGTGCGGTCCACGCCCCTGACGTTGATCAATGTCTGAGGAAGCTTGGTCATCACGGTGGCCAGTTCCTTGAGCGGCCGGCCTGTCAGGGCGACCTGCGCAGCCAGTTGGAGCCCGGTGAGGACGCCGTCGCCTGTAGTGGCGTAGTCAGCGAAGATCACGTGGCCGGACTGCTCGCCGCCGAGGTTGTATCCGCCGTCGCGCATCTCCTCAAGGACGTAGCGGTCCCCGACGCCCGTTTCGCGGATGGTGATGCCTGCCTCGCGCAGGGCGATCTTGAGGCCGAGGTTGCTCATGACAGTGGCCACCAGGACGTCGTCGATGAGTTTGCCTGAGGCTTTGAGGGCGACGGCCAGGATTGCCATGATCTGGTCGCCGTCCACTTCGGTGCCCTCGTGGTCCACGGCGAGGCAGCGGTCGGCGTCGCCGTCGTGGGCGATGCCGAGGTCGGCTCCGTGCTTCAGGACCGCGGCCTTGAGCGGGCCCAGGTGTGTGGACCCGACGCCGTCGTTGATGTTGTGGCCGTCCGGCTCGGCGCCGATCACGATGACGTCAGCGCCGGCGTCCTTGAAGACCTGGGGTGAGCAGCCGCTGGCGGCGCCGTGGGCGCAGTCCAGCACTACCTTCAGCCCGTCCAGTCGGTGCGGGAGGGTGCGCAGGAGGTGCACAATGTAGCGGTCCTCGGCGTCCGAGAAGCGCTGGATCCTGCCCACGTCGCTGCCGACCGGCCGCACGGGTTCCTTGCTCATCTGTTCTTCGATGGCGTTCTCGACATCGTCGGGGAGCTTCTGGCCGCCGCGGGCGAAGAACTTAATGCCGTTGTCCGGTGCCGGATTGTGAGAGGCCGAGATCATGACGCCGAAGTCAGCGTCTAGGTCTGCCACGAGGTAGGCCGCGGCCGGCGTCGGGAGAACACCGGCGTCATAAACATCAATACCGGAACTGGACAGCCCTGCCTCGACGGCGGCGGCGATGAATTCCCCGCTGGCACGGGGGTCGCGCGCCACCACGGCGCGGGGCCGCGTGCCGTTGGTATTACGGTCATGACCAAGCACGACGGCGGCCGCCTGGGCCAGGTTCATCGCCAGCTCGGCAGTCAACAGGCCGTTAGCAAGGCCCCGGACACCATCTGTTCCAAATAATCTAGACATCGTGGACAAGTCTAGGTGATGGACGTGCGGGGCTTTGAACCGGCTGGTCAGCGGTACACCTTGCGTCGGCCACTGGCTGATCCCGTCACGAAGATCGAAGTTGCCATTTCACTGCCTTTCCATGCGCCCTCTTCGATGTCAGGTGCCATCCTTTGCAGCCGCTGCAGGGGTAAACGCTGGAGGGCAGCTTGCCGCCGGATGTGGAGCCCTTGAGAACGATGGTTCGGAGCGCCTGATTCGCGCGCCAGACGGTCGGATAGGTGATCTTGGCGCAACTGGCCATGGACGAGTCCTTGTTCAAGGAGGCGCATGGCTCATATCCAAACTTGGGCGGCACCTAACAGTGGCGTCCCGGGTTCCACTCGAAGTGGCTGTCAGAGGCAACGATAGCTCAGGAACACTTTCAGGCGCAAAGGCAAAAGCCCGCCCCACCTGATGGTGGGACGGGCTTCTGTGTAAGCGGGTTTAGCGCTTGGAGTACTGCTGAGCCTTACGGGCCTTCTTGAGACCGGCCTTCTTACGCTCGATGACGCGTGCGTCACGGCGCAGGTAACCGGCCTTCTTCAGGGTGGCTCGGTTGTTCTCGGTGTCGATCTCGTTCAGTGAACGGGCGATGCCGAGGCGCAGGGCACCGGCCTGGCCGGAGATGCCGCCACCGTGGATGCGGGCGATAACGTCGTAGGCGCCGTCAAGATCGAGGATCTTGAAGGGCTCGTTGACGTCCTGCTGGTGCAGCTTGTTCGGGAAGTAGTTGTCCAGCGCGCGGCCGTTGATGGTCCACTTGCCCGTGCCGGGCACGATGCGCACGCGGGCAACAGCTTCCTTGCGACGGCCAACTGCGGCGCCGGCAACGGTCAGTGCCGGGCGTTCCTTCTTCGGCGCTTCTGCTTCCGCAGGACCGCTCTCCGAGGTGTAGCTGGTCGGGTTTTCCTCAGCCACAACGGCCTCGGTGGTCTCTTCGTTCTGAGCCACGATTCTCCTTGTATAGATAAGTTGTTTGGTGGCCAGGACTACTGGGCGACCTGGGAAATTTCGAACGTCTTGGGCTGCTGGGCGGCGTGCGGGTGCTCTGCACCGCGGTACACCTTCAGCTTGCCCAGCTGCTGTGCAGCGAGGGAGTTCTTGGGGAGCATGCCCTTGATGGCCTTCTCAACGGCACGGACCGGGTTGGATTCCAGGAGTTCCGCATAGTTGACGGACGTCAGGCCGCCCGGGTAGCCGGAGTGGCGGTATGCGCGCTTCTGCTCCAGCTTGGCGCCGGTCAGGGCTACCTTCTCAGCGTTGATGATGACGACGAAGTCGCCCATGTCCATGTGGGACGCAAAGGTGGCCTTGTGCTTGCCGCGCAGCAGGATTGCGGTCTGGCTCGCGAGGCGACCAAGGACAACGTCTGTGGCGTCAATGACGTGCCACTGGCGGTTGATATCGCCGGGCTTCGGGGTGTACGTACGCACGGTTTTTGCCTCGTTCTTGTTCTGGCGTTCTTGTTTAGGTGTCACTCAAGCGTGTGCACCTACTATCTATGCGCTACCGGAACAGAGGTGAGGGCTCCATGTAACCAGTCATCCTGAAGTCCCGAATGTGCCCTTTGAGTAGTTATCCTGCAACCGGATTCTCAAGCGGGCACGCATCATCGAGAAAGGACACGCACAACGACTACCAATGCTAGCTTGAACCGGGCCTCAGGGTCAAAATGGGGTAGCCGGCCGCTCGTCTAGTAATCTGCCGGCCCGACGTGAATCAGGGGATGCAGTGACTTCTTGGGGTGACGCTGGCTCAGCAGGTCCACTGTTCGTGGCCGCCATCGGCCTCTTGGGACTCATTCTCTCACCGTTGGCCGAGCTGCTTATTGCCGGACTTCTCCCCCGCGTCGGCCCGATGCCTGGCCTGCGGGCAAGGATCACGACAGCGGCGATCACCGCCGCCCTCTGCGCCGCCTTCGCATTCCGTTTCGGCGCGGATCCGGCACTGCCGGCATTCATACTCCTCGCGGTTCTTGGTGTGCAGCTGGCGAGAATTGACGTCTCGCTCCATTTGCTGCCCAACCCTTTGGTTCTTTCCCTGTTAGTAGGGGGCATTGTGTTGCTCTTAGGGGCCACATTTGGCGGGGAACAGTGGCCTGACCTCGTGCGCGCCCTGGCTGGAGCCGCAATTCTCTTCGTCACCTACATGATTCTGGCGTTAATTTCGCCGGCGAGCTTAGGAATGGGCGACGTTAAGCTAGCTGCTCCCGTGGGCCTCTACTTGGGGTACCTAGGTTGGAGCCAACTCCTGTATGGCGGACTGCTGGGGTTCATTCTGAACGGCATTGTTACCGTGCTTGTCGTGGCACGAAACCGCAAAGAACGCACGTCAGAAGTGGCTCATGGGCCGTCGATGATCGGCGCCGCGGTCGGTATCTGGCTTTTGTTTTTCTAGTCCTGGGATCGGGCACAACCGCGACCCCAAGCTGCCGGCGCGCAGTAATCCAAGTAGCCCCGCATGGCCGGGTCCGACTATCTGAGTACTCGCACATGTGTTTCGAGTACGTACTGAAAAGGACCCCTGAAAAAGTCGAGTACTACTACGCATTGTAGCCCAGAACCGCCAATGACAATCTCTTCTTAGCGAAGTCCAGCAACCGCTAAAAGTTATGGGGGCAGCTGGAAATTCGTTGAAACATCACAAAAATCACTTTCATCGAATTAAGGAAAATACAATGACTTCTCTTATGGTCTCAATGATGGCTTTCGTTGCCGGCGTAAAGGATCGCCTCTCTTCCGAAAAGGGCGCAACTGCAACGGAGTATTCGCTGCTCATTGCATTCATTGCGTTCATCATCATCGTCGGCGTGACGGTCTTCGGTAATGCGCTTAGCGCCTGGTTCACTGCGCTCGGCACTGAAGTTGGCACCTGGGTCGCTCCATAGCCAGCACACAGCTGTCCGCAGCCAGGCGCAAAGGCGGGCGGGTCTTTACAACACGAGGTGCGCCGCGTCCGCCGAACGCGGACGCGGCTCACCTCTTCTTCGTTCAACCCTCATTACTTCGTTTCTTCGAGCTGCAACCGTCCCATGGGGAGATCCAGTGAAACGCAGCAATTCAAATGCCAGCGAGCGTGCCCGAGGCGCCGTCGCCGTCGAGTTTGCCCTCGTTGCGCCCATACTTTTGGCTCTGGTTGCCGGCATCGTCGAATTCTCACACGCGTACAACCTGCAGATTTCCGTTACACAGGCTGCGCGTGAAGCGGCTAGGACCATGGCCATCACTAACAGCCAGGCTGAAGCACAGATTGCCGCGGCCGATGGTGCTCCCGGCCTCAACACAGCCGCGTTCGTATACGATTTCGACCCGGCAACGTGTGCTGCAGGGGAGAACGCAGGCGTGACTATTTCTTATACGACAGGGACGATGACCGGCCTCTTTGGCACGACGGTCACGCTCACAGGAGTAGGAGCCATGCGATGTGGCGGCTGACGCAACCCAAGACTGACAATCAACGTGGGGCGGCCGGCGTTACGGTAGCAGTCACGATGCTGGTGCTCATCGGAGCAGGCGCCATGGCTGTGGATGTTGGGCAAATCTATTCAGAGCGAGCTCAACTCCAGAACGGTGCGGATGCGGGAGCGATCGCAGTGGTCCAAGCCTGCTACAAGACGGGCTGCAGCCAGGCAGAGGCCGACTCGATTGCCGCAACGTTAGCAGACGCCAACGCCAATGACGCCGGATCCAACGTACTGGAAGTCGATCTGTCGGTTCCGAACCAAGTCACCGTAAGAACATCCACCAGGAACGGAGCCACCGGCGCTGGTTTCCTCACTCAGATGTTCTCCAGCGCACTCAATACAACGCCTGCAACGGTGGGCGCCTACGCCGTCGCAACCGCCGAACCGCCGTCGTCAGGGAGCGCTTTTCCGCTGGCCTTGTCCGAATGCCAATACGACCTATCGGAGGGCGAGCTAGAAGGGGAGGTCCAGCTCGTCCGCTATAAGCCAGGAATGGACGACTGCACGTCAACCTCGGGTCACGTTATTCCTGGCGGGTTCGGCTGGCTGGATCAATCCAGTCCGTGCGTGGCTACCACCGATGCTGATGCCATTGTCTCCTCGGACACCGGAGCCGACTATGCCGCAGAGTGCGATGCGATTCTCAATTCCTGGATTGCGGAGATCAACAGTGGAGGTCAGGCGCTGGCTACCTTTCCTGTCTATGACGAAGCAGGTGGTTCAGGCACCGGCGGTTGGTTCCACATTCGCGGCTACGCCACCTTTGACATCCAGGGCTGGAAATTCGGCGGAGGCTCGAATGCACCGCGTTCCTTCCACAATAAGGCCCCCTACGTTACTGACCCAGCTGACGCGTGCACAGGATCTTGCCTCGGAATTATCGGGCAATTCATTAGGTACGAGTCCATCGAAACCTACGGGGGAGGTGGGGGTGTCGGAGACGACATGGGAACAGTTGAAATTCGGCTCATCGATTAGGAGCAATCAGCACATTCAGTTGATATTAGTCAATTTCTAAGGGGAATATACAGTGAAAACTCGCCTACTGGGAGGCATCGCTGCACTACTTGTGGCGATTATTGGAACCGTGTTACTCATCTCGTACGTTCAAACTGCAGATAAACGAGCCTTTGCGAATACCGAAACAGAAACGATCTACATCGTTGAGAAGGCCATAGCGGCCGGTACCAGCGTGGACAAATTGGCAGACTACGTTGTCAAGAAGGATGTTCCGAAGCTGGCCTTGGCCTCGGACAGCGTGACCGATCTTAACGACCTAGGCGACAAGGTCACTGCCGTCTCTCTGATGGCAGGAGAACAATTGCTCTCAACGCGGATGGTGGAACCCAACGCCTTCCTAGGTTCAGCGAGGGTCCAGGTTCCCGAGGGCTTGCAGGAGATCACGCTGAAACTGCCCATTGAGCGCGTTGTGGGCGGAACTATCAAAGCCGGCGACACCGTTGGAGTATTTGTCTCCGTGGAGAACGCAACAGCCAATGCTGCGACCGGCGAAACCTTATCTACATCGGCCGGGACGCAGCTGACCTTCCACAAGGTCCTGGTCACGGCTGCCCAATACAGCAACGGCAGCGCTGCCAAGTCGCAGACCAACCCTGTTGAGGAGAACCCAGCCGAGGGATCATTGTCTGCCAAGAAGGACACTGCCAGCGACGGCACCTACCTCATCACTTTGGCCCGCAACTCCGCAGACGCCGAACGGATCGTCTTTGCCACAGAGTTCGGCAACGTCTATCTCTCGAAGGAACCTGAGAATGCGGTGGAGAACACCACTGGCGTCGTAGACAAGTCACGGCTATTCCGATGAGCCGCTTCGTACTCATTACGCCAAATAATGATTTCGAGCACCGTGCCCGCCTGGCCACGTCGGGGATGCACGGTTCCCTCCAGACCTTCCAGGCCGATTACCTCCCGGAAGGCCCGCAGGACTTCCTCCGGCAACTCGTGGGCGAACCCCCAGAGGTGCTCATTCTCGGCCCTGGTCTACCTGTCGAGGACAGCCTGAAGCTAGCCTCGTTGATGGACCTACAGTATCCCGAGATCAGCGTAGTACTGGTGGTCTCGGAATCATCCGAAGTTGTTATCAAGGCCATGCGGTCCGGGGTCCGGGACTTGTTGGACCCCTCAGCCGATCCAGACGCCATCCGGATAATGCTTGAACGGGCCAGTCTTGCCGCTGCCAGCCGTCGTCGTGGCCTCGCCCCCGGCACCTCCGAGCACGCGGATCATGGCGAACGTGGCCGCGTAATCGCTGTAATGTCACCGAAAGGTGGTGTCGGCAAGACAACCGTGGCGACCAACCTCGCTATCGGCCTAGGTCACGCGTCACCAATGAAAGTTGTCATTGTCGACCTTGACCTCCAATTCGGTGATGTCGCTAGCGGGCTGATGCTTGAGCCCGAACACACGATTACTGATGCCGTCGTGGGAGCGGCCAGTCAGGATTCCATGGTTCTGAAGACGTATCTCACAGTCCATCCCGCAGGCATCTACGCCCTGTGTGCCCCGCGCAATCCCGTGGAGATGGACAAGATCACCGGCGAACATGTCTCACGGCTCCTCACGCAGCTCCGTGAGGAGTTCCATTACATCATCGTGGACACGGCGCCCGGGCTGGGGGAACACGTCCTGGCAACTCTGGAACACGCTACCGATGCGGTATGGATCTGCGGGATGGATATTCCCAGCATCCGAGGTCTCCGCACCGGATTCCAAATCCTGAACGAATTGAACCTCATGCCGGCCCAGCGCCATGTTGTCCTGAACATGGCAGACCGCAGGGGAGGGCTAACACTCCAGGATGTCGAGGCAACCATCAATGCACCGGTTGATGTCGTTCTTCCCAGGTCCAAGTCGCTACCGTACTCAACCAACAAGGGGATTCCCGTCCTTCAGGACAGCAGCCGCGACCCGGCTGCCAAGGGGCTGCGAAAACTCGTGGACCGCTTCAAACCCGATTGGGAAGAAAGAACCCATAAGCAGCTGCACAGAAGGGCGGTAGTACAGTGAGCCTCACCGATCGGTTCCAGCAGCTTCGAGGCGAGGTCAAGCCAGATCCGGAGCTCAAGCAGCACAATCCCTACGAGGGCGTGTATCAAACACCGCCGGCGCCAACCACTTTGGGTAGGATCCAGGAAGCCAAGACAGCTGAAGCGGCCGCAAGTGCAGTAGTGACCTTGGACATGCCGCAGACTGCGGCGGTGGCTAGTGAGGCACTCAACGCGTTGAAGGAACGAGCAAGCCAGGCACTCTATGAGCGGCTTGGTTCCCGCATCACTGATTCTTCCCTGGAAGAGGCCGAACTCCACCAGTACGTGCGGGATGAACTTAAAATTGTCGTCGACGAAGAACAGGTTCCGCTCTCCGGCCCTGAGCGGCAACGGCTTATTAGAGAGATCATTGATGACGTCCTGGGCCACGGCCCCATTCAGCGTTTCCTTGACGACCCCTCGATCACGGAAGTGATGGTCAACCGCTTTGATCAGGTCTACGTGGAACGCGAAGGCCGGCTCTTTCTGACCGACACCAAGTTCAGTTCTGACGAAGCCCTACGACGCGTCATCGAGCGGATAGTTTCCAAAGTGGGAAGGCGCATCGATGAATCGTCGCCGCTCGTGGATGCTAGGCTCGCGGACGGTTCCCGAGTCAACGCAATTATCCCTCCGCTTGCCGTCAACGGACCCGCGCTCACCATCCGGAAATTCGGCAGGGACCCGCTGACTGTCCATAACCTCATCGCTCTCGGCAGCCTCTCCCCCGAGATGGCTGAACTCCTCCAGGCGTGTGTGCTGGCCAGAATGAACATCATAGTGTCTGGCGGTACCGGCACCGGCAAAACAACGCTACTCAACGTTCTGTCCTCGTTCATTCCTGCCGATGACAGGATCGTCACGATTGAGGATGCCGTGGAGCTTCAACTCCAGCAGGACCATGTGGTTCGTCTGGAGAGCCGTCCTCGCAATATCGAGGGTAAGGGTGAAGTTTCCATTCGCGACTTGGTGCGGAACTCGCTCCGCATGAGGCCGGACCGAATTGTGGTTGGCGAAGTTCGTGGCGGCGAGTGCCTTGACATGCTGCAGGCTATGAACACCGGCCACGATGGATCCATCTCTACGGTCCACGCGAATACGCCGCGGGACGCAATCGCAAGGCTGGAAACCCTCGTGTTGATGGCGGGCATGGACATTCCGCTGCGGGCGGTCCGCGAGCAGGTGGCATCCGCCGTCAACCTGATAGTGCACATCTCCAGGCTCCGCGATGGGACCCGCCGCGTCACCCACATAACCGAGGTCCAGGGCATGGAAGGCGACGTCGTCACTCTTCAGGACGCCTTTGTCTTCGATTACTCCGCCGGAGTGGACGCTAATGGCCGCTTCTTAGGCAAACCCGTGCCGACTGGAGTGCGGCCGCGCTTTACCGATCGCTTTGCCGAATTGGGCATTCAAATCTCGCCATCGGTGTTCGGCGCCCAAATGGCCGGTTCTCCCAAATCGAGGGGGCGGTAGCCGTGCTTGAGGAAGACTCCCCCTCGATCCTTGTGATTGGGCTGTTCCTAGTCTATCTTGCGCTATTTTTGATCGGATGGGTTGCATTCAAGACTAGTTCCGGCATACCACTCTCACGGCGCCGCCCGGATGCCATGGTCCACGCCTCTGGGCTGACCCGGTTGACAGAACATGCGGTCGGTGCCCTGAACAAGAGCGTGAGGGAGCGCGGTAACCGCTTCCTCAGTCGAGACCGCCTCGACGAGTGCGGACTCAAGAAGGACCCGGGCGACTATCTCCTAATGGCCGGCGTCGCTACTCTTCTAGCCGCAGTTTTCGGGTTCTTCCTCGGCGGATTGGTCCCAGCAATTTTGCTCTCGTTGGTATCACCGCTCATCTTTCATTTGGTACTGAATATGCTCGCCGCTCGACGAAGGCGGCAGTTTGATGAACAAGTTCCGGACACCCTCCAGATGCTGGCCGGCGGTTTGCGTGCCGGCCATAGCCTCCTGCGGGCAGTCGATGCGGCCGCTCAGGAAAGTCAACCTCCAATGGCCGAAGAACTGAGCCGCATCGTAAATGAGACCAGGATTGGCCGAGACTTGGGCGAGTCCTTGGCTGAAGTGGCCCGGCGAACCGAGAGCGAAGACTTTATGGCGATTGCCCAGGCAATCGAGATTCACAGGGAGGTAGGCGGTGACTTGGCCGAGGTTCTGGACCACCTCGGCGACACCGTGCGGGACCGAAATCAGGTGCGTGGACAGATCCGTGCCCTGAGCGCGGAGGGACGGATGTCAGCGATCGTACTGATGGCCTTGCCTGTAGTTATGTTCATCGGCCTGACACTGTTCAACGATCTGTACTCCCGCGTTTTCCTAACCACTGTCTCCGGCTTCGTCTTGATTGCCGTCGCCATTGTCCTCCTCACTGTAGGCGGCTTGTGGCTTAGGCAGCTCGTCAAGCCCAAGTTCTAGAAAGCAGGTGATTCTCGGTGCAAGTGATCGCATACGCCGGAATTCTGGCCATCGTGGCCCCGGTTAGCGTCCTGACCTTCCTCGTCTTCACCGGCGACAGGGCTGGTCTCCGCAACATACAAGCCAACCTCGGCCGGAAGACCAGTTCGGACCCCCGAGGCGGGGACTTCAAGGAGAGACTGACGTACGTGAGTCAGCGCCTCACGCCTAAGGGCTATGCCGGTTGGCTGGACAAACAGCTGGCAGGGGCCGGACGCCCAAAGGAATGGCCGCTGGGACGGATTATCATGATCAAACCCATGCTTGCACTCGTGGGTGCTGGCCTCGGATTCCTGTTCTTCATGAGTTCTCCCAAGGCCGCCAACTTCCTGATCCTGATAGCCGTCACGGCTCTGAGCTACTTCATACCCGATCTCCTTATCAGAAGTAGTGCACAGAAACGTCGGGAAGCCATCCGGACAGAGTTGCCGAATGCCCTGGACCAGATGCTGATCTCCGTACAGGCCGGCTTGGGCTTTGAAATGGCCATGGGACGGGCCGGAACCAATGGAACAGGGCCTCTGGCCGACGAGCTCATACGCACGCTGCAGGATATCCAAGTGGGCCGGTCCCGGAAGGATGCCTACCTGGCTATGTCCGAGCGGATCGACGTTCCTGATGTTCGCAGTTTCATCCGGGCTGTTGTCCAAGCTGATGCCTATGGCATTGCCATCGCTGGAGTTCTCAAGGCCCAGGCCCGGGACATGCGTGTTAAGCGGAAGCAACGGGCCGAAGAACACGCTATGAAGATGCCCGTCAAGATGCTATTTCCGCTGATCTTCTTCATCTTGCCCACACTTTTCGTAGTAGTCCTCGGGCCAACAGTGCTGAGCATCATGGAGATGTTTTCGCAGGGGGCGACATGAGGCGGACAGCAGTTCGGCGTTTTTATCTGGAAACACACTGGCTCAAACAGTTTGCCGAAAAGGAGAACGGCGCCACCGCCACTGAGTATGGAATTCTGATGGCATTCATCGTGATGCTTATCGTTACAGCGGTGACCTTCCTCGGCCTTGAGTTGCTCGGCTGGTACGACGAATTGACGGCCCACCTCAAGCTCGTGCTCGGAATCTCCTAGGCCCACACGAAGCAACCCGGCACTAGCAGCCGCGCTTCGCCCAAATACCGGACCCTCTCGGAACCCAGAACCGAGGGGGTCCGTTTTGTGTGCCCGGCCAATCACTATTTCGCAGCATCAGCACAGGACTTACGAAGGGAAAGGCAAGGAAAGGTGCAACCGAAGAAGTCTTGGCGCAGGATGCTGCAAGTTCTCATCAACATCGCATCAAGCGTTGCTAGTTTCGTGGTTGAGCTGGTGCAGGACCAGCCACCCGAACTCGCTCAGGAGTCCACATGCTTTCTCTCCACACTAACCTCATGATCCGCCTTCGTAGGGAAGAAAAGGGCGCCACGGCTGTCGAATACGGCATCATGGTCGCGCTCATCGCCGTCGTCATCATCGTCGCCGTCACGCTCCTCGGCGGGACTCTGACTGACATGTTTACGCAGACTTCCTGTTCCATTAGCAGTGGCACGTACACCGCCCCAGCAGCCGGCGCTGCTGCCGGCACTGGAACCTGCGCCCCCTAAGGCGCTCCTCCTGAGGCGCCCAGCGCACCACCAGGCCTGAGAGTGGCGGCGGCAATCAAGCCGCCGCCACTCTCGTTTCCGAAACAAGATCGGTCTGACCGAAAGGCACCACTCATGTCCAGGGCATCCGAGCGTGGAGCCGTTGCGGTCGAGTTTGCGATCGTGGCGCCCCTCTTGGTCATGCTGCTCCTTGGCATCATGGAGTTCAGCCGTGCATACAACGCCCAGGCCTCACTCGCTGCTGCCGCCCGTGAAGGCGTCCGGGTCATGGCGATCTCCAATAATCCGGCAGCCGCGCGGACCGCCGCGAAGAACACTGCAGTATCTCTCCGGCCAGGGCTGACGGACGCGAACATCACGTTCAAGGACATCGATACGCCAACCTCAACCACCTGCGCCCCGGGCCACCGCATAAGCGTCACCATCAGCTACAACCTTTCCACAATGACGGGCATAGCCGGCCCGTTCTCCATGACAGGCAAGGGAGCAATGCTATGCGGCGGCTGAATCGAACCAGGGTGAAGAACGACGGCGAACGCGGCGCCGTGAGCGTCATCGTCGCCTTCATGCTCGTGGCTCTTTTGGGGTTCGGCGCCATCGCCGTGGATGTGAGCATGCTCTACGCCGAACGGACACAGCTCCGCAACGGAGCCGACGCTGCCGCACTGGCCATTGCACAAAGATGCGCCGCGAGCGCCAGCGATCCGGGCTGCTCTGCAACGTCTGCCCTCGCTGCATCCCTCACCAGCAGCAACGCCAACGATGGCCTCAGTAACGTCAAGTCAACGGCTCTGGACAAAACCGCCCGGACAGTGACCGTGACGGCGTCCGCGCAGGAAGCCGGCCACTCCCCCAACGAGGTTTCCCTCTTCTTCGCCCGGGCCCTGGGAATAAATACTGCCGAGGTCACCGCCCCGGCAACGGTCAAGTGGGGCAGCCCCATCAAAGGACCCACGCCCTTTCCCGTCACCGTGTCCATCTGCCAGGTCCGCGACAGCACGAACGTGATGCAGCTCCTTCAGTTGCATGGAAAGAACGCCAACGCCGACTGCAATTACGGTCCGTCGGGCGCAGCAGTGGAGGGCGGCTTCGGCGGCCTCAAGCAGGATCCCGGCGAGTGTGGCGCCATCATCGATATCGCAACCAGCACTGCGGGCGGCGACACCGGCAACAATGCCCCACCCAACTGCGAAGCCACCCTGAACGGGTGGGCTGCGGACATGAACGCGGGAAAGGACGTCATCATCCTGCTGCCCATCTTTAACAAAGTGACCGGCTCCGGAACAAATGCCGTTTTCAAGCTCATAACCTTCGCCGCATTCAGAGTGGCTGGGTGGAAGGTCGGCAACACCGGCCTTCCGTACACCTTCCGCAACCGGGCGCCGGACGTCCCCGCAGCCCTTGAATGCCGGGAACCATGCCGCGGCATCATCGGCACGTTTGTCAGGCACGTCTCCTTGGCAGCCGGATACACCCTGGGGCCAATCAACCCGGACGGGGCCACCGTCGTCGCGCTCAGCAATTAGTCAGAGAACACCATGATTTTTGAAACACACAGGAGCAGTCAGTGAAATCACGTTTGTTGGCCGGAGTGGTGGCAGTCCTACTGGCCATTGTCGGCGCAGTCATCGTGGTGTCCTACGCCCAGGGCGCGGACCAGCGGGCCGTTAGCGGCCTCGATCCTGTGGGAGTCCTGGTGGTCACGAAAGCCGTGCCCGCCGGCTCCTCGGCAGAGACCTTAAAGGCAGCGGTGGCCCTTCAGCAACTGCCGGGCACCGCCGTCGCAAAAACCGCACTGAACACCCTGGACGGCTCGGGTGGAAAGGTCACTTCCGCAGATCTGGTCCCTGGCGAGCAGCTGCTGGCCGAACGCCTTGTCTCCCCCGAGGAACTGAAGTCCTCCGGCTCTGTGCCGGTACCGGCAGGCCTGCAAGAGATCTCCTTCCAGCTGGAGCCGCAGCGCGTCGTCGGCGGCCGTGTGACGCCCGGCGATCATGTTGGCATCTTCATCTCCATGCCCACCGGCGGCATCGAAGCGAAGTCGGATAAGGAAACCGTCCAGCTGTCCATCCACAAGGCACTGGTGACCGCCGTCCAGCGAGCGCCGGAAGGCGCAGCGGCGAAGCCGGCGCCGTCGGCAACCGACGCGCCTGCGCCGGATCCGCGTGACGTGAACCTTCCCACCGGGTCCCTGATGGTCACCGTTGCAGTGAACGATATCAATGCTGGCAAGATCGTCTTCGCCGCAGAGTACGCGTCCATCTGGCTCAGCAGGGAACCCCTCGACGCGCAGGACAGCGGTCCGCGCATCATGATCCGGCCGGACGTCTACAAATGAGCCGCTTTGTCCTCATCACCCCTGACGTCGACTTCGACGCCCGCCTCCGCCAGGCCGTTGCCGGTGGCCTCCAAGGCGGCGTGCAGACCTTCTTCACCAGCGTGCTGCCCGCGGACCCCCACCAGCTCTTCGCCAGCCTGGACCAGGAACATCCCGAGGTGCTGGTTTTAGGACCGGAAGTACCCCTTGACGAGGCCCTCCGTTTCGCTACAGTCCTCAACGTAGGGTTCCCCGACCTCAGCGTCATTGTGGCCGCCGAACCGGATCCGGACTTTCTCCTGCACGCTATGCGCGCAGGAATCCGCGACATCGTCGCCCCCGACTCGGACGCAGCCCAGCTGCGCGTGCTCCTGGAGCGTGCCAGCCAGTCCTTCTCCAACCGCCACCGCTTGGCGGCTCCCCAGCAGGCAACGGAATCCGGCAAGGGCCTGGTCATCGGCGTCTTCTCGCCCAAGGGCGGCGTGGGTAAAACCACCATTGCCACCAACATTGCCATCGGCCTGGGCAAAGTGGCGCCCATGAGCGTCGTCATCGTGGACCTGGATCTCCAGTTCGGGGACGTCGCGTCCGGGCTCTATCTCGACCCCGAGCACACGGTCACGGACGCCGTCTCCCCCGCAGCAAGCCAGGACTCCCTGGTCCTGAAGGCGTTTCTAACAGTCCACCCGGGCAGCATCTATGCCCTCTGCGCCCCGACCACTCCCATCGATGCGGACGAGATCACACCGGAGCAGATCAGCCGGCTGCTCGAACAGCTGTCGGAGCAGTTCCAGTACGTGGTGGTGGACACGGCGCCCGGACTGCCCGAAATCGGGCTCGCGGCCATGGAAATGTGCACCGATGTGGTCTGGGTCAGCGGCATGGACATCCCCAGCGTGCGTGGCCTGCGCTCCGGGCTGGACATCCTGCGCCAGCTGGACATCCTTCCCGAGACCCGGCACGTGGTGCTGAACATGGCTGACCCCAAGAACGGCCTCACCGTCCAGGACCTCGAATCGACCATGGGCGCGCCCGTTGATGTGAGCATCCCGCGGTCCCGCGCCGTGGCCCTGTCCACAAACCGCGGAATCCCTGTCCTCCAGGAACCGGTCAAAGACCCCGCGACCAAAGGGCTCAACCAGCTCGTTGAACGCTTCAACCCTGCGTGGCGGGCCAAGTCCCAGCGCAAACTGCACCGAAGGGTAGTGGTCTAAATGAAACTTTCAGAGCGCATCAGCGCTGCCCAGTCCCAGACCCAGTCAATTGCCCAGCCTGCTTCCGCGAAGGCTTCAGCGCCCGCGCTCCCTCAGCCGCGCCCGGAAATCCCCACCCAGCGCGTGCAGTGGTTTGAACAGACCCCCGGACAAGGAACGACGACGGCGGCACCGCCCGCCGCCGTCGTCGTTCCTGCCCACGCACATCCGGAAGAGACGCGGTCGAAACCCCTAAAGCCCGTGGACGTTTTCGCCGCGCTCAAGGAAAGGGCCGCCACCGCTCTGTTCGAGCGCCTGGGTGCGCGGTTCAACGACTCCGGGATCACCGAACACGAACTGAAAACCTCGGCGCGGGAAGAACTGACGCGCATCATTGATGCCGAGCAGGTTCCCCTGTCGGCCGAGGAGCGGACGCGCCTTGTCCAGGACGTCGCCGACGACGTCCTCGGTTACGGCCCGCTGCAGCGGCTGCTGGATGACCCCGACGTCACCGAAATCATGGTCAACCGCATGGACCAGATCTACGTGGAGCGTAAAGGGCACCTCACGCTGGCGGATTCCCGGTTCAGCTCCGAGGAGCACCTGCGCAAGGTCATCGAACGCATCGTGTCCAAGGTGGGACGCCGCATTGACGAGTCCTCGCCCCTCGTGGATGCACGGCTGGAAGACGGTTCGCGTGTCAACGCTGTAATCCCTCCTCTGGCCGTGGGCGGCTCCTCGCTGACCATCCGTAAATTCAGCAAGGTCCCGTTGACGGTCCGGAACCTCATCGACTTCGGCACCCTGACGCCGGAGATGGCGGAACTCCTTGACGCGTGCGTCAAGGCCAAGCTGAACATCATTGTCTCCGGCGGAACCGGTACCGGCAAAACCACGCTGCTGAACGTCCTGTCCTCCTTCCTGCCGGCCAACGAACGCATCGTGACCATCGAGGATGCCGTGGAACTGCAGATCCAGCAGGACCACGTGGTCAGGCTGGAAAGCCGTCCGCCCAACACCGAGGGCAAAGGCGAAGTGACCATCCGCGAACTGCTCCGCAACTCCCTGCGTATGCGGCCGGACCGCATTGTGGTGGGTGAGGTCCGTGGCGGCGAATCGTTGGACATGCTCCAGGCCATGAATACCGGCCACGACGGTTCCCTCTCCACGGTCCACTCCAACTCTCCGCGCGACGCTGTTGCCCGCCTGGAAACGCTGGTACTCATGGCCGGGATGGACTTGCCGCTGCGGGCCATCCGGGAGCAGATCGCATCAGCTGTGAACCTGATTGTCCAGATCTCGCGCCTGCGTGACGGTTCCCGGCGGATCACCCACGTCACTGAGGTCCAAGGCATGGAAGGGGACATTGTCACCCTTCAGGACGCCTTCGTCTTCGACTATTCCGCGGGCGTTGACCAACATGGGCGCTTTCTGGGCAAACCCGTTGCCACCGGTATCCGTCCACGGTTCATCGACCGGTTCGAGGACCTCGGGATCCATGTGTCGCCGGCCGTTTTCGCCACGCCGGCCGGGCCGGGTCCCGCTGCGACGAGCCCAACCGGCACCGGAAGGGCCTAGGACGATGCTGATCATTGTTGGAACCGCTTTACTGTTCCTCGCCCCCATCATGCTGGGCGTGGCGCTGGTACTACCACGCACCCCCGAAATCGCCCTGGACCGGCGCCGTCCCTACGAGGCGGACCCGCCGTCGCGCCTTACACTGCTAACTGACGCCACGGTGGGTGGTCTGGGACGATTCCTGGGCACCAGGAACGTCCGTCTCTACAACCGCGAAGCTCTGGAAAATGCAGGGCTCCGGCTGAGCCAGACTGAGTACATGGTGCTGGTCATCGCCGGCGCCACCGTGGGCGCCCTGGTTGGGCTCGTCATGGGTGTCCCTGCTGTCTCCGTCCTGCTTGTTGTCCTGGCGCCGTTCGTGGGCCACATTGTGCTGGGCTTCCGCGCCGGCAAACGGCGCGCCAAGTTCGATGGACAACTCGGCGACACCCTGCAGCTGCTCTCCGGCGGCCTGCGGGCAGGCCACAGCATCCTCCGGGCCATCGACGCCGCAGCCGCTGAATCCCAGAGCCCTACGTCGGAGGAGATGCGGCGCGTTATCACCGAGACGAGCCTGGGCCGCGATCTGTTGGCTTCCTTGACTGACACGTCGGAGCGCATGCGGAACGAGGACTTCGTCTGGATTGCCCAGGCCATCCAGATCAACCGCGAAGTGGGTGGCAATCTGGCGGAGGTCCTGGACCAGGTCAACGAAACCATCCGCGAGCGCAGCGAAATCAAGGGGCACATCAAGTCCCTTGCCGCAGAGGGGAAATTCTCCGCGTACATCCTCATCGCCATGCCCTTCGGCATCGTGCTGATGCTCATGACAGTGAACCCCGGCTACATGAACTCGATGTTCACGCACCCGCTCGGTTGGGGCATGATCGGTGCGTCTGCGGTCCTGATGACCATCGGCAGCCTGTGGATGCGCAAAATCATCGATCTGAAGTTCTGAGCCTGCCATGAGCCCTCTGGTAATTTCCTCGCTCCTGTTGGTTTCCGTTCCCGTTGGCTACCTGGCCTGGTCCATCCTGTCCGTCGACCGGAAGGCGCGGACTGCCACCGTCGCCATCCTCACCCGGGGGCGCCAAACTGCCGAAGCACCGGAGAGTCAATCCCGGGGCTTCCTGACAGGGATCGGTTACCGCCTGACTCCCCCGGCCTATGTCCGCAAGCTCGATCGCTTGCTGTCGCTCGCTGGCAGGCCGCTGTCCATGCCCCTCGAAAAGGTTCTTGGCGCCAAGATAGCCCTCGGCTTGGCGGGCGCGTCCCTGGGGATCTACCTCAGCGTCGTCGGAAGCACGCCCATGATGAAGCTCGCCGGGATCTTCCTCCTGTTCCTCGGCTACTTCATCCCTGACCTGATGCTTTACAGCAAGGGCACCGAGCGTCAGAAGGCCATGCAGCTGGAACTGGCCAATACCCTGGACCAGATGCTGATCTCGGTGGAGGCCGGCCTTGGCTTCGAAGGAGCGATGGCCCGGGCCGGCGAAAACGGCAAAGGACCGCTGGCTGAAGAGCTGGTCCGGACCCTGCAGGACATGCAGGTGGGCCGCAGCCGGCGTGAGTCGTATCAGGCACTGGCCGAGCGGACCAACATCCCGGAACTTCGGAGCTTCGTTCAGGCTGTGGTCCAGGCCGACACCTATGGCATCGCCATCAGCCGGGTGCTGCGGATCCAGGCCAAGGTGATGCGGGTAAAACGCCGCCAGCGTGCCGAGGAGAAGGCCATGAAACTGCCCGTGATGATCCTTTTTCCCCTGCTGTTCTTTATCTTTCCCGTGCTCTTCATCGCCATTCTCGGTCCCGCTGTTATCAACACGGTTGTCACATTCAGCGGGCAATGACGGCGGATACCCAAAGTCAAGGATCACTCAAGGTTTCCACAGGATAGACCTAAAACGGACTCCGAAGTAACTACAGGAAGTAGCCTTGAAGCATGGATAGTCCACGACTCACCTCCAGCAGCGGGGGTGTCCCTGCCGAGCCGGGGGCTGCTGCGGGCCTGGGTTCCGGACAGCCGCAGGCGGGAGAAGAGGCCATGCGCTGGGTCGAGCCGGACATCCTGGCGGAGCTGGAAGCAGAGCTGGAAGGCCCCGAACTTGCCCTTGGATTCGCCCGCGACTACGCGTCTTTGTGGGACCAGCGCTTCAGCCGACTGGCGGCAGCGGTCCACACCGAGGACCGCCCCATTGCCTTGGACGCCGTCATCAGCCTGCGGATCGCTTCAACCATGGTGGGCGGGATCCGTTTGTCAGTCCTGGCCCAAGCACTGGAGGATGCCATCCGCCGCAGCGACTTCGTCCAAGGCCAGGCGCTGCTGGCAACCCTCGCCGAGCACGGAGTGCGTACAGTCTCAGAGCTCCAGGCGAGCTACATCCTCAAGAACGACTAGTGACCAGCCCCCGGCCAGCCCTGCAGGTCGGTCCTTGTTGGTGCGAGCCGGTAGCCCACTCCGCGCACCGTCTGAAGCCAGCGCGGTGACTGCGGATCCTCCCGCAGCTTGCGGCGAAGGTTCCCCACGTGGACTTCCACGGCCCGCTCGTCAGCCTCACTGATATAGGCATCGGCCTCATAAAGGTCACCCCGGACCGCGCGCACCAGGTCCGTCCGCGTGCATACTGCCCCCTCGCCGCGGAGCAAAGTGTGCAGGAGGTCGAACTCACTGCGGGTGAGCCCAAGGTTGACCTCACCAATCACCACCGTGCGGGTCCGGTAGTTCAGAATGAGTCCGTTATGCTGGATAATCCCCGGGTGGGTGAAGGTTGCCGGCGCGGCCGGTGGTGAAGCCCATGAAGCAGCCTGAGGTGTAATGGCGACTTCATGGCGCGGCCTGCGCATCATGGCCGCCACCCTGGCCCGGAGCTCACGCGGCCTGAAGGGCTTGGCAATGTAGTCGTCCGCCCCGGCGTTCAGGGCCGAGAGCAGATCCGGCTCCTCGGTCCGGCCGGTCAGCATGACTACATAGGCATCACTGAAGTTCCGGATGCGCCGCAGGACCTCAAAGCCGTCAATGTCCGGAAGGCCGATGTCCAGCGTGACCACCTGGGCCTTGTTATCCCGTACCACCTCAACGCCTTCCCGCCCCTCGGCGGCAGTATGGACCTCAAAGCCTGCCTGGCGCAACACTCCTTCGAGGAGGTTCCGCACATCGGCGTCGTCTTCAATTACTACTGCAACCCCAAGATCTTCCATATCAGTCCCCGTTGCCAGGTGGACGAGGTCCCCATCAGCCCAGCGCCAATCCCTCATCCACTCCAACTCTCTATACGGTACAAGTATGAACGGCGGATGACACGCCTTCTCGAGATTAGTTTTGGAAAGTCAATTACCATGACAACACATGCATATCCGGATTCTGAAGATAGACCGCGTCGGCCGTCTGATATTCGGTTGCATCAATTCATTGGGGACGGAATGGGGGCCGTCACGAAAGTTGGAGATCCCCTATGGCTATGCGTCCCTCGCCCCGGGGTGTGGCCCTCTATTTCCGCAAGCTCGGCCCCCGCACCCAGGTGGCACTGTGCCAGCTTCCGATGATGCTGATTGTCACCATTTTGGGCATAGTGACGCCGTTTGGCTGGCCCTCGCTGCTGACCAGCCCCCTCTATCTGGCCGGAATCGCCATACCTCTCGTACTTTTTGTGGCCTGTTTCCTGACGCCGTGGGAGCGCCTGCCACGCAGCGCCTATCTGCTGATCCCCGCCCTTGACCTGCTCGCAATCGGACTCCTGCGGAACAGTGCCACAACCTTGCTCCCTGGACTCGTGGTTCTGGTGGTTTTCCCGGTCATCTGGCTCGCCGCTTCCGGAATGTTGGTTCGTAGCAGCCTAATTTTGAGCGCCGTTGGGCCGTTCTTCATCATGCTCCCCTCCGCGGCCGCAAAGTTCCCCAACGTCACGGCGGCCGACATTACTCCATTGGTTCTTTTCCCGCTGGTGATGCTTGCTGTTTCACTCGCGATCCGCTTCGCCAGCGTCAACATGCGCGTCCAGCAGCGCGAGCTGCAGGCCATGGGCGAGGAACTCCGGGAGCTGCTCGCCGCGAGCCGGGAACGCGAGGAACTCCTGATGACCATCCTGGACGCCACCGACGTCGGCATTGTTGCCGTCGATTCGAACGGTGACCAGCTGCTGGCCAATAACATGATGCGGCGTTGGCAGCAGACCGCCGCACCGGCCGGCGTCGTGCCTGCCGACCACAGCGAACACCGAGTCTTCGCCCAGGACAAGGTGACTCCCCTGCCACCGGACAAGCGACCCCTCCGGCGCGCCGTCGAGGGTGAATCATTCGCAGACTATCTGGTGTGGATCGGCGAAGGTCCGCAGCAGCGCGCGGTATCCACCGCGGCCAGGCCGTTAATGGACGACGGCGGCCGCCTCACCGGAGCGGTGGTCGTCTACAGCGACGTGACGGGGCTGGTTGAAGCCATGGCCGCGAACGAGGAACTGGTCTCGAACGTGTCCCACGAATTCCGGTCGCCGCTGAATTCCATCCTTGGCAACATCGACCTGGTGCTCGAGGACAGCGACGGGCTCTCCGCCCTCACGGTCCAACGCCTGGACGTGGTGCAGCGCAACTCCGAACGGCTGCTTGCCCTGGTCTCGGACCTGACGCTCGAGGCCTCCGCCGCCCTGAACGTTCACCCGAAACGCACGGACATTTCCGGCCTAGTGGAGACAAGCATCGGCTCGGCCCAGGCGCACGCGGAGCGGTCCTCCGTGGCTCTGGTGGCCGATGTGCCCTCACCGCTCTGGGCCTATGCCGACCCGCTCCGGATCGGCCAGGCACTGGATAACCTGGTCTCGAACGCAATCAAGTACTCCCCCGACGGCGGCACTGTAACCATCAGCGCGGCCGGCACCGAGGACTGGGTCAAGCTGGTTGTTCAGGACACCGGGATGGGCATGGTGCCGGAGGATGCGGCCAAGGTTTTCAGCCGGTTCTTCCGTGCTGAGTCGGCCCGGGACGCGGCCATCCCGGGCGCCGGGCTGGGCCTCTCCATCACCAAGACCATCCTGGAACGCCACGGCGGTGCCATCGCCTGCGCCAGCGCCCTGGGCGGCGGCAGCACGTTCACCATGACGATCCCCACCCCCTCATCGACTGCTCCGTAAGGGCCCTTTTCGAGGCCCAAAAGGGCGCTGACGGAGCAATCGATGGGAGCTCAGTGCTTGCGGACTGCCCTTGTCAGCTCGGCGCGGGCCAGCATCTCGTCGTCTGACGGGTAGGCCACTTCTTCTAGGACCAGCGGGTGCGGGGCGGCCAGGACAGATTTGGCGTCCCGTTTCTTGGCCAGCAGCCGCTCATGCAGCCATCCCGGCTCCTCGATGCCCTCGCCCACGAACAGGGCCGAGCCAACCAGGGACCGCACCATGTTGTGACAGAACGCGTCAGCCTGGACGGTCGCCACAATAACGCCATCCTCGCCGCGGTGGAACTCGAAACGCTGCAGCTCACGGATAGTGGTGGCACCCTCCCGCGGCTTGCAGTAGGACAGGAAGTTCTGCAGCCCCAGCAGCTGCACGGCACCCGCGTTCAGCAGGTCCACGTCCAGCGGGCTTTGGTGCCAGAGCGTGAAGTAACGTTCGAGCGGATCCCATAGGGCAGGTCCGTCCGCGATGCGGTAGCTGTAGCGCCGCCAGAGTGCAGAGAACCTGGCATCGAAGCCCACGGGCGCCAGGGACACCAGGTGGACCTCGATAGCCCCGCTCAGGTCCCCCAACCCCCTGCTGAGGGCGCCACGAATTCGCCGAAGGAACGCGACGGCGGGATCCAGTTCGTGCCCGCGCGGCAGTTTCAGCCACTCGGCCTCGGTCAGGTCCAGGTGGACCACCTGGCCGCGGGCGTGCACGCCGGCGTCGGTACGTCCCGCCACGGTGACCCGGATGGGCCGGCGGATCAACAACGCCAGCGCCTCTTCCAGGATGCCCTGGACGGTCCGCAATCCCGGCTGCACTGCCCACCCGTTGAAGGGGCCGCCGTCGTACGATAAATCAAACCGGACACGCAAAAACCCGCCGCCCCCCAAAACGGGGGCAGCGGGTTTTTGGTCGTTCATAGACATAAGTCTACTGGAGCGTCAGAGCCTGATTACTCAGCTTCGACGGCCTGTGCAGCTTCGCCACCGGCAGGCACGAAGCCTGCGGCTGCGGCGGACTCTGCAGAGTCGAACCAGACTTCAGCAACCGTGGCGTCGTACCAGCGTGAGCCGGGAACGTGGTACTTCATGGAGTCCTCGTTGCCCTTGACCTCGAAGCCCTCAGGGGCAACGTTGTCAGCCGTAGCAGGCTTGGAGCCGGCGTACTTGGCTTCAGCAGCTTCGGTCTCGACAGGCTCAGCAACCGGAGCAGCCTTGGCGGCAGCCTGGGTAGCCTCGGCCACAACGGCCTGCTTGGCGGAAACCGGCTCGAGAACCAGTTCGATGACAGCCATGGGAGCGTTGTCGCCCTTACGGTTGCCGATCTTGGTGATGCGGGTGTAGCCGCCGTCGCGGTTCTCCACCGCCTGTGCAATGTCGGTGAACAGCTCGTGGACGATGCCCTTGTTGCTGATCAGGCCGAGTACACGGCGGCGGGAAGCCAGGTCGCCACGCTTGGCGAAAGTCACCAGGCGCTCGGCGTACGGCTTCAGTCGCTTGGCCTTGGTCACCGTGGTGGTGATCCGCTTGTGCTCGAACAGTGCGGCGGACAGGTTCGCGAGCATAAGACGCTCGTGAGCCGCTCCGCCTCCGAGGCGCGGACCCTTAGCGGGGGTAGGCATAATAGTTTCTCCTCATATGGAAGCCAGTGGGCTGCGCACACCGTGGTGCATCCAGCCAGCCGGCCAAGATCTGTTTGTTAGAGTTCGTCGTCGCCGAAAGCGGCGTCGTCCTCTTCAATTGCTGCGGCGCGTGCTGCGAGGTCAAAACCGGGAGGCGAGTCCTTGAGGGACAGGCCCAGTTCAACCAGCTTTGCCTTGACCTCGTCAATGGACTTCGCACCGAAGTTACGGATGTCCATGAGGTCAGCCTCGGAGCGTGCAACAAGTTCACCCACGGTGTGGATGCCCTCACGCTTGAGGCAGTTGTAGGAACGGACGGTGAGGTCCAGATCCTCGATCGGCAGTGCCATGTCTGCTGCCAGGGCAGCATCCGTCGGCGACGGGCCAATCTCGATACCTTCAGCTGCGGTGTTCAGCTCGCGGGCCAGACCGAAGAGTTCCACCAGGGTGGTACCTGCGGAAGCAACAGCATCGCGCGGGGCGATGGCCTGCTTGGTCTCGACGTCGACAATGAGCTTGTCGAAGTCGGTGCGCTGCTCAACACGGGTTGCTTCCACGCGGAAAGTAACCTTCAGGACCGGCGAGTAGATCGAGTCGACCGGGATACGGCCGATCTCGGAGTCGCCGGACTTGTTCTGAGCTGCCGAAACGTAGCCGCGGCCGCGCTCGATGGTCAGTTCGAGTTCGAACTTGCCCTTCGAGTTCAGCGTGGCAATGTGCAGATCCGGGTTGTGGAATTCGACGCCGGCCGGCGGAGCGATGTCCGCGGCGGTGACGACTCCGGGGCCCTGCTTGCGCAGGTAAGCCACAACCGGCTCGTCGTGCTCGGAGGAAACCGACAGGCTCTTGATGTTCAGGATGATCTCAGTGACATCTTCCTTGACACCCGGAACCGTGGTGAACTCGTGCAGCACGCCATCGATCCGGATGCTGGTTACAGCGGCACCGGGGATGGAAGAGAGCAGGGTACGGCGGAGGGAGTTTCCGAGGGTGTAGCCGAAGCCCGGTTCCAGCGGTTCAATGATGAAACGCGAGCGGTTATCGGAGACTACCTCTTCGGAGAGGGTGGGGCGCTGTGCAATGAGCACTTAGGTTTCCTTTCGGCGAGCATCCGCTATATGACGCAACACAGGTGGTGGAAATTCGGTCTGAAGACTTAACGCGGCTGGGCTTGCCCGGACCATTGACGGTCCGGGCAAGCTCAAGCTGCTGGAAAAGCCTTAGACGCGGCGGCGCTTCGGCGGACGGCAACCGTTGTGCGCAGCGGGGGTGACGTCCTGGATGGAGCCAACCTCCAGGCCAGCGGCCTGCAGCGAGCGGATTGCGGTCTCGCGTCCGGAACCCGGTCCCTTGACGAAAACGTCAACCTTGCGCATGCCGTGCTCCTGCGCACGCTTGGCAGCAGCTTCGGCAGCCATCTGGGCTGCGAACGGGGTGGACTTGCGTGAGCCCTTGAAGCCAACCTCACCTGAGGAAGCCCAAGAGATAACAGCGCCGTTCGGGTCCGTGATGGACACGATGGTGTTGTTAAAAGTGCTCTTGATGTGCGCCTGGCCCAGCGCGATATTCTTTTTGTCCTTCTTACGCGGCTTGCGAACCGCGCCACGAGTCTTCGGGGGCATTTTTTCTCCTACAGAAAGTTATTGGGGGAAGACGAGTCAATCCCGAGGGATTTAACGAGCCTTCTTCTTGCCTGCAACGGTGCGCTTCGGACCCTTACGGGTACGTGCGTTCGTCTTCGTACGCTGTCCGCGCACTGGCAGGCCCTTGCGGTGGCGAATACCTTCGTAGCTGCCGATTTCAACCTTGCGGCGGATATCAGCTGCTACTTCGCGGCGAAGGTCACCCTCAACCTTGTAGTTGCCTTCAATGTAGTCACGAAGCTCTACCAGCTGTGCATCGGTGAGGTCCTTAACGCGGACGTCAGCGCTGATGCCAGTGGCAGCCAGGGTTTCGTGTGCACGGGTCTTGCCCACGCCGTAGATGTAAGTAAGCGCAATTTCCAACCGCTTTTCGCGGGGAATGTCTACGCCAGCGAGACGAGCCATATTGGCAGTACTCCTTGAATAAACCGGAGGTCGTAGGCAGTACACCCGCACGTTCTGTGCGGCCCCAGCCTCCGACCGGGGGTTAGCTGTCCGGGCTCATACGTCCCAATTCAGCTTGTGCTGCCTTTATTTACTTGCGTGGGTTAGCAACCCAGGATTTCCCTCGGGAGGGAAATTAGCCCTGGCGCTGCTTGTGGCGCGGGTTCTCGCAGATCACCATGACCCGGCCATTACGGCGGATCACTTTGCACTTTTCGCAGATCTGCTTGACGCTCGGCTTGACCTTCATGGCATTCCTTTGCGTGTGGCAGTTGGTCAACTGGAGCAGCCGTCAGCTCATGCTGAGGCCGCCCAGAATTTACTTGTAGCGGTAGACGATACGACCCCGAGTGAGGTCATAAGGGCTCAGTTCCACCACTACCCGGTCCTCAGGGAGAATCCTGATGTAGTGCTGGCGCATCTTGCCTGAGATGTGCGCGAGTACGATGTGCTTGTTGGTCAGCTCAACGCGAAACATCGCGTTAGGCAGCGCCTCAGTCACAACGCCTTCGATCTCAATGACCCCGTCCTTCTTGGCCATACCCTCCGCTAACTGTTGTTGCCGCAGCCCTGCCGGATTGCACCGGACATGACCACGAACGTTTTTGTTGGATCGGTTATCACCTCCGGCCCCAAACAGGGCACAGCTGGGCAGACAACCAACAAACCACTTTACTGTAAGTGGGTAGAAAGTCCAAACTAAAAATGAAAGTACACACCCTACCCGGTAATTGAGCTTGCCGAAATCCCGTCCAGTATCGCCAAGCGTACGACGTCGGCTGCCGCACTCTGCAGGGTAATGAGACTCACCTGCCGGGCAGTTTCAGTACTCCGGTCCAATGCCACACCTCCGGTAGCAAGGCAAAAGACAGTATCGCCGTCGGCCAGGGTGTGCGAGGGGTTCAGCGCCCGAGCCAGCCCAGCATGTGCCGCAGAAGCAGTTCTCTTGCACTCGGCGGGGTCCAAGACAGCGTTTGTCGCCACAACTACAAGTGTCGTATTGAGCGCAGGTGGCCCGGCATCCGCTGACGGGGAATCGGGAACCCGGAAGCGCGCCTCTAAGGTGGGCCCACGCGAGCCGGGTTCCCTGGCCGAGCTTGCGAGGTTAGGGGGCTCGTGGGGCGGAACGACCGAGCGCGCGGAGGGCTGCGGCTCCTGCCGCCCGTCGACAACCGGAAACCCCAGAGCGTTCACCACGGCCAGCGCCCCCACAACCACGCCGTTCTCGAGCGTGACCGAAGCCGTCCCCACTCCCCCTTTGAACTGTCCGCGTCCGATCATCGCTCCGGTGCCGGCGCCCAGACTGCCGCGTCCGACGTCGTGCCCGTCCTTTTCGGCAGCAGCGGCGGCGGTTGCCGCGTATCCCATGTCCGCCGTCGGGCGTGCTAAGAAGTCGCCTCCCCTGCCAAGGTCAAAGATGGCGGCGGCGGGGACGATCGGCACCACTCCCCCGGTGACCGCGAAGCCCCGGCCGTTCTCCTCGCACCAGCGCTGCGCACCGTGGGCGGAGACCAGCCCATACGCGCTGCCGCCGGTGAGGACTACGGCGTCCACCGTGGAAACGAGCGTGGTGGGATCCAGCGCGTCGGTCTCGTGTGTTCCGGGTCCCCCGCCCCGGACGTCCACCGACCCGACAGCCCCCGGCGGCGGCAGCACCACGGTGACGCCAGTCAGCCACCCGTCGTCGGTCTTCTGCGTGTGCCCAACCCTGATCCCAGGCACATCCGTGATTGCTCCCATGCGATCCATTCTGCGCTATCGCAGTACAGCACTTCCCGCCCGTCAGGCAAACACTATGCAATACTGCAAGCAACACAGCGTTAATGGGCAATGAAGCCTTCAATAACTATCCTCTGACGAGGGCTTATGCGGGATTCTGCCCACCAGCCGTGTGGTGAAGTATGCCTAGAACCCCTGCCCATCGGCCAGCCATTGCAGGCCCCGATCCGTTAGAGACACCAATGACCCGGCAACTCGCTTCCACGTCACCGGCCAGTCCGCCCGACCAATCCGGTCCGCCCGGCAAACACCAGACCCGGCGCTGGTCCGGCCGGGCCCGGCGGGACTTCTTCGTCTTCCTCGCCCTGGCACTCCCCAACCTGATACTGATCGCAGTATTCACGTACCGGCCCCTCATCAGCAACATCTACTACTCAACCCTCGACTGGACCCTTGGCTCCGCATCGGCCACCGTGGTGGGAATCGACAACTACGTCACGTTCTTCACCAGCGACGACGCCCCCAAGGTACTGGGCACCACCGCCGTGTTCACACTGGTGACCGTCGGCGGCTCCATGCTGCTGGGGCTTGTCATCGCGTTAGCGCTGAACTCCAAGGTACGGGGCACCACGTTTGCCCGGTCCGCTGTCTTCGCTCCTTATGTGCTCTCCGGGGTGGGGGTTGGCCTGGTCTGGCTTTTCATCTTCGATCCGGGATACGGCGTCCTGGCCTGGATTCTCCGCGGCATCGGCCAGCAGAGCCCGCAATGGATCAACGATCCCCAGCTGTCGCTGGTGATGGTCATCCTGGTTTATGTCTGGAAAAACCTTGGCTACTGCGCCGTGGTATACCTCGCGGGCCTGCAGTCACTGCCGCAGGACGTCATGGAGGCTGCCTCGCTGGACGGGGCGAACGGATTCAGGCGCTTCCTCAGCATGTCCATCCCGCTCCTGTCCCCCACCACCTTCTTCCTCCTGATCACCACCATGCTGAGCTCACTCCAGGCGTTCGACCTGATCCGGATCATGACACCCCTCGGAACCGGCACCAGTACCCTGATCTACGAGGCCTACCTGCAGGCGTTCGGCGCGTTCAACAGGGCAGGGTACTCCGCAGCGATTTCCGTGGTCCTCTTCGCCATCCTGCTGGTCATCACTGTCCTGCAGTTGCGTTTCGTGGAACGGAAGGTGCACTACTCATGAGTTCGCTCTCTCCGGTCAACCCTGACCCAACGGCTCCCCCTGTCGCACCGTGCGAAACTTTCATCCCCCGGGACCGGCCCTTCTCGGCACGGAACCTCATCCAGACCATCGCCGGCGGCTACGTTCCCCTGCTGCTGGCAACGCTGGTGGTTTTCCTGCCCTTGCTGTGGATGATCCTGAGCTCCTTCAAGCTGCCCGGGGAAATCATCACCATGGACCTTAAAATCCTGCCGGCGAGCCTGAACCCGGAGAACTACAACATTGCGATGACTACCGTGCCGTTCGCGCAGTTCTTCATCAACAGCACCATCGTCACGGTGGTGGGCTCAACTATTAAAGTCCTGCTGGCCATCCTCACGGCCTACGCACTGGTATTCGTGCGCTTCCCCTTCAGGAACGCCATCTTCATCCTCATCCTTGTGGCCCTGATGGTCCCGCCGCAGGTCTCCATCCTGCCGAACTACATCCTGATCGCCGGGCTGGGCGGCAAGAACACCCTGTGGGGCATCATCCTGCCGGGGCTTGGCACAGCGTTCGGGACGTTCCTGCTGAGGCAGCACTTCCTGACGCTGCCTGCCTCCATCCTCGAGTCCGCCGAGATCGACGGCGCCGGGCACTGGCGCCGCCTGTGGCAGATCGTGGTCCCCGTGTCCATTCCCTCCATTGCCACCGTGGCGCTGGTGACGGTGGTCAGCGAATGGAACGAATACATCTGGCCGCTGATCATCACCGACCGTCCGGAAACCATGACGTTGCCCGTTGGCCTGACGCTGCTGCAGAACTCCGAAAGCAACGCCTCCGGCTGGGGCATCCTCATGGCCGGCGCCGTGCTGGTCATCGTGCCCATCCTGGTGGTCTTCGCAGCGCTCCAGCGTTACATCGTCGCGGGCCTCACCCAAGGCAGCGTGACCGGCTGACCCCGGCTCCGCCGTCGTTCTTCCACCCCAACAGCAAGACCTTCCTAGGCAACAACCGAAAGGAACCATCATGGCAACAAATCTGGACCGGAGGCATTTCCTGGGGCTGGCTGGCGTAACGGCCGGCGCCGCAGCGCTTTCCGCCTGCGGGGGGCCTGATACCGGCGGCACCACCACCTCAACGGAAGCCGCGGAAATCGACTTCAGCGGCGTGAAGCCGGCGGCGAAGATCGACTTCTGGACCAACCACCCGGGCAAGTCCCAGGACGTCGAGAAGGCCATCATCGAAAAGTTCCACGCGAAGTACCCGGATATCCAGATCAACCTGGTAACGGCCGGCGCGAACTACGAGGAAATCGCCCAGAAGTTCCAGACGTCCCAGGCCGCCAAATCGGGACTGCCCGGAGTAGTCGTGCTGTCCGACGTCTGGTGGTTCCGCTACTTCACCAACGGCAGCATCATTCCGGTCGACGGGCTCATCAAGGAGCTGGACATCAAGGTTGACGATTTCCGCCAGTCCCTGGTGGATGACTACAAGTACGATGACCGGCAGTGGGCGCTCCCGTACGGGCGGTCCACGCCGCTGTTCTACTACAACAAGGACCACTTCGCCGCCGCCGGCCTGCCGGACCGGGCACCGGCAACATGGCAGGAATTCGGCGAATGGGCCCCCAAGCTGAAAGCGTCCTCCGGGGCGCAGTACGCCTACATCTATCCCGCCCTGGCTGGCTACGCCGGCTGGACACTGCAGAACAATCTCTGGGGCTGGGGCGGCGCGTGGTCCAAGGATTGGGAGATCACGTGCGATTCACCCGAAGCCGTGGAAGCCCTGCAGTGGGCCCAGGACTCGATCTACAAGCACAACTGGGCCGGCGTCTCGTCCAAGGAAGCCGCTGACGACTTCTCTGCCGGCCTGACGTCCTCCACCATTTCCTCCACGGGCTCGCTTCTGGGCGTCCTGAAGTCCGCCACGTTCAACGTCGGCGTCGGCTTCCTGCCAGGCGGGCCTAAGGAGACCAGCGGCGTGTGCCCCACCGGCGGCGCAGGGCTGGGCATCCCCAGCGGCATTAGCAAAGAGGAACAGCTCGCCGCAGGAACGTTCCTGAAGTTCATGACCGAGCCGGAAAACACGGCAGCGTTCTCCGCTGCCACCGGTTACATGCCCACCCGTACGTCGGCGGACATGGCCACGGTGCTGGCACAGACTCCCCAGATCAAAACCGCCATGGACCAGCTCGCCGTGACCAAGGTCCAGGACCGGGCCCGCGTGTTCCTGCCCGGGGCTGACCAGGAGATGGCCAAGGCCGCCGCCAAGATCCTCACCCAACAGGGCGACGTGAAGGCCACCTTGACCGAGCTGAAGGCTACCCTCGAGGGAATCTACACCAAGGACGTCAAGCCCAAGCTCAAGGCCTAACTTCCCCGTTACCTTTTTAGTAGCCCCTTAACGAGTAAGAATTGGGGTTGTTGGCCTGTCGGTCTCGGCATGATTAAGTCCCCCAGTCATCAATGATCCGGGGGGTGTTGTCACC